>JAXHVA010000037.1:0-42094 GCA_034189035.1 Thermodesulfobacteriota bacterium
AGTCTGGCTTGAACATCGTGAGTAATTATTCATTCAGGCCGTCTTCATTTAAATGGCATCTTTTCTCCTCCTATCTTTTGGTTTGGAAAAACTATAACTCAAAATAAACCATATTGTTTAATAATATTTTTGAATCAAACTACTAATTAGGTATATATATAATAAAGTAATGAGCGTTTCAAGCTAAATATTTTGACAAAACTAGGATAGAGTGATAGTTTTGGTATAATTTATCAGGATAGGTTTTCAAGAGGGCAGGTTTTAATTCATGTTTTCTTATAAAACTGAGTGATCGGATGTAAGATAATAGAAGAGATTACCTTTAGGGGAAATATGCCTATCCATCCTAAGAAGCTGTTCACTCTTACCACCCTCTACTTCACGCAGGGACTTCCGTTTGGGTTTTTTGTGCATTACCTTCCAATAGTTCTTCGAAGACAGGGTGTATCTCTAGAAGATATCGGCTGGCTCGGAGTGCTTGCCCTTCCGTGGGGTTTTAAGTTTCTGTGGTCACCTTTTGTGGACAAGTTTTATCTGCAAAGGGTTGGCAGACGAAGGAGTTGGATAATCCCCATGCAGTTTCTCATGGGGCTGTCTATCATACTGTGTATGCCCCTTGATTTAGAAAGACACCTCTTTCTCTTTATTCTTTCCATCTTTCTTTTCAACCTCTTTTCAGCCACACAGGATATAGCAGTTGATGGCTTTGCTGTCGATATCCTGACTTCAAAAGAGAGAGGGGTTGGAAACAGTGCTCAAGTGGCCGGCTATAAGCTAGGGATGATCATTGGCGGCGGGGTCCTTATTGCTTATAGCAATATATTGGGCACTGATCTGGTTTTTTTTTTGATGGGCACTCTTATCTGGTTCACTTTGCTCCTTCCGCTTTTCATGAAAGAACCCCATGTTCATACATATAAGCCTTTAAAGAGGGAATGTAAAGATGAAGGAATTGAAACACCAGTTCTTCTCGATTTAAGAGAGTTCTTCCGTCTTAAAGGTGCAATCATTTTAATCGTTTTCATAACCTTTTATAAGTTTGGTGAGTCGTTTGGGGGGAGTATGTTCAAGGTCTTCCTCGTTGATGAGGGCTTTTCGAATCGGGATATCGGTTTCATTGTTGGTACCTATGGCATGGTATTCAGTTTTATTGGTTCTGCAGCAGGAGGATTCCTGGTGAACTGGTTGGGACGTCTTCGTTCCCTTATATATTTTTCATTTCTCCAGTCAATCATGCTTATCTGCCTGGGGATAATTGCCAGTAAAGAGTTCAGCTATAGCTCAGCCGTAATCATAAACTCGCTGGAGCATCTCTTTGGGGGTATGGTTACAACGGCCTTTTTCGCTTTCATGATGGATGTGGTTGACTCCAGAATAGGAGGAACCCACTATACCCTTCTTGCAAGCCTTGTTGTGGCCGGTATGGGAAGTGCATGGATACTGGCCGGATATTTTGCGTCCTGTTTTGGGTATCCCCTCCTTTTTATAATAGGAGGAGCCCTCACCCTTTTTCCATTACCCCTTTTGAAAAAGATCAAGAAAGACGCCCTTTATCTGCATTACAATAGAGAGACTCTCTTTCAGTCAAAGAGGGAAGTGTAAGATTAAACTTTACTAGAAATGCAAAATCAGCTCAATGCCTCCATATGAATCGGCAGATTCACGAAACTCCTCAGTGACTACACCAGCAAAAGCTCTTATTGACCACATAGGAGTCTCTTGTCCCTCGTTATACTCTTCTATTGCATTGTACATATCGAGAAGAGGGTAGAGGACTCCATAGAGATCCTCCGCAAAATCGGTTAGGTGATACTCTGTCCGTTCCTCTGGGCTGGAAGGCGCAGCTTCGGGATGTGGTGATGATTCTGACTCCTCCACACTTGATCTGAGGACTTCTTCAGCTACAGATGTAATACTTTCTACATCCGTTCTTTCAACTTCTCTCGTTTCGCTGCTTTGCCCCATCAGAGTTCTCATCTGTTCCTGGAATTCCCTCCCTGCCGTGTACAGGGCACGCAGACGTGAGATTGCGTCTGCTGATTGTATCCTTCTTTCAGATGAGAGTGTGATGCCTGTTGAAACCCTCGGACGATACGGGGGTTCTTCCTCTTCCTCACCAGGAGAGATGGAGGGAACATAGTCGGCCAGGCTTCCAGATATGCTGAGGGTCAGATGATGCGATATATCGAATTCACACGACAGGGAAAGGGAAGAAGGAGTTGCTTGAAACTGAAAGGTAAATAATGTGAGATCCCTGAATCGGACCGGCAGTCTCACCCTGACTCTCTGCAGAATGACCACAGTGACGTACGAGGTTTCTATCCTCACAAGATTTGAAAGGCTGAAGTCTTCTTCCTCTGATTGTAACGGACGGTTCGAAAGCCAATCTGCAATAATTCGAGACAATTCACTATCATGCATATCGAGGGCTTCTTGGACATGTCTTCGTAAACGGACGATAATTTGGGCAATTTCGAGGGTACGTATGTCGAGGAAATTACCCTCTAACCAGCTTCGAATAGCCACAGCGCTTTGCCTCAACTCCGGTGCCGGGCTTAATGAAGGGATGACATCCTCTGCCAAAAACCGTATATCTCATGTCCTGTTGCCCATTGTGAAATGGCCTGCTCTATCTCTTCATCGCAGAGTTCTATGGTTTCAGAGACTTCTCGTCTGATCATTCGAAATACAGTATCCCTTGACAATAACTGCGACCGTATACGTTCTGTATTTTGTTCAAGCCAATCGCGAACAGGGGTGTTTCTTGGCGGTTCAACGGAGCTTTCAAGTACAGCAAATGACGGCTCGAGTATCAAAGGGGGGGGCGATCCATTCTCCCGCTGGATCAAGTTCTTCTGGCAGGAGCGACTTATATTCGGGTAAGGCCGGAATCGGCTTTTTCAAGAGATACAATCCGGTTGGTTCAAAGGTGCCCCAAATCCGTCTGATCCAACAGTTAATTTGGGTTGAGCCCGCAAATAGCTGAAGATGTTTTTGGCATGTTGAGACTCATCTCCAGTACCGCTATCATGAGGAAAACCGCTTTCAAATAGAGAAGTTGAAGGTATTTCCAACAGAGAAAGATCAGGGGAGGGTTGTTCTTCGAATAGGGTATAGCTGCCATTCCCATTGGAAAGATTGGGCTTTACCGCAGGCGTAAATTGGGATTTATTCTCTGTATTGACGAATTGTGGCGGCATATATTTACAAAACAAAGAAAAGATTAACGAAAAGCTGTGCTAAAAAGAAAAGACATCAACGGAAAAGGTTGTTGATTCCGGAAGCTGGCCGGATCGTTCCATGCTCTCTATGGTACTTGGGTATTCGAGACTCAATTGGGTGTCATAGGCAAAACTCATACTCTTGTCCGCAAGCCATTTTGAGCTGTCAGGATCGAGGCCCAGATCGAAATAGAAATTATACGCATAATTCCAGTTCTGAAGGATAGAGTTGAATTCCATCTCAGAAACGAGTAATCCCCTCATGGTAAAAGGCCTAATTAAAGCGGGAATATCGGGTTGAGGAGGCATAAACAAGAGTTTAAACCTCATGTCATTATTCAAATCAAACAAGGGCAGTTGAGGGTATATAATGGGCGATACAGCATCGGGTGAAAGAGAGGTTGCAGGTTCAGTCTCTTCTGTAGCTGCTTCATAACGTTCCTCGCCCTCCTGCCTTTGAATAGAAGTATCATTTCCGTTTTGCTGTACTACATGAGTGAGTTCGTGAGCCAGCAAGAATCTCCCCTCTGATGAGTCCGGATTGTATCGTCCGGAGCTAAAGTATATATCATTTTGATGGGTAAAGGCTTGGGCGTTTAAGCCCTTATTCATTTGTAAAGCGATATTGTCAGTATGGACCTTTACTTTGCTGAAGTCTGTGCCGATTGTATTTTCCATAAATCTTCGGGTCTCTCGTGGAAGCGAAGAACCACTGCCCTTTGATTGATAGAGGTGATTTTCAAGATTTTTACGTTTGACCGGATTTCGTGAACCGTTTCTCTTTGTCTGAATGGATTCTTCCTCCTCCTCAGTGGGCTGCATCTGAAGAAGGGGTTTTGCCTGAAGTTCTTCTTCCTCTTCTTCTAAAGGCTGCCTTTGGAGTAAAGGATGAATAGGAGAAACCCAGGGCTCTTGTTTTACAGGTTCTGCATTCGGCATACGCATCACCTGATCCGCAACCCGATCTGCTTCCTGTTCATATTTATCATTGGGCTGGCCAATGGTTAGTTTTGCCTGTATTTTTTTATTAATCAACGTATCAGTGTTATTGTTCTTTTTTCTTTGTCCATTATTGCGCTTTGCTGCACTAGTGAGGTTTGATCTTTTCCTTGTATACGAAATAGGAGTGAACATAGAGTACCTCTCTTTTTAATTTTAACTTAAATGCAAAGGATATCAATTTACTCTGACCTCAACTAAGATTGATCCCCTCCTATCAAGGAACGAGAGCGGGGGCCGGCGGATTGACGTTCACTGTGAGAACACGTGCTTGCCAGTCAGCGTTCTCGCTGGTGAAGGTATAGTCTGCCGAAGCTTCGCCTGCCCTTGCTTCGCCCGGGGCTACTCCAGCAGCTGGATGCAGGAAACCCAGCAACCAGGCTTCGTTTTGATCATACATGGCCCGCATGATCTCGATCTTACGGGCCCGAGTTACTGGATCACCGGCCCGTTCAGCATCGTTCAGAAAAGAGTGTACCTCAACGCTACCCACCACCACATCATCGAAAGCCTGCACAGCGTAGTTCTCGAACCTATTGATGAAGCCATTATGGTCACCAGGTTGACCGAATCGGTCCGGCAGGGCATTGGGACCATAGATATCGTTCTGTGTATTGACTACTTTCTCATTATGTATCTGTACCCCGCCTGCATTATGCGTCCAAAAAATTTCGAATCGATAGGGATACCAGCGTTCTGTGTATCCGATCACACTCTGACCATGCTCTCCACCTAACGCTCGCCCCGTACCTTCCAGGAACCTCTGACCAGTGCCTCCTCCGAGACGACAGGCGTGTATTTCTATTATTGAACGATCATCGAATCGGGCGGTACTCTGGATGTAACGGCTCTCATACTGTCGATTGTCGGCTGCCGTCTCAATATTGGCTACAGTGTGCCAAGTTGGACCAAAGCGGATCTGATTAGACGGGTCAATGGTTCCGTGGGCGAAAATATCGACTCGTCGGATCAGACGCTCCGGTCGTACACGTTCCACAGTATCGAACAGCGCTGTCGGTGAAGCAATCCTCTCTATGGTTTGCACCACATCGCCTTCCTGTTGAGGTCTGGAGAAATAGGAATTAGCATAAGCAGTAGCATTGGTGATAAAATCATCACCAGGAGCTGGAGGCTCAGCAATGAGATTGATATTCACCCGCGGGGTGAGATCACGTACTGAACGATGGATGGCCTCAATAGCCGTCTGATAGCTTGAGCGCAACTGGTCGGACAGCGTTGCATCACCGGCCAGGTGATCGGTTATGAACCCCCTGGCTCCGTCGTAAACCCTTTGCCACTCGGTGAGTATGCGGCTGATCTCCAGTAGCAGTCCCTCCGGACTGGCCGCCCGCTGCATTGCTTCAAGCAAAGACTCTAGAAAACGAACGAACTGGGCAAAAATTCCCAAAGCTCCGGACCGTTCCTGCCATTCCTCCCGAAATAGGTCTGCCAAGGTAATATGGCTGGCTGATACAGGGCTTGTGCTGTAACGCTGGGCGGCCGCAGTGAATAGCCGGATGACTGCCAGTACCCAATCACGGTAGTCATCTTCAGTAGGGGTCGCCTGCTCCGGAGGATCACACTGTATATGTTCGTCCGGTGACAGCCATAAATCCTGACTTTTCAGTGCCCTTTGTAAAGTGAGCCCTGTGACATACGTACTTGTTTTTTTGTTGCCTCCAGATTTTTCTTGAACATCTTTTTCAGGGTTTTGTTGCAATACATGAGTTAATTCATGGGCTAATAGGCTTTTTCCGCCAGATGTTTCAGGCGCATAGAGGCCTGCTCCGAATACGATATCATGACCTGTTGTAAATGCCCGTGCATTCAATGCATGCGCTGACCGGGCTGCCTGAGTATCCCTATGCACGCGCACCTGATTGAATTTGCGGCCAAAACGCGGTTCAAAGAAGGTACGAGTGGAATCAGAAAGGGGTTGCCCCCTGCCTTTAAGGGCATGAATATGTGCATCCAGGTTCGAATTGACTTCTGGTGTTCGACCCAAATATGTTCCTGTTCTCATCTGGACAGGTTCTTCCTCTTCTTCAATCGGTTGCCTTTGAAAAAGGGGTTTTGACTGAAGTTCTTCTTCCTCTCTAAGCTGTGTTTGGAGCAAATGATGAATAGGTGGAGTCCAGGGCCTCTGTTTTGCAGATACAGAATCCGGCATAGGCATCACCTGATCTGCTACCCGGTCTGCTTCCTGTTCATATTCATCATTGGGCGGGCCTACAGTCAGTTTTTTTTGAATATTTAAATTTTTCAGGATGTTGGAGTTATTAGATTTTTCAGCCTTGTGATGAGAATGTGCTGCATTGGTGGTGTTTGAATAATATTCTGTCGAAACAGGCGTAAACATAATTTTTTCCCCTCAAGACTGAACTCGAATGGTTCGATACTCTGCTCCCACATTCCTTGTAACGGCCAAATTAACTCCGAAGAACAAGACCTGATCAGCATATTAATCAGGAGACACGTCGAACTTAGATTTCATTGGCTTGCTCCCCTCTGGTCCGGGCAATGAAAGACTGTATTCCCATTCGTTAACGTAGCACGATCCATCGGAAGTAGTCAAATCGAGAAAACATTTCATAGTGAATTTGTTCCGCGATAGCCGTATCAACCCGGCGCCGAGAAGAGGCATCTGAGGGTAAGCGCTAAGAGAGATAAAATTAGCCAGTTTCTGAAGCTCATCCCGGTTTTTTGTCGAATGAAACACATATGTCTTGGAATCGAATTCTCTGTGAACTTCATCTGCAGGATCCTTGCCTGACATTGAGGCCTCTTTCTTGATTCTCTCTACCTCAGCTATCATTCGATTGGCAATCTTTTCACCGGGAAGCCCAGCTTCGCCCCATTGTCCCCGAGTCTGATAGGCAAAGATCTCAGGATGGTAGTCTAAATCGCCTTTTCCGAAGACTTCGTCTCGTGCTTTCTCCCACTGGTATTCTTCGGTCTGCTTGCTTGCATCTTCTTCGTCACCGGCATGTTCCAGGACCCAGTCGTGGAGCATTTTTTCAAAGAGAGACCTGTCCGTTGCAGGAGGAGAAGTCGCGGCAACCTCATGCTCCTTTATGGCCCAGTCACGAATGCTAAAAACCTCGTTTTCTGTTTTCGCATCATTCAATTGATTTTGGACTTTTTCATAGATGTCCATAGCCATGGTACGGCCCTGCTTCGCTTTTTTATTCAATTCCTTCTCTTTGGCCTTTATCATACTGGCTGTTAAGCGTGATGCCTTAGTCATGGCTTTGCCTACTGCTGTTTTGCCGGTAATAGTCTGGAATATGGAATAGGCAATCGTATCGATCATGGTACCGACAATGAATCCTATGACCGTGCCGACACCAGGAGCGATCTTTGTTCCTATCAATGCTGCCACTGTTGCAGCGGTGCCTTTTTTTATCAGTTTTTCAGGCAATTTTCCCAGCAATTTGCCCAGGGCATGTCCGATTACGGATGCAGTCGCACTGTGTGACCAACCCAAGCGAGGATTGGAACTGGTGCGTCCCAAGTAATCGATGTAATTGTATGACAACCAGATTCTATTGTCCTCAACGAACTCCAGAGACTTTCTATGCCACGCGAAGAGGGCCTTCTGAGCATCGTCTATAATGCTTTTAGTGGGAGCGACTCCGGATGTGGTTCCGGCTGGTTGCATGCGAAGTGTGTTCATCGGTAGTGTATGTCCGACTTTATCTCCGGCCGGAATCCCTTCGGCCTCTTCCATATTGACCCTATGCAATGGGGATTTCCGTTGTTGCACCACATGAGTTAACTCGTGCGACAACAGTCTTTTCCCTCTTATGGTCTCCGGTGCATACTGTCCGGATCCAAAGACAATATCATGTCCAGTAGTAAAGGCCCGTGCATTTAACGCCTGCGCTGATCGGGCTGCCTGAGCATCCGTATGCACACGCACCTGATTGAATTTGCGGCCAAAACGCGGTTCAAAGAAGGTACGAGTGGAATCAGAAAGGGGTTGCCCTCCGCCTTTGAGTCCATGAATATGACTCTCCAGATTCGGGCCGACTTCCGGTGTTCGACTCAAATCCTTCCCTGCTCTCATCTGGACAGGCTCTTCCTCTTCTTCAATCGGTTGCCTCTGAAATAGGGGTTTTGCCTGAACATCTTCCTCCTCTTCTTCAATGGGTTGCATTTGAAGAAGGGGTTTTGCCTGGACCTCTTCTTCCTCTTCTTCTACAGGCTGTGTTTGGAGCAAATGATTGATAGACCCAGTCCATGGTCTCTGTTTTGCAGGTACAGGGCTCGGCATACGCATCACCTGATCCGCTACACGATCTGCTTCCTGCTCATATTCATCATTGGGCTGGCCTACAGTCAGTTTTTTCTGGATGTTTAAGCCCTTCAGGATAGTAGAGTTATTAGGTTTTCCAGCCTTGAGATAAGTCTGAGCTGCGCAAGAGAGGTTTACACTCTCCTTTGCCTTTGAAACAGGAGTAAACACAATTCTTCCCCCTTAAAACATAGCTTGAATGGTTCACATACTCTACACCTCATTCATTATACCCTGAATCGTCATTTATGCTATACAATTTCGATGTATTTGTTGTAAACCCAACCTTCAATATCGTTACAACCTTCTACATCGACCTTACTCCGGCGTTCACGGATTTCGAGCAGACTCACCCGGGTGCCCAGAGCAATTGGATCCGCTACTTTTTCATATTCGATGCCCGGACCACTTCGGATGTTGAGCATATCTACCTTGACCTCATACGTGTCATCCGCATCTTCGCGACGCCCAAGAATACGGGCACGGATATTGGCCAGAGGAAAGGCCGGGCCTGGATCCCTCTTGCGAGATGGCGCAATGTCGTCGTGGCCCAGGATGTTCTTCAGGTTGTATTCCTTTGCCAGGACTTCTGCCAGTTGGGTCGCCCGGTCTATCTGCTTTTCAGTGTAAGTGTGCCAGCAGGTCAGCTCGTTTTCAAACTGATGTCTGGCGTGAATAACCTGGTTCTCTTGATATTCTTTTTGAAACCAGGCCCGGTAAGTGGAGCCGACTTTGGTTAACCTGCCGGCATTGTCCATTTCAATGCCGATGGAATAAGAATTCAATCCTGAAAGCCCGTCCCAATAGCTTTGCCCAGCATGCCAGGTCTTGATGGTAAAAGGTGAGAGTTGAGTAATACTGCCGTCCTGAGCCAACACGATATGGGCTGACGCCTTGGCGTCCGGATTGCAAAGCCAGTTAACTGAGCTTGAAGCATTCCTGCCGGCAGTGAAATGAAAGACCAGATAGTGTGGGTCAATTGGGCCGCTGCAATTAGGTGTCTCCTTGTGTTCGATGTTCTCACCTTCAAGGAGATGGTTACGAATTTTCATGACTTTAACCCCTTTGGTATGAATAAATAATTATAATATATGCCTATTGACTTAACACAGCAAAGGCGGTCACATTATAACGCGTGCAATTGTTTGAGCGATATAGCGAGTTTTACACGGGTTATAATGTGATTGCCTTTGCTGTAACTGATTTTTTTACTGAAGGAAGTCAGTATCCATTTTATATGAATTAAACCGTCTTTCCGTCTTTGTCCAGTTCTCTTTTGATCCCTTCCAATATATCATTATATCTGATAATATTTTCTCCTCGATTTAAAGCCATTAGAGAGCTGTACCGCACAACATTCATTATCGACCCCCCAGATATTGTAAACTTGTCGGCGATTTTTTTGAGATCAAGACCATCTTCAAATTCGGATTTGTCACTGAACGCATTTTGCCAGAGTATGCGTCTCTCCTTTGGCTTTGGCATAGAAAAGGTGATAACTGCCTGCAATCTTCTATTGAAGGCCTCATCCATATTCCCTTTCTGATTGGTTGCCAGGATAACCAGACCTCCATAGTCTTCCAAACGCTGCAAAAGATACGACACCTCTTGATTTGCGTATTTATCATGTGCATCGCTTATGGATGTTCGTTTTCCAAGCAAAGCATCTGCTTCATCAAAGAAGAGCACCCAGTTCTTGTGCTCTGCTTTTTTAAAGACCTTTTCGAGGTTTTTTGCTGTTTCACCGATATACTTTGAGACAACGGTAGAGAGGTCAATGCGGTATACATCCGTGCCTGCCCATTTTCCAAAGAGACAGGCCGTGAGTGTCTTACCTGTACCTGGGGGACCATGGAAGAGAATCTTGAAACCGGGTTTCAGTTTTTTTGCCAAGCCCCAGTCATTCATCAATGTCTCCCCGTGAATCAACCAAGCTTTTACTTCCTCTAATTGAAATCTGGTGAAATCCTCAACAACCAGATCCTCCCAATTGAGGGGAGTCGTTACCCTCTTGGCAGGAAAATCATGACTGAACATGGGCCTTCTTGCCTGGCACGTGGTGAAGTAATCCACAAAATCATCGGAGATATTGAGCAAACAGCTGGCTTCCGGTTCATTGCCGTGTATGTGATCAAGGCCCAGGATGTTGTGTGCATAAAAGAAATGGTCGGATCGAAAGTATCTTTGAATATAAAACCTTTTGGCCAGATCGTTTCCTGCCAGGATAAAGAAGGCCGTTTCAATGGTCGGGAGGAATCCTGCATGTGATGATCCCTTTAACCCTCCAAACTCCGTAAACCCTCTGTCTGTGTAAGTGTTCTTTGCAAAAAAGACATCCAGTAAATGTGGTGCAACATGAGGGGACAGGGCAAGGAGGATGATGATCCTCTCTTCAAAACTCAAGTTATAGTGGGCCACAAAACCGGCATATGGACTCTTTTCCTTTTCTATGGAAGGGGGTGAAATCCGATATATACTGTCGTATTCGCATTCCTTTTGAAAGGACAACTTCATCCTTGTGTCTATTACAGCTTGAAACCATTCAAAGTCCGCAAGCAATGCCTTTGCATTTGAGTATATCCTGTTTTGATCTATATCTTGATATGTTTGTGTTACCATTCTACGTATAGTAAAGAATGCATCCAGGGAAGGTGAATCATTGAAAATCCCCAGGGCATTCTTGACAAAAGGATGTCTATGGTTTTTCTCTCGACAATAAGTTTCCAGCCGTTTTCCACGAAACTCAACTTGCCTTGTCTTTGTAAAAATCCTTCTTGGAGACCATTGGCTGAGGCCCCTTTAAGTGCGCTCCAATGAGTGATAACCGAAGTGAGGAGATTATCTATACATTCTTTTTCGTGATGAGTAAGTATAATGTCCCGTTCAAGAGGTTCTTCAATGGGGATTCCAGCGAGAATCTTATTTAAAATCAGTTCATTTTCCGGCGGACTTTCTGATTCATCGATTGCATGCTGCAGGATATGTACTGCCCTGCATGCGGCATCCGAATCTTTGAAATCGTTGTCTTTCAGCAGTTTTAGTTCCTGAAAGAAAGAAGGGAAGAAAGGGGCCAAGATCACAAGGCCCGCATTATGGATGTAATAGTGCGGATCCTCGTGTGCTATTTTAAAGATAGAGGGCTTTTGGAAACCTTTTCCAGCAGGTAAATTTCGATTCCACGGTTCAATGATTCGATTATCTTTTTCTAATTTCTGGTTGCCTTTTTCCTCTTGTTCCCAGTAAACAGGCTTTTCAATCTCCCCGCTTTTGATCCCCTGGTTATGCAGCGGTTTCTCTGAGTCCGTATTCAATGCACCTGTTTTCATTCCAGTGATACTCTTATCCTTCGCAATCTTTTGGGTTTCATCTCGCTGTATCTTTTTTTCTGTCGTATGGGCTTGCATGCAGCCATATCTCTGATTTTTTACTTTGGTTTCATTTCTCTTTATCTCTTCTTCATTTGTATGGGCCTCTCTGTCGTCATATCTCTGATTCTCTTCTTTGGTTTCACCTCTGTTTATCTCTTCTTCATCTGCATGAACTTCCCTGCTTTCATGTCCCCGATTCTTTGCTTGAGTTGTTTCTCGAATCACATCCTTACTCAGGTTCAATCTTAACAGATCATCTTCCCCTGGTTCAAGGTCATTTTGCTTCTTTTGTGCCAAGCGCGTTGGGTCGTGTCTCTTTTCTGTCGACTTTGTTGAAAAAGAGGAGAGGGTGCTCGGATCAGATCCGGATTCCTCATATAGGATCGAATCAATGAGCTGATCGATCATATTTCTCATATTCAAATCATTTGCATTCTGATAATTCTCACACAGTTTTCTTAAAACATCAATACCGACGATCCTGTTTTGATCATGCTGAAGATGATCGATAAGGCATCTCAACCAGTCCTGATGAGAATTGATATGATAATTCAATGATGAAAGGGACTTGAAGATCGGAAGATAGCCACCCTTTTTTAACTGTCCTGGATCGGTCTTTCCCATGTTTTCCATGAGTGTTGCCTTTACAGCATCGATGGTTTGAAAAACGAGTTCTTTCTTACCGGACGTCAGAAAAGAGATCAGCTCAACGAGAAAATCCTCAGAGAATTGAAAAGACAGGCGCTCAACAGTGTTTTGACCCTGTTTCAACAGCTCTTTTAGATGATAAGAGAGCCCATTTTGTGTTTCATGGAATACTCGAATGAGTTCAGTTTCAAAGGAATGAAAATCGACCGGAGGGGCCCACCAGGGAAACCTGCCCAGTCTTAAAAAAAAGACAAACCACAAGAAGATATATTGAGTGTTTTCTAAGACTTCTGAATGGGAAGAAGGATATGATTCTCTTTTTTGATCGATAGAGTCTGATCTTGGATTGTCGGATCTAAAAGAGAGGGATTTTTTCAATTCCTCTCGAATATGTGCAGGTACTTTTTCATATATGGTCTCTTCCATCATGCTTTCGTGGATCGTGCCGAGATCGATTTCGATTTTCTCTATTATTAGATACCTCTGTTCTCCGATGACCTCATCAAATAGATCCGCCAATTCCTCGGCTATAATCCTTTTGGCAGCTGAAAGAAACCGTTGTTCGGTTTTGTAAGCGCTCTTTTCATTTCCGAGCTTCAGTTCAATCCGATATCTTTGGATACAATGGTATTGTTCCACGTGCATTGGCATTGAGGATTGGATCACGTTTGGAAGATCTCTTTTCTGATATTGCTTATGAATTTATCCGGCAAATTATCATTCACTTGAGTTGACCATCTCGATATTTCGTCTTCCATATTGAGGTCAGACTCTTTGTCTATCTGCTCTTTGGTTTTGGAAAGGGCGGCTTTTGTGGTGGAGCTGAATCCCTTTGGCTGTTCCAGGGCCAATCTGTCGATATAGGCCATAGTCAGGGTCTTATAAGCCTCTATTTGTAGAACCTTTTCCTTGCCGGATGATTTTTGAATGCTCTCAAATAAGCGGTCTCTTGTATTTGAATATGCATTGTTCAGTGTTAAGATGTTTATCTTCGCATCACCGATAAAACGCTCTATAGCTTCGGCTGCACTATAAACCGGTGCATCCGGCCCCAGATCCTTTTCCTCCTTCATCGTCTCTATTGTCTGCTCATATTCTTTCATTCTTCCTTCATGTGTCTTTACTAATTCATCGGCTTTGGCAGAGCCAAAGGCTATGCCTAAGGCGTCATTCACTTCTTTATACTTCTCTTCTTTTACCCTGGAAACATCGCTGATTTGCAGTTCAAAGTTCAACCCATACTCTTTTCCTGCTTCTTTTGCATCAATGGACGATGTCTGAGATTTAAAATCCGGATGAGAGATCGTAATCTTGTTCGTTCCGAGATATACAGGGAGAGTGTATCTCCCTTTGGTGTCTGTTGTTGTCGTATGATTGTTCTCGTCAGACACCTTTGCCGATTGAACCGGTGATTCTTTTCCATATGTGACTGCCCCGTTGACAATAGCTGTTTCTTTTGAATCCATTACTGCCTGTGTAAGGATAAAAACCGTTATCGTGGATTCGCCAACATCGGTTTTTCCCTGAACATCTTGAATCTTGAATTTGAATTCATCGATCAATACAGACCTGGTTTTATCGAGTTCCAGGGCCTTTTTGATGAGGTCGGGTTTCACCTGGTAATAGAGGACTTTCTTCAGTATATCCTGATTCGGTTCATATACAGCATCCTTGAACACAGCCTCTCCAAACTTTGGATTAGAGGTGAGTGAAGGTTCGAATCTCTTTGGGTCGTAGAGGTTATTGAATAGTTGGATATTCACTTCCGGGTAAGTGGATTCTCTTCCTTCCCCTTTTTCATCAGGTATTACCACGGAGCAAACAGGCAAAACCAGTGGAAGGATTGATTTTGCAACAGCGCTCTGTTTCTCTTCTTTAAAGGAGGCGACATAAGGCAAACTGAAATCAGCTATAACTTCTCCTTTATCCCCTTCATCTTTGCATACCAAAACAAATGTCCCGCCTTTTTGAACGCCTCCATGATGTTCCAGGCCGATATTTTCTTCCATGAATTCAAAGAGGTTATAGGTCTTGGAGGAGCGCAGCGTTCTTTGCTCCAGGTTGTCAAGGAGGATACGGATGTCAATATAGGGATGCAAAGCAATGGATGACAGTATTCGATGCCCCCAATAAAAGGCCATGAAGATGGAGGTGTCGTCGTCCTCAGTCTTTTCATTTGTGTAGGACTCAGCCAGATATTTCAATATATTGATGTTTACATAGAGAGATTTTGAGTAGTTTTCATAAAACCGACTCAATTCAAAGTCTGTTATGTCTGATGCCAGGGCAGCTATTAGCCCTGTTAAATATTGATTCAAGTCAGCGAGTGTATCTTTGATAAACCGATCTTCCCTCGATTCATATTCTGCAGTTTCTCCTATGGCCGCCTCCAATCTCTCCATAGTGGTGAAGACCCTCCCCGCTCTTGTGTTGTTCAAGGCAATATCTGCAAAGTATGCATCCCTCTTTATCCCGTAGTATTCCGATGTTTTGTCCAGTTTTACAGTGTCGTCCCCTTTTACTGCTACATACTCGGGTTGTTCGACGATTTTTTTGCCTGCACTGCTAAAGACCGAAAGACTGAAAGATGAGAAAAGATCATCTGCTGCCATACGAAGGTTATCTTTCAAGGGTTTATCAGAGGACATAGAGAGATTTTTTTCAAGATAATAGGTAAGTTGAATAGTATTGTTGATAAAAAGGAGCATTTTATTGCGCCAGATTGAATAGATGGCCTGTAAGTCATTATACGCTCCGGATTTTGCGGATGAATTCAGGGAAGTGTCTCCATCGAAGAGCATAAGGAGCGCAAATGGGAGGTTACTCGCTTTTCTCATTGAATCGATTTCTTGAAAGGCCTTTTTTGCCTCTTTGCCTATGTGGCCTTCGATTCTGAAAAAAGGGAAGGCATCGATAGTATAACCGAGCGGATCAATGATGAATTCTTTCTTACTGTAATTTGACGAGTGGTAAGAGAGGTTTAAATCCGCCTTACACTTCCTGTACATCTCGTCATTCCAGTACTCGAAAAGAGAACCCTGGGTGCCTGGCACTCTGTAGTAGTATGGGATGGCTCTTTGGCTTAAGGGCTCTGCATATCCCATAGAGGGTGTGATCTTGATTTCATCCTTTATTCTCGCATCTTCTATAGGCAAAGGAGAATCACCCGTTAAAAGCCAAGAGGAATCGATCATTAAGAGTATTCTTTTAAACAACCGGGTCACTTTGCCCAATCTCAGTGCATTTCCATTATAGATCGGAGGTTGTTTGAAGTGGTGACGAAAGACAGACGGGCGACAATCGACTACCGGTTTCGCTTCTCCCAGGTAAAGATGCCTGGGAAACGCAGAGATGTCCGGGCAGCACTCCGCCATAAGATCAAAAGCCGTTTTTACGAATTCGTTATAGGCATTTATCAAATCCTTCATAAAATCGAAATAGTATTGAACCAGTTGAGGAATATCCTTTCCATCCGCTGCCTTTTTCAGGAAGATACCCAGTTCATCCAGCCTCTTCATCGAGGCCTCCACATCCTTGCTGCTGATCGACTTCTTTAAGAAAGGGCTGTATGTCTCATATGCATTGTTGATAGCAAGCATAAGAGGCTTGAGTACATCGAGGACGGCCTCGATGTATAGGAGGGCCAATTCGTCAAAATCTTTTGATTTTTCGATAGGATTTCCTTTTTGTGCGGCCAAATAACTTATTCGTTTAATGGAGAGATCGTCTAAGAGATACTTTTTGTTTATGATTGCATCTGCATCAGAGGGGTTAAGAACATCCGACAGGTCCGGATTAGTGTTTTTGAGAAGGTTCAAGGCATCTTTTTTGGTGATAAGCAGGCACCTCACTTGAAAATCTCTCCATGTTCCATGCTCATCGCAATCGAGGATCGAACATGGATCGACTTTCTCATCTTCATATTCTAAAAAGAGGACGACAACCCTGTCATTCAGAAGACTGCCGCTGGATGATAATGTCTTTGCATTGCTCTCTTTTTTCGTAAGCAATTCCTGGGCCTCGGATGACAGGTCTGAAAACGGTTGATAACCGGAAGGGTCTTTGTAGGGTTTGTAATGGGTAAAATCAGTATCCTCTAATGAGATCAGGTTCCCTCTGGACGTAATGCCGCATCCTCTGGATAGAGTGATATTTTTATTGCTCTTTAAAGAGACCTCCAGACCGCATACGATTCCAATACCGATCAGTTGACTCCTGGTAAGGCGGCTCTGTTCGTCTAAATAGTCCCGCAGTCCATTTAAATGGGTATGGTTTAAAACCTGATTCGGTTCAAAAATGGGGTAAGAATCTATTTCATTCATTGCATCCTCTCTTTATGGGTCCTTGTCCAAATCACAATCCTTGATGATCAAAACCTGCTTGTCGGTTGATTTTTAATAGCTGTTCAAAGGGATTTTTTAAGTGGCTATTGTCGTATCTCAGCAAAGGCGGTCACATTATAACGCGTGCAACTGTTTGAGCGGTGTAGTGAGCGTTAAGAAAGAACAGGAGATTGTTTCTTGGTTGAGAGTCTTAACAAGATTCATTTGTGACTGTCTCATGCAAATGATCAATACTGTTCTTTCTTTATGCTCACTCACTAGCGAGTTTTACACGGGTTATAATGTGATTGCCTTTGCTGTGGCCGATTTTTTGCTAAAGGAAGTCAATAACTATTTTATTATTCGGCAACTGCCCCTTTATATTTGACCCAGGTTTGAATATCCAAGAACAAGAGCGTCTTCAGTTGTTTTACAATCGTGCAGTTTTGCCTCTTTGTGAACATTTCTCAAAGAGAAGAGCACATTGATCAGGGTATTTGTGCAGTTCTTCAACGCCTCCTTATCCGGGCTTGGTCTTGACTTTTCTTCGAGCCAGTCTTTGTAGGCTTCCTCAAATTCTCTCATCTGTAAACAGCTTACCCAACAGATTTTTACAGCTAGGTGAGCAGGTGTTTCATTACGTATTGTCTCTTCAAAGAATTTTCTGAATCTCCAATCCTGAAAACGCTTCGGCCAAAAGGGCAGAACGATCGTCATTCTGAAGGAATATGGGTCTGCATTTTCCAGACAATCGGCACAGCTCACATGGACAGGCATAAGTGAATAATCGGTATTTAAAGGACGAAGCAGGATATGTTCCACCAGATGAAAGCCCTCTTCGCTGCAGTCTTGTTCCGGGCATGCCAGTTGCAGGATCATCCCTTTTAGGGTTGATGCCTCTATGTTGGAATCGAAGAGCTCTTCAGAGCAGGCCAGATATTCCGTATTATCCTTTTTGACAAAGAGCCTGTACTGCGAGGCATTTACCTTCTTCACTTCATAGCTGTCTTTCTTTAAGAGTCGGGCCTCCAACAGGGTTGCGTCTTCTTCAGCGCTCTTTTGTGTATCGTATTGCTCTGTGCTTGTTAACAGGAGAGTGCCTTGCGTATCCTTTAGCTGGTATTGGTATTTTACCGGATCTTCCATTGGAGTTACAGGGGAGACTTCGATTGTATACGCCGGTTCACAGTAGAGATATCTTCGTCTGTAATTATCTATGCCCAACAGTCGGGCGATTCTTGCCTCCAATCCTGAAACATTGAAGGTGTCCCATACCTCCGGTCGATTGTTCTCTTGATCCCATGCCGTATAATGAAAGGCCCTGCCACGGTCTTGGCTGATTACAGGATAATCCTTTAAGAAATCCTCTTTGTCATTAACCAGGTTTTCATTCACTTTTTTTTCATATACGTCATACATTAACAGGGCATAATCATTGAATCTTTCACCGAAGCGGGCCATTAAATGATCCAAAAAACGGTTCCGTCTGTCCCATTTGGTCTCGTCGCTTTCTAATTGAGCCTCCAAAGCTGTGATATAGCCATTATTGGCGTCCGATTTAAATGCTTCCCAGTCCGGAACATCAGAACCTGTATAATCGACCAGCAATTCATTTATGCCTGGCGCATCATACAGAGGCTGTCCAAAGTATGTGCTGTCATCGGTGTTATGAACAGAGAGCAGATCCTTTACCCTCGATAGTTGTGCAAGATAGTCAGCCAGAAGTTGATCAAAAAAGGTGAGATACCCTTTGAGCTGCTTTGCCTGTGCCTTTCGCAAATCACCTGAAAAATCAGGAAGCCCTTCAGTACCGATGCCGTATGTGAGGGGAAACTCTTCCTGGATACTTGTGTAATCAGTGAGCTCATGATATGTGCCCTTCGGTATACTCAAATCATTTTCATCACATCTGATAACAGGGGATTTTGCCATTCCGATTTTCGCTTCAAACTTTTCCCGGGCCTTTTTGTTATCCGCAAAAAGAGGGATATTTCCCTTGTAAAAGGTTATGGATGAAAGCCCTGTATCGAGCCGGGCCTTGAATAATGGCGGGTTGAGCCTCATGCACCACGGCTCTGAAGCGACGGGGTTGTCGTTGCTGTCATAACGCAGTACAAAGAGATTTTTAATAGACTGAACACCAGCGACTTTCATGATTTCCCTGTAAAGATCGGATACATGTAATTCACTTGGAAGTATGGAGGCTTCCAGTTCCTGTGTATCGATAAAACCGTGATCCAGTAACGGTCCATCAAATATCTCCTCGATGTTTTTGTCTTTTTCCAGCATCTCCTCTAAGGTATAGATCTTTACAGAAGGACTCAGGAATTGATGTGTTCTAAAGTAGATATCCGCCAGTATATCTTCTGTTTCTGCGTCTGCTGATACTTCGACCTTGGCGCACAGGCTGATCTTTTCGATGCCCACCACATCGATAGAGAGGTAATCCTCGCACAGGTTTCTCACTTTGTGGAGTTTGTCTTGTGCCGCCTTTTTTATGGAATCGACCATCGCAGTATCGGTTAGATCCACATCTTCGTCTAATTCAAGTAAGACATTGTACATCCCTTTTAATAACAGAGCCTTTTCTTCTTCTCCATTGTATTGTAACTCCATATTCTCGATATCCGCATATATCTTCGGTGGAGGACTTTGAGCTATGTATACCCAGGCATTTTTTACATGAGGGGTATCGATGAGTACCTTTCTGAAATCGGTTTCAGTGACCGGATTGCAGGTCAATACCTCTTTGGCTGTAAAGAACTGCGGTGGATTTGTGCTGTCATCAGGTTCGGCCAATAGATCTTTTATGTCAAAGGATGTTCTGTAACCTAAGTCCGTAATCCCATAACAGAGTACCTCTAAAATAGTGATGCCAGGGTCATGGACATTGTAATCCGTCCATATCTTGCTCCCGAGATCTTCAATGTGTTTCAGTCCCTGATCACGAAGGAACTGAAAATCCATGCTTTTCTCAGTTGGCTTCTCTTTTGATATGGTCAGTCTTTCTTCCATCTCTATTCAACTCAAGTCCTGTAAATATGGTTCTGCTTAACTCGAACTGCATCCCGCATCTGTAGAGATACTGTGCTCAAGCCCGGTTGAAATATCCACAGTACTGTATGATGTGAGTATTGAACGCGCTGAGGTGGTTTGAATCTCCTCTTTATATCCGAGAAAGGTTCCCCCTTTATAATGTCCCAGTACGAGATCCGTTAAGAAATCAACATACTCTCGCTTTTCGATAAAATTGAGAATCACGGATCTATGTAATGTGGTTCCGAAACCGATTTCAGCGCTTCCATCATACGCCCATGGCGATAAAAACCGTTTTAAATCGTCGTTCAGTACCTTCTTGTAATACTGCGGGTCATAGTTCTTCTTCATCTTTACCTTTACTGTCACTCTTACCTGTTCATACAGAGGATTCAATACCTTCAGTCTTTCTTTTGCAAAATCAGGGATATTTTCTTCTCTTCCCTTGACAAAAGGGGTGTTTATACCTGCCAGAAAGTCCCGGATACCTTCGAGTGTCCCCACATCGACTTTCGGTTCCATTACATCCACTGCTTTTTTATTCCGTAGATCAGGTATGACTACTATCATCACGTATCCTGGGGCAATTTCAGTATTTATGTTCGTGTGATTCAGGCACTTTACTCTGTGAATCGATGGAAATTCCTGCAGGACCAATCTTTCGTAGTCCCATATTGTGATTGCCCTGTTCTTATGCCGCAAGCGCTCACTGATCCTGCGGTAAAAATCTTTGTTATTTTCCTGGGTCTTTCCGCCAAAGGATGCATACGGCTGCATAACCGACTTAATCGCTGTGGTTTGCTGTGAGAGTTTGCTTATCGTTTCAGCCGGCAGTGCGGATTCGAGATGGCTCGCAGCATTGTTGTTGTCTTTGAAAGAGGCTATGGCTGCCTGTGCTTTCACATCTATCAGGTCAGGGAATGCATCTGTCTCATCTGTTTCTTTAATACAGCCCGCAATCCAGAGGCAGGATTCGTCGAGTAAGGTATTGCCGGATACGATATCATCGGGAAGCAGGAATCTGATGATTCCCGATTTCACCAGATTGTTCGTGGTGTCTTCGAGAATATCCGATGCTGCGAATGGATACCACTGATTGTCTTTTAGATAGAGCCATTCAATATCCGGAACTTCCTTTTCCGGGTCTCCGGATCCTTCGTATACTTGAAATAACAAAGAAACGATCTGAGAGGGGAGGGCATCTTTGATCCCGATGCATAGATGACCTGTGCATAAGACTGTATCCAGATTGAATTGAGGAACCGCCAGAATAACTCCTCCGTCCAGATAAGGGTGGACTTCTCTTTGACCGAAAGGGTATATATGAAAGGCCTGTTCTGTCCTCGAATCATATCTGCTTTTGGCATTGTCTGATGGAGGATTATTTTCGTCTTTGGTGCTTGTTGAAGAAGAAAATTCTATCTCCACTGAGGATGAGTAGCCGAGATAGAGGCTTTTAATCGTTGGTGTATAGGGTTCATTGGGGAAGATGGTGGTGGTTTCATCTGTGAGGCCGTTTGCCAGTTTCAAGGCCTGTTTGGTATAGACCTCACTATATTTTGTATGCTGAAAGTCTTTTCCGGAAAGTTGGAGTCGAATAAAACCCCTTTGCGTATTGGAGTTATAGGTATCTAAAGAGAGTATTCCTTCATATCTGTCAAAGTCTGCAACCCCATTGTCCCCTGCGTTGAGATCAATGGTGGAGATGTTTATGGTATCTTCTTCTCCATCCTCTTCATCCAGTTTGCATCGGAGATAGGTCGCATCGTTTTCCCCGATATGGGCTTCATCAAGGAGAAGTTCCGTGTGAGAGACGTCTTTGCTCAGAGAAATGTTCGTATTACCTGCCTCCCATATACTGCTGTATCCATAAACCCATGAGATGGGAAAATAAAAGAATTGAAATCCTGCTGATGGCTGGGCAAATAGATTTTGGCCGTTATTATCGAAAAGAGGATTCCATATCTTGTTTTTCAAGTATGAGACCTTCACCTTAAAGCTGTCGTTTTTTATGTCTTGATTGAGAATAGAGTTGTATACGCAATAGTGCTTTTCAAAATCCCCGGAAGGAGGCAGATCCAACCATTCAATGATAAGGGAGAGTGTGTTCAGTTTTTTACTGAACACCTCCTCAGAGCCGATATAAAAATTAGACCCAATGGAGGGCCTTGGCCCAAAAGGATGAAAGGCCTTATCTAGAGCAAAGACTGTCTGATCATTTTGAAGAATAAGATTCCTTACCCCCTCACAATCGACATCTATCTTTATGGTCTGTATTGTACGGTCTTTCAAATCGCCGTAGGCAGAATTTTCTGATTCCTCATTCGAATTCTCGGATTCCTCATTGAGATAGATTCTTAAAACAGGCCACACTGTATCAAACCCGCCTTCCAATACCGAATCGTTAAAAGGCACAATCGCAGGGTCACCCGAGTGTAATTGGATGACAAATCGGAGTGCTTTCTCTTGTGCAATCTCTAAAACCTCAAATCCACTTTTTTCATCTCTATCATCAAGTGGAAGGTATTCCTCTATTTCCAGCCAGCTTTCATCGCTGCTCAACTCAACCGTAAAACCATCTTGCAAGGATGTAAGCGAAGCCGTATCATCGAGATTAAGATTAAATGTAACGGTTATGGTCCTGTCTCCTTCATTGAGCAGCAGTATGGGGGAGGCGATGGCAATACCCACCTTTGCCTTTGGTATATCAGTGTCTCCAAAGGGCCTCCAGCTTCCAATACTGTCCGTTTCGAACTCTTCTCCCTGTCCGTCAGCAGAATTGGCCTTTGAAGCGGCATACACCTTGTAATTGGCGTTTGGATCTATATATACGGTCTTCAGTTGATCCACAGTTGCTTTGTTTACAATAGTTTCTTCAGTGAGTTCATAAGAAAGGGGGTTGCCCTCAGCGTCTTTTCCGGCCTTTAGGGTTGTGCCCTTTGCCAATCTATAAGAAGAGTAATTCTCTGCCAGCTCAAAGAGAAGATGTACCTTATCCGGGACCTGTTCATTTTTTTTGAGGCAGAGAACCTCCTGATAATAAAAATCCAGATGGCGTTTTGTCAGAGTATTTAAGGCGTCTTTGGCATATTGGAAGAGAAAGAGAAAACAGATAAGGAGTGTAATATGAGGCGGATGATCGTCTTTTTCCATGATACTCGATTGGAAAAGCTCTTTTGCCTTAAGGGTGATCTTTGCATAGGATTGAAAGAAGATCGAATAAACCCGTTTTAAATCGTCAAACATGGATTCCAAGTCACTTCCATTGTCAGTCGGTTTTGTGGCAAGACCGTTGAAAGCCGCTTCATCAAAGCCCCAATCGTTCGTATAAAAATCACTGTAATCGCTTACAACAGAGATGGATTTATCGATCTGGGCCAGGGTTGTCAGAGGGGTTTGGAGTTGATTCTCTATTTCTTCGAGAATAAAGGATTTCAGCGTATGTATAGGGGGGACCCTCTTATTCCAACTCTGGATTTCCGAGGCAATCCCAAAGATAGAATCTGTAATGGCTTTTACATCCGTAGATGTGGAACTTTGAGCAAAGTCATCAAAGAGGGAGAGTATATCATTCTCGGTCGTTTTATAGGGAGCTATGGAAATAAGGGCGAGTAATACGGTAATGCTTACTTCGAGTAATCCCTGCCAGTTTTCTGTGTTTTGGTTGTCCCTGTCATAATACTTGATAGACTGTGCGTACTTATAGACAAAGGCAATCGTATCTTCGATGCTTTTCTCGTCAATCTTGATAGAAGAAGGTAAAAGCGCCTTTAATAAGCGTTCTGATTGACTGGTTCCGTTTCTAACCAGTGGATTTCTTACGCTGGAGCAACCGGACATTTTTAAAGATTCGTTCCTTCATTTTTATAAAATGGATACACAAAGTTCTGCCGAGAGTTTGTAGCGCGGACAATATAGTCCACACTGATCAGGAGGAGACCGTCATTATCCATATCTGTCTGTATAGAGATCTTTTCGACTTTAATCCTTGGCTCAAAGTGCATTATTGCCTTTTGAATCAAGTCCGTTACATATGTCTTCAAACTGGTGTTCATCGGTTCAAATAGGAGTACATCGAGATTGCAACCGTATTTATGCTGCATCACCCTTTCGCCCAACCTGGTCGATAAGAGGATATGCAGACTGCTTTCGATATCCTCAATGCCGGATGTCATTTTCACCCCTTTATATGCTTTTGAAAAGGTTGGGGGGAAACTCCAGCCGTTGCCTAGAAATAGATCCTTTTCAGATAAACCCATCTTTCGGTCTCATCCTCCAATCATTACTGTTGCACATCCGAGTACTATAGAGCCGCCGTGAGCAGTAGAGTCTCCCATGCGAGCTGCCGGCATATTATTGATCAATACTGTAGAAGAACCCATAATAATCGTATCAGGCGGGCCAGAACATGTGGCCATATCGCCTACCCTGGCGGCAGGCATGCTCCCTATGAGTACATTGGGAGAACCAGGGGGCATGATCGGTCCCCCAACATGGGGCACGATTCCTGTGATCATTGGACAAACATGGATATCTCCTGCTCTTGCTGCCATACCCATATGAAACTCTTCTTGATTTTTTACCCTGAGCAAAGTCGCTCATTTGTGGATGTATATCAGTTTATCATTACCATTGAACCCTTAACAGTCGTGTTTCCGTCCGATCCAAGCTCTGCAGTAGCACCACCTTTTAAGGTGAGATTGGCATCCGCTTTGATGTCAGAATTGATTCCCTCAATCTTGATATCACCACCTGCCTTGAGTATGATGTCCTTTGTGCTGTCCAGGGCAATTCCGTCTGCGTTCAAGGTGATGGAATTGTCGTTTTCATCTGTAATCACGATTTCGCCGTCTTCCTCACTGAGCAAGACCGTGTTTCCACTTTTAGTTTCAAGGCAGATCTTCTTCTTATCATCGTCAAAGGTGATCTTCATCTCTCCTTTTGTATATATCCCCTTCTCAAAATTATCGTCATCGGCTTCAGTAGGCGCTGTGTTTACATTACTGTGCAGTGCGCCTAAGACTATAGGGTCCCTGGGGTCTCCGTTTATAAAGCCGAGAACCACCTCATCATCCAACTCCGGTCTGAAGACCATTCCTCTATTTTCCCCGGCAAATACATTATTCAACCTGGCCCAGATTCCTTTTGCATCAGTGGACCCATCTTCTTTTATAAAGGGTATATTTACCATTATTCGGTGGTTACCTTCCTGTTCATCATCTCCGATTTGAGCTACCTTGCCGATATGTAATCCATGAATTGCAGGGAGTAAACCCGATGCGGGTGAATCGACGATATCCTCGCTTTTGGAAAACCATTCCGGAGACAGTCCCAATTGGATGTCTGTTGTCCATGTGCCCTTATAGATCTGATGAACTACCCCTGATACATAGGCATCTCCATTAAACCTCTCTCCCACACCTTGTAGGGTAACAATGCTGTCAGGGGTAATACCTGAATACCCTTCAAGACGAACCATTCCTCTGATCTTTGCCAGATAACTCTTCAAAAGCCTGGCATCGGCCCAGGCTTTCATTTCATCGGTATTCAGTTCTCCGCCGTGATACAACTTACACCCCTCGGAATTGATAACTGCAGATAGATCCTCAACGGATATATTTCCTGTACGATCAAAAGAAGGCGGAGTGGCCTCTTCTTCAGCCAATTCCTGAGCAGTAAAGTCCCAGGTGTGGCTGCTCACCGAAGACCACTGGTTGCGCACATCCATCTCAGCTTCAAACTCGATGATTGTAGACCCATACGTCAGGGTCAACAAAGGGTCCTGACTTAAATCCGGAGGACGGACTGTGATCTTCCCTTGATCGTTCAAGGTGATAAACCCATTGACTTCTGCGCGAATGACGAGAAAGTCCCAATCCGTGCAATTATACTGAACAACCTCAGGGTGTTCCAGGTCGGTTGCCTCAATGTCGGCTTCCAATGAATACTTCTCAATCAGGTCTGTAATGAGATCGCTGTCTTTTATCTGGTTATGATTCGCGCTGTGTCTTCCACTGGTCAGTTTTATTGCTTTGTCCCTGCATTCCACCTCCATTTTGGAACGTCTGCCGGATTTTATTGTAATGCCGTGTTTAATGATGATCCCTTTGAACAGGGTTTCTTCTTCAGAGTAGTATCCAGCTTTTATCTCAATCTCTTTGCCAGGAACAAAATCCTCTGAATTACTTACAGCGAAGTCCTGCTTTGAGACATCCCCGTCTGCCAGGATTATTTTTGCTTTTGAGATTCTGTTGACTTCCTTTGAAACGACAATGGAAAGCACCTGGTAGGAGTTGGATATCTCAGCGCCTTCAATTAAGATGGTATACGTTACCCGACCGATCGACCTGTTTGTTAATAGAGTTTCTTCTGCCATTAGCCGGTCTTCTCAAAAGGTGGAAAGTGCAAAGCTAGGCCTGTCTTTAATCTTCGAAAATTGGTAAGACCATTGGCTTTGGCAACTTCAAGATAGTAACTTGGGTCATTGTATATCTGCTCAGTCATCAATGGGATCGTGTCTCCCTCATTTACGATCCGAACATGCGTCAGATTCGGTGAAGACTGATCTTTTCTCATTTCCTGTTCTGTCTGAGGCACATGTTCTCTGAGGGAAATATTGATCTTTGCCCGCAGGGGTGTCCCATCAGGTTCAAACAGGGTATAGGTGATATTGAGCTTTTCCATGATTCCGAGGAACAGATCTTCTCCCCATACGACCTTAACAAAGGGTGTGCGATGGGTCGTCCCTTGGAATCCATAGAGGACTTCTTTTAATTCAGTAATCTTTTCTGTAACATATGAACTGATGTCATCTGTGCCGAATACTGCTGCAAAGGCTCCTCCGACCCCTCCGAGAAAGTCCATATCATTTCGTACTACACCTGTTCCATCAAGTGTAAACTCCAGATTGATCTTTTCCGGCTCAACCCATTCGAATTGGCCTGTACCTCCCAGATTGCCGGGTATTTCACTTTGGTTATACCTGATGGAATAGTTCCTGCTGTATTGATGTGGATTGACCTGTACCTCAAATTCCTTTTCTTTGCTGCTCTCAGATGCCTCCTCATCAGAGTAGGAGATTATTTTCAGCTTAGTAAGTTCTCCTGCCATACTACCTGTCCTTGTTTTGCTCTAAGATGGTGAGCACCTGGTTTACACACTCTTCTATAATCTGCCACTTCTCTATAGAGTCAGTGTTTGAAACAGATGTGAAACCGCCGTTTCTTCGGCCATCTGAGCTGCCTCTATCTTCGTCGGCAATTGTAGCTTTGATAATCAGCTCTTTTATCTCAATCGGCATGAATCCATCCTTGTTCTAGACTCGAATCGTTTTAAAGTAATTGTATTCAAATTCGAGTGTTTCAACCACAACAGAACTCTCCTGTGCATTGAAATCTGAGATCGACCACTTCACAGGAAAGGCATTCACTACATACCAGGCTGCTACAGGCAAATGCATTTCGTTGAGCAGTGTAATGATAATATTGGTTGGGGCAAAGTTGAGATCTTCTATGGCTTCACGGCACCATTGGATGATAAAAGAACCGATAAACATCCCGCGTTTCAAGACCAGCTTGTCGTAGTTCGTCCTTGAAGGCAGTTGATGAGAAAACCGGTTTTCACCCCCCTCTTTCAGTTGCTCTGTCTCTACATTTGCTGAGAGACCGGAAACCGATTGAAAACGGAAATCATTGGGTAATTGCGGAAAAAGCTCAAATATTACGGAAAAGTGAAAACCAACGGATGGATAGAATAGGTCCATGTGCCAGCCCTTTTTTATTTTGCCTCAATCGTGAGTCCCTCATGTGCGATTTCCATCGTTTCAATCGCCACTTCGCTGCCGTCGGCTTTCAGGTCCGTGCTTTGTACCTTAATAGGCCAGGCATTTTTTGCGGTCCAGACAAATACAGGATCGTGATTTTCGTTTAAGAGACTG
The DNA here is from genome assembly GCA_034189035.1 of Thermodesulfobacteriota bacterium. GTDB lineage: Bacteria > Desulfobacterota > UBA8473 > UBA8473 > UBA8473 > JAUXFK01. The sequence continues at coordinate 27,828 of JAXHVA010000037.1, forward strand.
ATGATCAGATCTCTTCTTTGAACAGTGTTCAACTGCGTGGTCTTCCACCATTCGTAAAACCTGTTATCTCCTTGAAAGGTTCCTCGCTTGAGTGTGATATTGCTGTATTTTTGCATTCCCGGCATCTTGATCTTTGAATATTCGGGCATGATCCCATCGCGGTATTCGATAACTTCTGATTCTACATCCAGTCCTGACACTTCTGAAAAAGCGAATTTTTCATCTCCCCAATCAACTGAGAAGTGAAATTTGGGTAATGGATATTCTGCCATTTCTTCTCTCCTTTTTAAATAGAATGTTAATTTAATGTAACAGTTTAGTTTTTTGAAAAGAGTTGCTTCACCGGCAATCAAATTTTAATCCGTGTAAAACTCACATCCAAGTGAGCGTTAAGAAAGAACAGTATATTACCCTTCAATTCAATAGCTCCATTATTAACTAGTTTCAGACATTATATACTGGGGTTATCCCCTGTTCTTTCTTAACGCTCACTAATACGCTTAGACAGTACTTGCATTAAAATTTGACCGCTGGTGAAGCTTGATGATAGTTTTCTATTTCAATAACGCTAAAATGATACATTTAACGATAAACAACGATATATCATGCCTCCTGCATCTTGTGTGAGAACTTAAGGATTATGAATTCTGCAGGTCTCACTGCGGCCATACCGATTTCCACTATCATTCTGCCTTCTAAGATATCAAGGCTTGTCATGGTCTCGTTCAGCCCCACCTTCACAAAGAAGGCCTGATCCGGTGAAGATCCGGCTAAAGCGCCGCTTCGCCATAATGTGGTGAGGAAGTTGTCTATCATTCCTTTTACCTTTACCCACAGGTTCGCATCATTTGGTTCAAACACAGCCCATGCCGTTGCCTTTTTAACAGACTCTTCCACCATATTAAAGAAACGGCGTACAGGTACATAGCGCCATTCGTTATCATTGCCTGCCAGTGTCCTGGCTCCCCAAACCAATGTCCCTTTACCGGTAAAAGCCCTGATCGCATTGATTGACTTTCCGCTTGTCACGTCTACATTCAGGCTTTCCTGATCCTTATCGCTGATCCTGACACTTGGCCCGAGGATACTGCTAACAACTACATTCGCAGGCGCTTTCCATACCCCGCGATTCTTGTCAACCCTTGCATAAATTCCCGCAATTGCCCCGCTGGGCGGCAGTTCGACGGGTTTACTGCGAATCTTGCGTAATACGCTTTGATATACTGATGTACTCTCCAGATCTTCCTCCTTTGCATCCACGGAGTTCTGTGCTTCCTTTGCAATGGCTGTGAGGATGGTTAGTGTTCTTATGTACAGAGAATTTAAGAAAGGTTCAGCTCTTTCGTATCGTTGTTGATCTGTAGTCGCACCGCTGTAGATATCGGTTAAGGCTGTCAAATCTCCCAGGTCATACAGTTCGTAGTTAGGGGCGTCTGTATAGTTCGTCCCATTGAAAGCCGGCTCCCAGACAAAATCAACAGAAGGGATAGAAAAACCGGCCGGCTTTGGATCCCCAGGGTCATTTGATGCGGTTTCAATAGTAAAAACCCCCAGACCTGAAGGTGGAAACATTACGTCATAGGCCACCATTGTTTCAACAATGGATTTTAAATCCGAATTCTCATCAATCAATTCGGAAATCTTGTCATGCAAAGAGAGCGTATCCGAAATAACAACCGCAGCGTCTGGATCAAGCAGGTCTATGAGAGTCTCTGCTTTTGTCTTTATCTCATTGACAGCATTACTCACTCTGGCTGAATAATTTACACCTGTGAGAGCTGCTGCAAAATTGATCTTAAAGCTGTCAATGCCAACCGCAGCATATACTGCATCTCGTATGGCTTTGGCCGCTTCCAGCTCATCGATCATTGCCCCAAAATCCGTTCCTGTTGCAGAGCTGGTATCGAGGTTATGGAGATCGGAAATCTCAGCATTCAAAGAGTCTCTAAAAGTAATATTTTCATGGTTGAAGCGCAAAGTAGGAAAGGATTTAAGAAATGGAAAATACGCTGCCCCATACTTTGCATATGTACCGGGGACATTGCTTCTGAAGTCTGTGGCAATGGTATATGTATTGCTGGCATTGACCGATGATTCATCTCCGCTGAATACATCCATAATTACAAATCTATCTTGCAGATCATTGGACTGTGAAAGGGCATCCCCCATTAAAGTGCCGTGTTCAGCAGCACTGAGAGAAATTGCGTCAGGGATTACAATCAAGGTCGGCTCGTCTTGCTTTTTGAGCGTATCGAGACCCCCCTTCAGGTCAGCATAGGTAGGGGAACTCGAATAATTCCCCACTGAAACGATGTAACAATGCCCTCCACCATTATTGAAAAAGAGTTCCAGAGAATGGAACATCTTATGTCCAATATCGATCGCGGCTCCAATGGGTACAAATATATCATCTTCCATACGACCTTTCACTTTCAATTCGGAAGGCCAAGGGGCCTCGCCGAAGATCAGTCGATATTCTTCTAATGAACGGATCCTTGTAGGGCAATTGAGAAGCGCTGCTTCGTCGTTGTCTTTTTCAGCTTTTTCCGTATACCCGATAAATGCGGGTATTGCCGTGGCTACCTGTGCAACGGATGGTGGGAATTTTGATATCTCTTCGATGTATACGCCCGGTGTTTTGTATGATGTTGCCATCTTTTATGCCTCCTGCAATTTGTGTGAGAATTTAAGAACAATAAATTCCGCAGGTCTTACTACAGCCATGCCGATCTCTATATTCATTCTTCCTTCTAAGATGTCCAATGAGGTCATGGTCTCACCCAGACCGACCTTTACAAAGAAGGCCTGATCCGGTGAAGAGCCGGCCAGTGCCCCTTTGCGCCAGAGGGTAATCAGGTAATTACTGATCATGGATTTTACCTTTGTCCATGAGGCTGCATTGTTGGGTTCAAATACCACCCAGGACGATGCCTTTTTTATGGATTCCTCTACCATATTGAAAAATCGTCGTACTGAGATATAACGCCACTCATTGTCATTGCCTGCAAGTGTTCTTGCTCCCCATATCAAAACCCCTTTTCCTGTAAAAGCGCGTATTGCATTAATAGATTTTCCGGATGTGCTATCCACATTGAGAGACTTCTGATCTTCATCGTCGATCTCTTCCAGGGGTTTTATTACTCCGCTTAAGGCCTCATTGGCAGGGGCCTTCCATACACCTCTATTACTGTCAACTCTGGCATACACACCAGCCATAATACTGCTCGGTGCCAATGTGACTTTCAACTGATTTTTGATCTCCATAGTGATCGTATTGTAAAGGAGAGTCTTTGCGCTTTTCAGGGAACTCAAAGAACGGGCTCCACTATTGTCAAAGACAGTAACATTGTCGTCATTGTACACGTAATTGAGAATCGTCTGGAGGTCTGGATAGTAGGCTGCTCCGTATTTTAAGTACCCCAGGGTTTCATTCCTGAAGTTTGTTGCTGCGGTAGTCGAGTCAGAATTCATTATCACATCGATAATGGTAAAGCGGTCGCCCAGTTTATTGCACTGGCTCAGCGCTTTATCATATACTCCATAGTATTCCGCACCGTCTAGCATATGAATATCCGGAAAGACAAAGAGGGTCACTTCATCCTCTAAGAGGATACTGTCTATGCCGAGATCAAAATCGTCTTTGATCGAAGACCCATTGGGAATCGCCTCCTCTATCCCTGTTGAAACCATATAGCAGGGGCCTCCTCCGTTGGAAAAATACATTTGAAGAGCATAATACGTATTGGTAATTACGGAAGAGCTATCAAAGGAAGGTGAAACAGTAGATATGTTTCCGGACATATCATATGAGATTTGAACGTTGATCCTCAGGTTCTCTTCATGCACTGTTCCAAAATATGTTTCGTAGTCATGAAGTGATGTAATCCTGACAGGTACGAAGAGAAGATCACCGTCAGTGAGTTTGGTGGCTTTTTCCGTGTAGCCGATAAAAGCCGGAATGGCTGTTTCCACCTGGGCTACTGATGGAGGTAACTTTGAGATTTCTTCTATATACACGCCTGGTGTTTTATATGATCCTGCCATAAGACCCTATGCCTCCTGCAATTTATGAGAAAATTTTAAGATGATGAATTCAGCAGGCCGAACCACTGCTATGCCGATTTCAATGTTCATCCTGCCTTCTAATATATCTAGAGAAGTCATGGTTTCGCCAAGGCCCACTTTCACAAAAAACGCCGATTCAGGTGTAGGCCCTGAGAGAGCCCCGTTCCTCCACAAAGTAGTCAGATAATTGACGATCATGGACTTCACCTTGGTCCATGTATTCGCATCATTCGGTTCAAATACCACCCAGGAGGAGGATTTCTTCACAGACTCTTCAACCATATTGTAAAATCGTCTCACAGATATGTAGCGCCATTCATTATCATTGCCTGCCAGTGTCCTGGCGCCCCAAACCAGTATCCCTTTTCCTGTAAAAAAACGGATGGCATTTACTGATTTGCCGGCAGTTGTATCAACATTGAGGCTCTTTTGATCTTCATCCGAGATCTTTACTATTGGCTCAACAACAGAGCTTACCGGAACATTGGCCGGGGCCTTCCACACGCCTCTGTTATTATCAACCCTTGCATAAATGCCGGCGATTGCGCTGCTGGGGGGCAATTCCACTTTTATCAGCTTTCTGATCTTGTCTTTTATGGCATTGTATTCCAGATCCCCCAGGTTTAAATTGGCTGGATCAAAACCGGCTACAGGACTCAAGGCGCCTCCGTCGATGGATTCCGAAACATTCACAGAGCTATCATCATAGAAATGGTTCAAAATGGTCTTTAAATTCGGGTAATACGCTGCACCGTATTTCAGATTTGTTAAAGATGCATTCCTCATAACATCCACCGGATCATCGTTGGGTGATGCAGGGGTTTTGATATCTACAATGGTAAATCGATCGCCCAGTTGTGCGCTTTGGACGAAAGCCTGATTATACAGGCTATAGTAATTCGTATCATTCGTTACCAGATGAGCATCCGGAAGCAAAATCAAAGTGGGTTCGTCTTCATATCTCAGATTGTTTAAGGCGCTTTGTATAAGGGTATTTGCGTTGGAGATATTGACTGAATCCGTTGTTTCTGCGCAAACCACGTAACAGGGGCCTCCGCCGTTTGCAAAATAGAGTTGGAGGCTGTGATACATACGAAAGAGAGTAGAAGATGAATTGAGTGTCGGTATAATCCTTGTAATTACTCCATTATCAATCTCAACAGATACATCTATGGTGATATTGGTTACTGTTCCTGTGCCGTTTGTTCGTGATGGATTTATCGTTCCGAACCATTCTTCATACTCGTTTAAGGATTTTATCCGCGTGGGTCTTCCAACCAAAATCACCCCATCTTTTTCCGCTTTTTCACAAAAGCCTATAAAAGCGGGAATGGCTGTTTCAACTTGAGCCACAGAAGGAGGAAGCTTGGATATCTCTTCCACATAAACGCCTGGAGTTTTATAGGTATTTGCCATTTGATCAACCTCCAAAATCTGAGTTTATAGATAAATGATCATATCAGAATATATCTTCTCATTATCCTCTGTATCCGGTTTTATTAATGTAATATCCGGATTGGGAAGATGTTCAATGATCTCTTTATTTGTATTGTTTATGGTTCCTGACAACTCAATATCTGTAATCGGTTCTTCTGTTAAGGGGAGGGCCTTTTCCGTATCCAAAGAGCCGGGTTGTGCGGATGTGAATCTGAACAGGGCATAATCATCCGGATAAGAAACCGCAGGAAAGGACTCAACACGAAATTCAGTCCCTGTCATATCGATTTGAGGATTGCTCAGTGTATTCGTTGATTTGTCATATATCAGGTAGCGCCATATGGTGCTTCGGTTAGTGAAAGGGACGATGTACTCTTTCGTGGATATGGTATTTTCGCTGTCAACAAATCGGTAATTACTGGGAACGGAGCTATTTGCAAATATCTCAATAATTCCAAAGCCCCCCTGTTTGTAGATTTCACCCCCAGAGTAAAAGGTTTCGCTGATACTGTCGACTGAAAATTCACATCTTCCAGGATTAAAATTGCCCAGATTAAATTGGAAATGAAATTCGTCGTTATTGTTTTCGATGGTTTGCTCAATTTCAAAACCTTCATCTATAAAAGTCACGGTTCCTGTTTTACTCGATTCAACACCGGTATGCATATATGTATAGATTTCAGAGCAGATGATGGTTTGGGACTGATTGGAGGATATTTTTGGGATCTCATCTTTATTTATAAGGAAGAGTTCTCCGTTTGTCTCGTAATCGATCAGATTGTTGAAGTAGAATATCTCTTGAGGGTCCAATTGCAATGGAATGTCCGTGAAATTGAGAAAAAAGGGATTCTTTAGTTTCATAAGAAAGGTGAATTTAACCCCTTCCTGAAATCCCTGCATGAGCTTTTCATCATCTTCAAGTCCTGAAACCTCACCGAAAACGCTAAACCCATAGGGGGCCGGTTTAAATTTCAAGCTGTGATTCTTTAAAAGCATTTGACAATATTCAGATGGGGCAAAAGAAAAAGAGGGTGAGTATCCGTCTTTAAAATAGTCGTGTTTTACTGATACCCTGAAGGCTTCTTTATATTTAAATAGTCTCATTTGCCGGAATAGAAGAGGTTTTCTTAAAAAATTTCATAAAAACTCTGGCTCAGATTCTTTATCAATGATCCTTTAGATTGGCCTCCAAGATCGGAGGTGATTCGATTCTCACCTCAAGTTCCTGGAATCGCAGTAATCTCATCTTATAGATGAGTGAAGGCATATATTTTGCTCCGATAGCTGCCCACAGGTTATTTTGCTGCTCAAAAGAGAGGTTTACCAGATTGAAGACGACCTTTTGGATCTTTTGCCAGGGTTTATCCGTGTCAGCATGTATGTTGAGATTCGGATATTTTTCAGGAGTGAACACAGAATTATTCTGGAAAAAGGTTATAACGTATGTAAGATTGCGTAGAGATGATCGATAATCATCCGAATATGCAGCAAAGAGAATATAGAATTCGAGGTTAACTGCGGGATTCACCTTTTGAATAGTTCCATCCTCCTTTTTATGTATATAGTTCTGGCATTCTGCAGAGCGGTTCTCTTCGATATTTACTAAAGAGATGATAATCTTATGATCATCTGAATTGTTTGTACTATCAAACTCAAAACTCCCATCTTGTTTGATTATGTTGGACAGAGTTGAGATGTTTTTGTTCCCAAAGTTTATCGGATCCCTGGTTTTTATGTAAGAATTTAGCTCATCCTGGATAAATTCGAGGGCAGTCCTTAACATCAATCTATGCCTAAGAACACAACGATTTCCATGTTCTTCCTTCCCTTTAATTTGCCTTTAGTAAATTTACTCTTATGAACCGAGTGTACTTAATGGGTGTCTATCCAGGGATAGCCGTTTTGATCAATCCCTAAGTTAGCGGGAGTATGGAATTAGAAAAAGATATGATTCATGTCAACTTAAAGGCATGCAATCCCCTGTGCATGCGTTTGTTAAGCCTATAGCGAACCCTTTGATCCTTCCCCATCGACTTAAGGATGATCCCCTTGCGTACAAGATCCGCAAGCGCTTGCTCAACGATAGCCGTCTGAATCTTAATATGTTGTTCCATTAACCACCAATCAACAATCCCTTCTATAGTATCCTGCGCATCGGGTTTTTCAGCAAGATACGCCATGATTTCATAGACAACTTGAGACTTGTCTCGGAAAAAGGGTCTGGGTTTCATAGTGAAATATTCATTCCTTCTCTTTGTTTTAAGGAAGCATAGGTAGCAACTGCCATGCCATCTTTGCCAGTTGAGAGCTTGTAAATGAGGGAGGATTCTATATGATGTTGACAATAAAGGAGATTGGAGATTTTTTAGAAGATCTGATAGGGTCATTCAGGCCTTTTCTTTTTGCGCATCATACGAGTATCTGTGTTCTTTTTGACCTTGCTATTTTGGATAAAATGGGGGAAATCCTTTGAATCGATGATCTTTATGGTAGGATAAATTTGTCATAGTTATGCATGAAATTGTCCTGCTCCTATAAAGAGTTAGGCTTGAAACTCTGGACATCAATATGGTGCTTTCTGAGCAATTCCCAGAACGCCCTTCGGTTTTTCTGTGCGGCTTTTGCTGCCCTGGTAATATTTCCATGATGTGCGATCAGTACCCTTTTGATATAGCCTTTTTCAAATTCCGCAATTGCTCTAGCCTTTGCTTCTTGAAAGGATTCATAATCTTCTATGGGCTCCAGACCCGGCAGGATGATATCTGAGGATTGTATACTATTTGTTTGAGACATTGCAACGGCCCGTTGGATAATATTCTCCAATTCCCTCACATTTCCAGGCCACTCGTGGAGCATGAGTGTTTGCGTTGCCTCAGCAGTTAAGTCCGTTACTTCTTTGTCGAATTCAAAGGAGTAAAGGCTCAAAAAATGCCTGGCCAAAATAGGGATGTCCGATTTGCGTTCCCTAAGGGGCGGGAGAATTATGGGAAGGACATTAAGACGATAGAATAAATCCTGACGAAACCGTCCTCTTTTGACATCGGCCTCCAAATCAGCATTTGTTGCTGAGATGATTCTCACATCAGCCTTGTGTATCTTTGAAGAACCGATTTGTCTATATTCTTTCTCTTGTAGGAATCGCAAGAGCTTAACCTGTGCCTGAAGGGGGAGACAATCAACATCATCGAGTAACAAGGTGCCGTTTTGTGCCTCCTGGATCAAGCCCAGCCTCGATACAGAGGCACCGGTGAACGCACCGCGCACATGACCAAAGAGTTCACTCTCTATGAGTTCCAATGGTATAGCTCCGCAATTAACAGGGATAAATGGTTTTTCATATCTTGGACTGAGGTAATGAATCGCTCGGGCACATAGCTCTTTACCTGTACCTGTCTCACCTGATATAAGGATACTCGCGTCATATCGTGCTACTAATGGTATCTTTTCTATTTCTGCGAGAAAGGCAGGACATTTTCCGACCAACTGTCGTAGACCGATCTTTTTTTTAAGCGTATATGTGAGTGTTTTACTCCGGTTAGCATGCTCCAGTGCACGCCAAATACGAGGGAGTATTTCTACGGCCTTGAGGGGAGGGGTAATAAAATCCGTAGCACCCAACCTTAAGAGCTCAACCATATCATCCTCCTTTCCTCCATCGATAACAATGATAATCGGCAGTTGTGAAGGATCGCTCTTTATGGATTGGATCAGGTTACTGAGGCGTTTTACATGCTGATAAGAGATAAGAAAAAAGATCAGGTCAGGAAGAAAGGATGATATGATACTAAAGACTTTGTTTTTTCGTATGGCCCCTTTGAAGTCTACAGTCGCTGACCTTATGAGCCGGATATTAGAGTCTAGGGAAGTCTCAAGAATCCCTTGCAGTGTACTGCAAAGACCCCTTTCCGGGTTCAGGTTAAACAGAAGAATTTTTGGATCTTTTTTCAACACTGCCTCATCTTGACAGAGAGTAACAATTTAGCTTTTTGAAGTTTTAACTGCTTCAAGGGTAGTCAAATTTTGATCCGTTTCAAACTCGTATCCAAGTGATGGTAAAGAAAAAACAGTATATCACCATTCAACTTAGTAGCTCTATTTATTAAACTATTTACAGATATTAAATGTGAGGTTATCCACTGTTCTTTCTTAACGCTCACTAAAACACTCAGGCAATAGACGGATTAAAATTCAAGTATGGAAAAGGGTATTCAAATTATTATTTTCAGGGAGGACTAGTTTGCTCCCATCCTGTAAAAAAGATGTTTTGTTTATTTTAGATTAAGGATGATGAAGATTGATTAACCGCTCCGCAGAATTATGCCTGTTCTTTGTAATCCCCCATAAGTTTCCGCCAAGCGTAATTCGAATGGGAAAGCATTTCACGGGGAAGGCAAATTTTTTGATAAAAGGACAATCTATATTATGATAACGAATATTGAGGTTCCTATCAGAAGCTATTTTCTTTGTCAAGGATTTAAGGACGTTGGTTTATAAAAATATTTTTTTACGTATTTAACGCTTCACAGAAAAAAATGGATTAGCCTTGGAAAACATAAATTTGCTTCCTTGGTTGACAACGTTTCTTTTGCGTAATCACTCCCTAATTTTACACCAAATTCCCCGTTTCTTGTCTTCATAAGTCTAAATGGCTATTGATTTAACTCAGCAAAGGGGGGTCACATTTATAACGCGTGCAACTTATCTAGAGCAATATAGTGAGCGTTAAAAAAGAATAGGGGGGAAAGATGCGAGTTTTGCACGGGGTATAATCTGATTGCTTTAGCTGTGACCGGGTTTTTCATGAAAGAAGTCAATAACCATTTGAGTCTATTTCTCCTGTGAGTGTTTTCTGGTTTGTTCTGCCACAAGCTGCTGAAAACCAGTTAGCGGTTGGAGGCTTGAAGAACCTTCAACCGCTTTCACGGCAATATCTTGAATCTTCTGATAGGCTTTTTCCAATTGTTGCGAGAGGTTAGAGATTTGATCACTCTGCTCTTTAACTCTTTTCTCAAGAGATCCTATTCGAGTTGTTAGGACATTTTTTTCACCATCAAATTCTCTTTTAAGTAACTCCTCTTTATTCTTTGCTTCCAGACGTATTGTTTCTGGTGTTTCTTTGGTCGTCTTATTGATTGCAGTTTCTATCTGTTTGGGAAAAACGCTGGCACTCTTCCTCAATTCGTTTAATTCATCTTTACTTCCTGCTATTGTTTTTTCTCTTTCAGCCGATTCTTTTTCTATCTGCTCTCTTTGATCTTGAATTTCTTTTTTCAGTTTAGCCTTTTCGTCTTCAAACTTGTCTTTTACCAATTGTTGCTCCCTTTTAAAGGAATACTTATATTCTCCATTTTCCCTCTTTCTGTTTTTCGCCTCTTCAACTTTCCGTTCTTTGACCTCGATCTTATAAAGCCTTTTTCTCTTTTTCCCATGCTGACCTCCCCCTCCAGTCGATCGGAGATCTGCGTGAGCATTTTTTCCATTTCCAGCTTCAGATTGCTTATACCCTTTACTACTCCTTCAGAAGATACGGAATCTGCAACGTTCACAATCTCTTTTATTTTCTTTTCAGGTTTCAATTTTGTTTTTTCCTTTTTTTGCATTTGCTTTAGAAGATCATTGTAGGCATGAAGCATCTCTTGCTTCGTATTTGACATGGAAACCTTCCTGGGCTCTTTCTTTTCATCTGACATTATCTAAAAATATTCTTTCTCTTGTTAAGGTATTCGGGTTGGTTCAATATCTCCCATTCTTTGCTCCACCTGGATTTATAACTGACACGCTCCATATATTGATTATACAGTCGCAAAATTAGCGTTGAGATTATAATTTGATATTTAGCTTGAGTACAGTTATGCCGAATATGCCTGAAAGAATTGAGGCTGAAAGAATGCCAATTTTGGATATTTCGATCAGTTCAAAAGAAGAAAAAGAAAGTCCCGAAATGAAAAGTGACATGGTAAATCCGATTCCGCCAAGCATACTTGCACCTATTATGTGATGCCAGTGTATTCCTGATAGCAGAGGAACCTTCAGTAATTTTACTGCAAGAAAAGTAAATAAAGTAATCCCAAGGGGTTTGCCCAATACAAGCCCCAATAGTATTCCCAGACCAACAGGATGTGTCATGGCATACGAAATATTTTCAATATCTAAAGAAACTCCTGCATTTGAAAGGGCAAATAGCGGTAGGATCAGAAATGCTACCCAAATGTCGAGGCCATGGAAGAGTCTTTGAAGGGGGGTCTCCACGTCATGACAGGCAAGCTCTATATTCTGTACAGCACTCTGGTGATCCTTATTTAACAAAATTGTATGACCACATTCCACTTTACAATCAAATTGATTGAGACTCGCATTAACCTTATCAATAAATGTTCGTGTATCATACCTCCCTTTTGCAGGGATAAATAATGCGACAATTACACCGGCTATAGTAGCATGTATTCCTGATCCCATAATTGCAACCCATATACAAATGCCAAGCAGCGCATAAACCAGTGTCCACCTGATCCACAATAGATTGGCTAAAGCAAGACTTCCGATCAGTACAAGGGAGATCATAATATAGTTCCATGCGATGGATTGGGTGTAGAAAACAGCAATGATCAGAACCGCACCCAGATCATCTGCAATAGCGAATGCAGATAAAAAAATACGAATACCAAAAGGGATTTTTTTACCAACGATAGCAAGTACAGCCAGTGAAAATGCGATATCCGTTGCCATGGGAATAGCCCAGCCCGATGCAGCCGCTGTATTATAATTCAATACAGCATAGATGGCTCCTGGAACAAGCATACCGCCTATGGCAGCAGCAATCGGCAGAATTGCTTTCTTAATGGAGGCCAATTCGCCTACCAGAAGTTCTCGTTTGATCTCAAGCCCCACGACGAAAAAGAAAATCGTCATCAATGCATCATTGATCCAATGTAGAAGTGACTTGGAAATATGGAAAGACCCTATAGAAAATGCCAGTTCCGTATGCCATACACTATGATATGATTCTCCAAAGAAATTGGCCCAGAAGAGTGCTATGATAGCAGCGATAAAAAGGGGATAGCTTCCGCTGACAATTTTATTGAAAAACTTTTGAAAAGGTCCTATGATTTGAACAGGACTAAATGCTTTTATTAAGTCCTTTCCATTATTCTTGGCTGTGTAGGCATTCATATCGGCTTTACCTCACCATACAGATGACCCCCCTATTGACTGGCTGACAGCCATCTTTCTTATCTAGGTGCACTAATTTGCTTTGATGGCAGAGAATTTATACAATAAATTATCCTTGTATGTCAAGGAGGAAGTATCTACCCCATATAGTTCTTATACTTTGTCATGGCAAGAAGGTTTGGGAGGGGTTCAAATTTTTTTGTCAGGATAGATATTTGATGGACCTCTATTATTTCAGGCAAGCTGATGATAGAAGCAAAAGTATAGAGTGTATGGGCCATCTCATAAATTGATATATCTATGGACATTCAGTTCGCCCGAATTCCGTTATAAGTATCGTTATATCCCTTAAGTCTACTTTTCCGTCATAATCAATGTCTCCAATACAGGTTTGTTCTGGATGTCCACATTCTTTTCTTCCAAGTTCGCTGACAACGATCGACAAGTCATCATTATCTACATCACCATCATAATCAAGATCTCCATCACATGGAAATGAAGTAGGCGACTGGTCTATATCACCATCATAATCAACATCCCCATCATATGGAAATGAAGTGGGCGATTGGGATAAATCAATATATACTTCATTGCTGTAATCACTCTCCCTGCCGTAGATATCGGAAGCTGTAGCAGCAAAATACCAGTTTTCGTTAGGCAAATCTACGGTGAACTCGCAAACGCTATTATAACATGTTTGTTTGTCGACTGGTTTGCTCCATAGGTAATTCCCGGATTTATTTCCGTAATAAACACGATAGATTTCGATCTGGTTATTGTTGTTTTGGTCCCATTGAAGAGTGATTTGTTTGGCGTAACTATTAGTGTGAATAAGGCATACTAGTATCAGAATAAAAAAGATTCGAATCATGATAGAAACTCCCTTTTGCGCAAGACATATTCATTAGTCTATGCATTATTTTTTGTGATATTTGAGAATTACGAACTTTTTAATAAGGCCTTTGACTGTTTTATTTTTGATTACCTGTTCATCAAACCGCCCTACAGTCCATGGTGAAAGATTTATGAGGAGAAAAATGCTGAACCTCAAAGTTCGCCACGAGATGATGTATTAAAGCGGTTATTTGAATAATGGGGCTTTTGAATGTTGAGATGAACTTGCTTTTCTGCCGGAGAATTTATACAAGAATTATTCTTATGTGTCAAGGGAGAAGTATCTATACTATATAATGGCCAAATACAATTCAAACACTGGGTATTGATTGATATCATACGTAGTAGTAATTGTGAGAATGAGTGTAACTCAATAAGAGGTATCCATCATTTTACAAAAAAAGAGAGGCGAGGTCCCGGCAAAAAGGTGTATAATCTATTTTTCAAACATTAACAATACCAGAAGTCAGGAGGGTGCCTATGTGGAAAAATAGAGTAAAAGAGCAAATGAGATACGATCGTAATATTGAAATTCGTAAGAAAGTCACTCTTTTCTTCAAAGCTGAAGAGTAAAAAAATATCAATTTGGCATGTGAGATATTGGGCTATAGTCGTTCTATTTACTATGATTGCTGGAATCGTCTCAAGAGATCCAATAGGGATATTATGTCTTTGGAAAAACGTTCTGCAAAGCCGAAGTC
>JAXHVA010000038.1:0-41652 GCA_034189035.1 Thermodesulfobacteriota bacterium
GGTTCAAATCCTCTCAGGTGTGATAATATCTATTGCCGGCAATTTACTGCCATGAGCAGCACAACGAGAAGGTCAGTATTAAAAGAGTGAGAGAACTTCGAATCAAAATTCAAAACGAGTTTCACAATCTCCAGACTAATCCAGATACCTCAAAAAAAATCAAGCAGGTGTATTCCTGGTACCCATATGAAAATACCTAACGGGAAATTATTGAGTAAGGAAAGAAAATATTTAGAGAAAAAAAAGGCTGTTATTTTTTATATTGAACCTCAAATTTCTTTCTCAACTGTTTTAAGGCATGGCTATGGAGTTGAGATACCCTAGATTCTGTCACACCTAGAATCGTACCGATCTCTTTCATAGTAAGCTCTTCATAATAATAAAGGGTAATTACCAAACGCGGTTTTTCATCCAACTCTTCGATTGCTTCGGCAACTATATCTTTAGTCTCTTTAATTTTTAACCGTAAAGCCGGGTCAAGTAAATAGTCATTGAGAAGAGTATCAATATCCCTCTCCTGCCCATCCTCAAAAGAATATCCCAGTTCGTCAAGACTGATAAAGCTAACACCATTCGCCTGATTTATGATTTCGTGGATTTTTTCGACTTTCATACCTAATCTTTCAGCTATTTCCTCATTCGAAGGTGGCCTGCCTAATTTGTGTTCAAGTTCTGTCTGTGCCTCCTCTAACTTACGGGCATTATAGCGGATTGATCTAGGCGTCATATCTAAAGATCTCAATTCATCTAACATTGCTCCTCTAATCCGAAACTCTGCATATGTCCTAAATTTTACACCCCTTTGAGGGTCAAACTTATCTATGGCATCGATCAGACCAATTATCCCTGAAGTGATAACATCATCGATATCTATATTTGGTGGTAAACGGAATGCAATTCGACTTGCAATATACTTTATCAAAGGAGAACATTCCTGTATCAATTGATCTCTTAATAAAGGATCGATCTTTCGTGATCCTTCCTCCCATTGTTTTAAGGCACCATTCATTGTAAATTTTTTCATAATATTCACATCAGGTTTTATAAATTAAATGTAATTGAATCCCCAGTGAATTAATCGTACTGAAGTATATGTTTCCAAAAAAAATGGATATTACCTTTGCTATCGCCTGAGACTGGTGATTCACATATCTTTCGGGCTAATGTATTAAAGCACTTATTCGCATGAGAATTTGGAAACGCCTCCCCTATAACCATCTGCTGTCTTACCGCCTTAGGGACATTTTCGTCCATTAATATATATCCAAGATAATCCAGGGATATATTTAAATAGCGTTCCGTGACTAAGCTCAGTTTCTTAAAAGCTGACATGGCATCCTTGACATTGAGTGCACAATTTATAAGCAAATTAAACCGCTTTTCTGAATATTCTTTTGAAAGTACTTTCATCAATGCATATGAATCTGTTAGAGAAGTAGGCTCTGGAGTTGCAACTACAATGATTTCCTGAGCAGCAACATTAAAGTATATTACATTAGATGAAATACCCGCAGCTGTATCTATCAAAAAAACATCAATACACTGATCGAGAACTGAAAGTTCTGTTAGAAAATGAAGCTTCTGCTCTTTACTTAATTCTGCGAGTCTTTGTATCCCAGAACTAGCTGGAATGATATGCATCCTTCCCGGTCCTTGAACAGTGATATCAGAGACCCTCTTCTCTCCGGTAAGTACATGGTTTAAATTGAATTTTGGTGTAAGGCCTAAAAGTATATCGAGATTTCCCAGCCCCAAGTCAGCATCGAGTATCATCACTGATTTTCCTATTTGAGTTAATGCAAAGGCCAGATTAGCAACGATGTTGGTTTTACCCACTCCGCCTTTTCCACTAGTGACTGCTATTATTCTCGGAGGATTTTTCTTCTTAAGTCTACTTGATTTTAGAGACTTATTTATTCTTTCATTGCGAATATGTGTCATTTCGCTTGATGTACTTTCTCTGTCTAACAATGGATGACCTCGTATCAGATTTTTTTCTTTTCGGGCTATTCGGTATTTGATCTATATTTAAAAATCCTATTCACAGTCAGATTGTAAAGGTTCTTGAATCCGACATTTATATTGTAAATGTTTTTGTTAATTCATGAAGTAGCAAAAAGCATGCCAGGGGTTTCTTTTGGAATAAGGAAGGTGAATTCATTTGATGAAGTGATATTAATTTTAAGCCATGATATGACAGCGTCGCTTCCGGATAACCTTGGTAAAGCCTTATTAAAAGAGATTTTTTATTCTCAGATTGATTTTTTAATCGTTCTGGGTTCGCTATTAGAATCTTAAGAACTCAGCTACTACCCTCAAAGAATTTAAGATTTTTTATGCCCTGCGAAACTAAGGACTGCTCATGAAAAATTCAATATACGTTCATCAAAAGGTTTCTCAAGGAGCATGTAACCTTTCATTATGTGTTTAATATAGACAGTGTAATGTTTTTAAAGGAGAAATAGAATACAGTTCTGTCAAATTTTGAATGTTAATCGTCACAAATTTGACGATTGTAACCGATAAAAATTCGGATACACAGCATATCTAACGGGGTTGCTTTAAATGAATGTAGCTGCTGAGGATTTTATAAGGAATGTTATAGATTTTCTTTTTGGATGTGTGTTTTCTTCATCTTTTCTACTAAGGTTGTTCGCTTTAAATTTAACATTTTAGCTGCCTTGTTTTTTACCCAGTTACTTTTGTTGAGGGCTTGTATTATAAGCTCTTTTTCGAACTCAGTAACAACTGTTTTAAAACATATCCCATCCTTTGGGATATCAACCTTGGAAAAGAACTTGTCCTGCCCCCCTCTCAATAATTTATCAGGCAAATCCCTGACCGAAATCTTGCCTTTACCTTTCAAGATGACTAAACGTTCGATTGTATTTTCTAATTCTCGTATGTTGCCAGGCCAGTCATACTGGAGTAAAGTTTCCATAACATCAGGGGAAATCTGTTCAATATTCTTCTTCTTCTCTTGATTGAAGCGGTCTAAAAAATGATGTATGAGGAGGGGAATATCTGATTTACGCTTTCTCAATGGGGGAACATTTATCGGGATTACATTCAATCGGTAATAGAGATCCTCTCTAAACCTTTTTTCAATTAATGCGTTCTCTAAATCCTGATTTGTTGCTGCAATAATTCTTACATTGACTTTAATGGTATTTGTTCCGCCAACCCTCTCGAATTCCTGTTCTTGAAGAACCCTTAATACTTTTACTTGAAGGCTGGGACTCATATCACCGATCTCGTCAAGAAAAATTGTACCGTTGTGGGCCAGTTCAAACCGACCTACTCTTGCACTTGTGGCCCCTGTAAAGGCCCCTTTAACATGTCCAAATAGCTCGCTCTCAAGTAATTCTTCCGGAATTGCCCCGCAGTTTACCGGGATTAAAGGTTTTTCCTTCCGATATCCATTGAAATGTATAGCCTTAGCGATGAGTTCCTTCCCTGTACCACTTTCACCCCGGATTAAGATAGTGCTGTCAGTATCGGAAACCTTCTCAATCAACTGGAAAACTTCTTGTATTGCATCACTGTCTCCTATAATATTTTCAAATTTATACTTTCTCTTCAATTGCTTACGAAGAGAGAAATTTTCTATTTCTAATTTCTGATGTTTCATAGCCCGCTGGATTACAATCTTTATCTCGTCTATTTTGAAGGGTTTTGTCACATAGTCGTATGCACCTACCTTCATCGCTTCAACAGCAGACTCTATACTTCCGTATCCTGTTATAACGACTCCAACCCCATGGGGGTATAGTCTTTGGTATTCCCTTATAACCTCAAGACCATTGACTTTGGGCATCATCAAGTCCGTTAAAACTAACTGAAAATCTCTAGTCTTAAGAAGCTCAATAGCTCTTTCTCCATCTCCAGCTGTGATAATTTCGTAGCCCTCTCCTATTAATACATCGAAAAGAAATTCTCTTATCTTTTCATCGTCATCAACGATTAAAATACTCTCTTGTTGCATCTTTCCTAAACTTAATTCACTATTATAGGTTTTTTATTTATCATTAAAAAGTAAAAGGAGAGAAGTATTATCTATTTTGAAAACATAGACTCTTTTATAAATTCTCAGCATACATGAATATTGTTTAAAAATCAAATCTTTAAATTAGAAATCTGATTTCTTTTTCTGGAGGTTCTATTTTATCTCCCAATGAAGAGCCACATTGGCAGCAGAGATACTCAAACTTGTCTCCCTCAGGTAAAATGATAAGAAGTCTTTTTCTGACTGGAACAGCGACTTTACACTGTGGACAATATAAAGCAGTTGCCTCTAGTTGTTTAAAGCTACGATTATCCATGAATATCACCATTTAGAATGAGAAACTATGATTTCTAACATATACAATACATCTTTAGAACATTAATGTCAATAACGATTAAATTTCTAGCAACGATTTTAATGCCTCTTTATACTCATCGAATGCTTGCTGTCCGAAAAGGACAAAACAGACAAGATTGAGACTACTGTTTGTTTTTAGGTGGTCTACAATGGTTTTTAGTGCAATTTTTGCAGCCTCTTTCATAGGATATCCATAAGCCCCGGTACTGATTGAAGGGAAGGATATACTCTTCAGTCCCTTCGATGATGCAAGTTTCAGGCTTTCTTTGTAAGAACTCTCCAATAATCTTGCTTCGCCCCTTCTTCCACCACTGTAGATTGGACCTACAGTATGGATTACATATTTGGCCTTTAGGTTACCTCCTGTAGTTATTACAGCCTTGCCTGTAGGGCACTCACCAATCTTCCTACACTCTTCTATAATAGCTGAACCACCGACTCGGTGAATTGCTCCATCCACACCCCCACCTCCCGCTAAAGATGAGTTGGCAGCATTGACAATAGCATCGGTATCTTCTTTTGTTATATCCCCTTCCTTCAAAGATATAATAGCTTGATTTACCTTAACCTTCATGGTATACTTCCTCTCCCATTACGTTTTACAAGGATTAAGATATTGATATCGCTTCTTGAGACTCTTTTAAAAGCTCTTCAAGACATATAGGATGAATTATTAGCAATTATTCTTCACTAATCTGATATTATTAGTCAAAATCAGCGAATATCTCACTTATATTTAGATACGTATTATTAGACTTTTGTTTTTTGTACTTGTCTTTTATAAAGCCAATGGCATGATTTAGATCCGAATTTTTGATCCCGTTTTTAATGGATGAATACGCTTCTATAAATGCTGCAAGATCATCTGCGATCTTCACCATTTCTCCATCTCTTGGAACAAATTCGTCTTTATTAAATCGGTCACAGATATCAACACTTTTAACCTTATGTATCTCTTTGTTTATCTTGATGATACTGCTGAATTCATCAATAGTGAACATCTTGATTTCATCATGCCATTCTATTGGGATCATGCTGTACACAACTTCCATCTGCTCCATCTCATATTGTTTTATCAGGTTGTTTATGCCTTTAACAGACTTCTTTACAGGAGATATTATATCACGGGTAAGAACCTCTGGTAGATCATGGAATAATCCAGTGAAATAATTGTTTATACACCTTTTCTTGCAGCCTTTTATCTCAAGGGTAAAGAGGTATGACAATATAGCAACAATTAACATATGCCCCAGGACCGAGGTCTTTGGAGTTCTATAAATATGGCCCCATCTAATCTGAAATCGCAATTGACCGCAAAGATTAACAAAGTTTCTCAGCCCCGTATACATTACCAATTGAACCATGCCTTTAATATCATAGTTTTTTTCCTGTTTCATCTGTAAGGTTTTCTTTATTTCATCAATCTCATATCCGTCAGGATTTGCATGTTCTATAATGTTGAATTCCCATTTAGTAGCATAAAAATGTGCGGCTTTCAGGAGCTTTCCGTTAATATTGTCTGGCCTATTATATGAGAAATGATCTTTAAATTTTTCGCAAAAATCCTTGCCTAAAGGTGAAATAATCGATTCTAGTTCTTTGAATACCCATTGATTCAATTCCCTATAACTCGCTTCTTCTTGTTTAATCTTATGAAATATTTGTGGTTTTATATCTGTTAAGACAAGACGCTGAAGTAAGTCGAAAAGGCCTCCTTCAATGATTTCTACCCAATCGAACCTCTCATTATCTTCTTCAAACTTTCCAAGAAGATAGGCAATAATCATTTTGTGGGCCTGTTTATCCAGCTCTGTGAGTTCTACTGGACGTATCTTATCGTTCCATCTTTGCATAGTTGCTGCGTCCAGAAATCTTAATAGCAAAGCTTTTCTAATCATTAAATAACCTATTTACGCAGTTTTTAATAATGATATCCGACATGATCTAATTTTACATAACTGATTGCAAAAAGTAAAGATGATTAAAATCAGTTATCCAACGTAGTCGGATATTTTTTGCTGTGTATTTATAACCAAGGCATATAGTAATCGCTCGGTATTGTTTCCTTTTCCCTTGACAGATATTTTTGTTTATGGTTAATAAGAAACTGACTGTTGCCCAAAAAAAAATTCCTTTGAGCGGTCATCAAAATTTTTTTTATAAGTCTTGGTGAGTCGGAAGATGAGCGATTTCAACTGATTCTGAGCACCATTGGGGAGTTTTGAAATCGCCTGAAACAAAACACTTAGACTTATAAAAAAAATGTTTTGGGTAAAGCGAAAAGAGGTTTTTCTTTTGGGCAATAGCCTCATAATATTGGACTATATGTTTATTAAACGGGTTGTTGCTTAAACGGAAAATACGTGGAATAAAATTTCACTTTCTTTAACCTTGAGGGAATATCCTTTGTTTTTGGATGGATATTGATGAGAAAGAAGATTAATAATTGTAATTAAAAAAAGGAGCTATGTCTTAATGACAGATATAAAAAAAGCAATCAAATTTCCATTTCAAGAGACAGAGTGGACGCAAAAACTTATTGTAGGAGGTATTCTCAACATAATCCCTATTATATCTTTCTTTTCAATCGGTTATGCTTACCAAGTTTTTTATAACGCTCTAAAAGAAGAACCGCATATGCCACAATGGAATAACTGGAAAAATCTATTTATGAACGGGTTGATAATCGGTATGATCGGTATTGCTTATTTCTTTATTCCCTTTTTCATTAATATTTTGGGGATTTATTTAATAACAAAAGGGTGGCTTTCTAGTTTTTTAGGCGGTATTCTGCTCATTATTGGTTTTGGAGGTACATTGACAGCTGGGTTCTTTTTTCCCATGGCTATTACCAATTATATAGCAGGAGGAGAACAGATTGGTGATGCATTTAAATTTTCCTTTATTTTGGATGAAATTAGAGATGTTCAGGACGATTATCTAGCCTCTTATTTAATAGGTTTAGGTATGTTAATCCTTTTTGGTTTATTCCTCTTTGTCCCTGTTGTAAGTTATTTTATATTTTCAATTGGGATCTTTTATGTATATCTATCCTTCTCCATCCTCTTTGGGGAAACATGTAAGTCCATAACAAGTATAACCGAAGAGAAAATAGGGGATAATCTATGAAAGCTTGCTTACATGAAACACTTTTAAAGCTGGGTATATTCGTTATGCCTGGCTTTTTTTATCCTCAATTAGTCATTTATCACCCAGCATCTAGCTTAGGGTCCTTCTGTTTATTTGTTAATCAGGATTTCGAAGAAAATGATAAGGTTAAATGACATTATTGATAAGATGACCGTATATAATCCCGATGTTGATATGGATTTAATTGAAAAGGCGTATGTGTTCTCTGCTAAGATTCACCAAGGTCAGGTTCGTCTTTCAGGGGAACCGTATCTTATCCACCCGTTGGAAGTTGCAGGTATTCTCGCTGATCTCAAGCTAGATGTTGCAACCATCGCTACAGGGCTATTACATGATACTGTTGAGGATACATATACAACTTTGGAAGAAATAGATCGTTTATTTGGCAAAGAGATAACATCTTTGGTTGATGGTGTTACAAAGATCAGTAAGATTACTTTTGGAACATATGAAGAGCGACAGGCTGAAAACTTTCGAAAGATGCTTATAGCTATGGCTAAGGATATAAGGGTTTTACTTATTAAATTAGCCGATAGACTTCATAATATGCAGACATTACAATACCATTCTGAGGAAAAACAGAGGAAGATTGCAAAAGAAACCATCGATATTTATGCTCCTCTGGCGAATAGACTTGGGATAGGCTGGATTAAAGCTCAATTAGAAGACCTTTCCTTCCGTTTTTTAGAACCGGAGATATATCATGGCCTGGCAGAGAAAATCGCCAAGAAGAACGAAGATAGGAAGGCCTATATTAATGAAGTGATTTTTATTATCTCAAAGAAATTAGTAGAGTATAATTTAAAAGACCGTGTTGAAGGAAGATCAAAGCATCTCTACGGTGTCTATCAAAAAATGATAAGGCAAAATATAGATTTTGATCAAGTATTCGATCTCATCGCATTTAGGATTATCCTTGATACTGTCAAGGAATGCTATGAGGCCTTGGGGATTATCCACTCTATTTGGAAACCCGTTCCCGGCCGATTCAAGGATTATATAGCGATGCCTAAGGCCAATATGTATCAATCTCTCCATACAATAGTCATAGGCCCTTACGGGGAGCGGGTTGAGATACAAATCAGAACAGAGGAGATGCATAGAATCTCAGAGAATGGAATAGCCTCCCATTGGAAATATAAGGAAGGGAGAAGTATTGAAGGAAAGGAGGATAGAGAGTTTGCCTGGCTAAGACAACTTTTGGAATGGCAGCAGGAGTTGAAAGACCCTAGAGAATTTTTGGAATCGGTCAGAGTTGATCTTTTCCCGGGAGATGTATACGTGTTTACCCCAAAAGGAGAGGTTAAAGAATTTCCGAGAGACGCGACACCTTTGGATTTTGCTTACAGTATTCATACAGATATTGGAAATCATTGCACTGGGGCAAAGGTGAATGGAAGGATTGTTCCTTTAAGGTACCAGCTGAGAAATGGTGATACAGTAGAGATTTTAACCTCAACAAATCAGAACCCCAGTATTGACTGGTTAAAGATCGTTAAGACATCAAGGGCTAAAGCAAGAATTCGTCAGTGGATAAAAACGAATGATCGACAGCGGAGTATATCATTAGGATCGGAGATATGCGAAAAGTATTTCAAAAAATACAGGCTCAACTTTTCAAAACTGGTTAAGAGGCGGGATTTCCAAAGTGTATTAGAAGAATTTAGCCTGTCGACCGTTGACGATTTATTGGCAGAAGTCGGGTATGGAAGAATTTCCGCCAGGCAGATAATAAACAAACTAATACCACAAGAGAAGTTAAAAGATGACTCTACAGCAGAGTTGGTCATTGAAAGGGTTTCGAAAAAAAAGGCAGAGAAGAAGGAGAGAAGCGGAGTTAAGGTGCGAGGTGCTGAAGATATAATGGTACGCTTCGCAAGGTGTTGTAATCCCCTACCTGGTGATGACATAGTTGGTTATATTACTCGAGGGCGGGGTATCTCTGTCCATACATCTGATTGCTACACTATCATTCATAGTATGCCTGAAAGGAAGATAGATGTACAGTGGGATCTAGAGAATAAAACTACGCATCTAGTTAATATCCGGGTTGTTTGTAACAATAAAAAGGGTTTACTCGCTGCTATGAGTTCTTCTATTGCCTCGTCTGAGGCGAATATTACAAATGCACAGGTATATACCAGTAAAGAAGAAAAGGCAGTAAGTATCTTTGAGATTGAAGTAAACGACCTAAAACACCTTCATCAAATTATAAAATCATTGGAGAGGGTTAAAGGTGTTATCCATGTTGAAAGGCTCAAGACTGGGAACAGTTAAGCCTTATTTACAAATCCGGATCGTATGCATCTCGTACATACATCGATTCTTTTAACAGAACCATTTGTAACTCTCTTAACCCTTTGAATGTTCGGATACCATCTCCTTTTGGTCTTGTTATTTGCATGGCTAACGTTATTGCCAGCCATTGGTCCCTTTCCACATATCTCACATACTCTTGACATCTCTAACCTCACAATTCAGATGAACCAACCACTGTTTATGGAGAAAGAACAACTTCCTTTATTCAACAGAGGATGAACATTAAATTAATACGTATCTTCCTGACTCACCTTAATCACTATTGTTGATTGAGAATTAATTACATCAAAAAAACCATTACCGATTTGTATGGTTGTAGTATCTCTCGGTGTAGTGAGGCCCCTTACTTGTTAATGACAAGTTGGAATAAACGTATGTCTTTTCAAAAACACGATTAATCGTAGATTTATTTTATTTGTGCCGTCATATTTGAGTTACTCCCTTAATAAACAGGCGCTGATGATGATCATTTCCAGATTGAAACTCCCTAAAAACTCACATATCAAATGATCTTAATAGGCTCCTCTCCTTTCTCTCTTTGAGTAATTTCACCTATATTAAAGGCCTCTTCTTTAAGCCCTTTTAATCGTATGAGTATATCATCTAAATCTTTGGATGAAACCGCTATAACCATTCCAATTCCATTATTAAAGGTTCTATACATTTCGCTTTCTTCGATATTGCCTTTTTCTTTGATTAACCTGAATATGGGAGGAATATCCCATGTATCCTTATATATAAAAGCCTTACATCCTCTAGGTAATATCCGTGGTATATTTTCTAACAGGCCTCCTCCTGTTATGTGGGATATGCCATGTATGTTAAAATCTCTAATCAGGTTTTGAATGGCCTTTGCATATATTTTTGTGGGTGTTATCAGTTCTTCTCCGATTGACTTATCAATCCCTTGTATCGTCGAATTGATATCCAGATTGAGATGGTTAAATAAAACCTCTCTTACTAGAGAAAATCCATTACTATGTAGACCACTAGATTTGATTCCTATAAGTTTATCTCCTACAGTAATAGTAGAACCATCGATAATTTTATCATCATCGACGATGCCTGTTGCAAAACCAACTAAATCATATTCTTCATCCTTATAAACAGAAGGCATTTCAGCGGTTTCCCCTCCGATTAAAGAACAATTAGCCTGCTTACATCCATCTATAATCCCGCTGATAATCTGTTGTGCCTTGGAGATTATTAATGTGCTAGTAGATATATAATCCAAAAAGAAGAGTGGCTCTGCACCAAGGGTTATGAGGTCATTTACGCACATGGCTACCAGATCAATCCCGATGGTATCGTGCTTATCCATCATAAAGGCAATCCTTAGTTTCGTTCCTACACCATCGGTGGTGGAAACGAGAACGGGTCTTTTGTACTTCTCAATATTTAAAGAGAATAAACTGCCAAACCCTCCAATATCCGTCATGACTTCAGGCCTGAATGTAGATTTGACAAGCGGCTTTATCTTCTTCACAAATTCGTTGCCTGTATCCAAGTCCACCCCTGCATCTTTATAGGTTTTTTTTTCTAACAATTTTGACTCCTTATAAGCTATCATGGGAATTCTTTAGCTAAGGAAAATTTCTCTCATATAGTTCTATAAAAGAACAAAAGCCGGGCAAACTTACCCGACTAAAAGTTTAACGATGTCTACTTGATCGTCTTAAGTCTATATGCATCCAGAAATGAGGAACTGTGTTCATGGTCAAAAGAGGTGAAGAAGTAAAATACACTTCGCATTTCATAGGGAATGCCAGAATGTATCAATATGTTTCATATACTTAGCATAAATACACCAAACAAAAAGTAAAAAGAGCAATTTCTGAATGTATACTAATCTAGCAATACAAGTTAAACTTAATGTTAAATATTAGCCTTTACCTGTTAAGATGTCAAACCTTTTTTATTGTCAAGTTTAAAATATTTTGATAGAAAAAGTAAGTTTCATACTGAGCAGGTCGGCATTTAAGCCGAGTTAGGATTTATAAGAAAAGAGAATTCTCAATGGCCGGACCTAAAGAGAAGAAAAAGGGTTTATCTACCCCCATTCAGTTTACAAAGGGTGTTGGCCCTAAATTGGCGGATGCCTTGAAAAAAAAGGGGATAGAAACCGTGAGGGATGCTCTATACTATATTCCCAGAAAATATGAAGACAGGAGAGATATCAAGACGATATCGAAATTAGAGGCAGGAAGAATGGAAACATTCACAGGGAAGATAATCGATATGAAGATCAGCCCTTACAGAAAGAATCGCAAGAGAATCTTAGAGATGGTCTTAGGGGACGAAAGTGGGACGATCACTGCAAAATGGTTTGTCTCTCATTATGGTTATTTTAAAGGGAGGTTTAAAAAGGGGCAAGAGTTAATACTATCAGGAGAGATCAAGAACTATAGGTGTCAAAGAGAGATTCATCATCCAGATGTTGAGACCTTCGAAGATACGAGAGATTCTCTCAATTTTAATCGGATTGTACCGATTTACTCTGAAACTGAGGGACTGCGCCAAAAGACAATAAGGAGGATAATCAAAGGTATTGTCGATCAGTATTCAGACCTTCTAACAAGTCATATCCCTTTATATATACGGAAACGGCTGAAACTATTGGAGCTTTCCGAAGCTATAAAGAAGATTCATTTTCCAGAAATGGATACGGATTTTACAGGTCTTATCTCTGGAAGATACCCTGCCTATAGGACGATAATCTTTGATGAACTTTTCTTCCTTGAGTTAGGGTTGGCCGTTTTGAAAAGGAGGAATACCCAAGAAAAAGGGGTCGCCTTTAAGGTCACAAATAGCATTAAGAAAAGGTTAATCAGTTCGCCACCTTTTCATTTGACCAAGGCTCAAGAAAGGGTAATTGCTGAGATTGAACAGGACATGAAACGCCCTTTTCCAATGCATAGGCTTATCCAGGGGGATGTGGGAAGTGGAAAGACGATTGTGGCAATTATCGCTGCTTTAATAACCGTTGAAAATGGTTACCAGGCTTGTATAATGGCTCCAACAGAGATCTTAGCTAAACAGCATTTTTTAAGCATTTTCCACCTGACAAAGAGATTCAAAATGAAAACAGCCCTTCTTACAAGCAATATTAAAAAGGCCCAGAAAGAAGAAACTTTGAAGGCTGTTAGAGACGGTACTATTGATATCGTTATTGGTACTCATGCTGTTATCCAGGAAAACGTCGACTTTAATAGGTTGGGCCTTGGTGTCATCGATGAACAGCATAGATTTGGGGTAATACAAAGAGCAGCACTGATGCGAAAGGGGTACAACCCGGATATACTGGTAATGACTGCAACACCAATCCCAAGGACCCTGGCCATGACTCTTTATGGCGATCTGGATATCTCGATAATAGATGAATTACCTCCTGGCAGAAGACCTGTAGTTACAAAATTGTACCATGAGAAAGATCGAAAAAAGGTCTATAAAATTATACAAGAAGAGGTAGAAAGGGGGAGGCAGGTTTATATTGTCTGCCCTTTAGTAGAAGAATCTGAAAAGCTCGATTTAAAAGATGCGACTCAAATGGCTGAGCATATAAAAAGAGATATCTTTCCTGATTTTCGGGTTGGGTTAATTCACGGAAGGATGCAATTCCATGAAAAAGAGGAAGTGATGTCGCTTTTTAAGTATGGAGAGATAGATATTCTGGTATCAACAACCGTGATTGAAGTGGGAATCGATGTGCCCAATGCCACGGTGATGGTCGTGGAACATGCTGAAAAATTTGGTCTGTCTCAGCTTCATCAGTTACGGGGAAGAATCGGCAGAGGGGAAGATATGTCCCTTTGTCTTTTACTGGCGAAGTACAGCCAATCAGACGGTGCTCAAAGACGGCTAAATATAATGGAGAGTACTACAGATGGCTTTAAGATATCAGAAGAGGACTTGGCCATAAGAGGTCCAGGCGATTTTATAGGCTTTCGTCAGTCTGGATTTCCAGATCTGAGGGTGACAAATATAGTGAGGGACAAAGAGGTTCTCATTGAGGCAAGGAAAGAGGCATTCGCAATCATAGAAAACGATCCACACCTCACGGATACTTCCAATAGACACCTCAAAAAGGTCCTTCAAGAGAGATGGAAAGGCAGGCTTGAATTGGCAACCGTGGGATAAGGGATTACCATCTATGAGAGTAGGCCTCTATCTGTTGAGAACCTGCAGAAATACTGATTTTTTAGTGAGTGCCCAAATTGGAAATGAGCAGAAGGGCCATTTCAAGATGGACGATAGTGAGCGGATATTTACCGAATTTTTAGGGGGTAGCGTATAGATGAATGAAGCACATATTAAAGAGATTGCTTTTGAGCTGGATATTTCACCACAAAAGGTAAAGGCTACTGCGCACTTGCTTGAACAAGACGCTACAGTGCCTTTTATTGCTCGATATAGAAAAGAAGTAACAGGTTCTTTAGATGAAGTAAAGATAACCAGTATCCGTGATCGGTTGAACCAGTTGGCTGAGTTGGACAAACGCCGTATGGCTATAATGAAGTCCTTGGCTGAGCAAAACAAGCTAACAGATGAATTGAAAGAGAAGATTGAAGAAGCAAAGACGATAACGCTTCTTGAAGATATTTATCTGCCGTTTAGACCGAAACGGCGAACCAGGGCAACTATGGCCAGGGAAAGAGGGTTAGAAACCCTGGCAAGCTTAATATTTGAGCAAAGGGATATAAACCTTTTTGAAAAGGCAACAGCATTCATTGATCAGGAAAAAGGTATAAAGACCGAGGAAGAGGCATTGGCCGGTGCCCGTGATATAATCGCAGAATGGGTAAACGAAGATCAGGATGCACGAAAACAGATGAGGAGCCTTTTTGCAAAAAAAGGTGTTATTAAATCAAGGGTCATTCAAGATATGGAGGAACAGGGACTCAAATACAGGGATTATTTTGATTGGGAAGAGTCTGTTACAACAGTACCTTCGCATAGGATGCTGGCTATGCTCAGGGGTGAAAAGGAGGGGTTTTTGGTTATGGATATCCTTCCTCCAGAAGGAGATGCCTTGGCCCTACTTGAGTCACTCTTTGTGAAAGATGGTGAATCCGATTCCTCTATTGAGGTTAAAAAGGCAGTACACGATAGTTATAAGAGGCTTCTTAAAAACGCAATGGAAACAGAGATCAGGACTGAAAAAAAGGAACGGGCTGATGAAGAAGCAATAAAGGTTTTTGCTGATAATGTGAGAGAACTTTTGCTTGCTTCACCCCTTGGCCAAAAGAATGTTTTGGCTATAGATCCTGGGTATCGCACTGGTTGTAAAGTGGTCTGTCTAGATCCCCAGGGCAAATTGGTACATACAGATACGATATATCCCCTTACTTCAAAAAGGAGTAAAGACGAATCTGCTCATACGGTAAGGACTCTTTGCGAACGTTTCCATATAGAGGCCGTTGCTATAGGAAATGGCACAGGTGGAAGAGAAACAGAAACGTTTATTATGGAGCTGAACCTTGGGGAAGATATTATGGTTATAATGGTCAATGAAAGCGGTGCTTCCGTTTATTCTGCGTCTGAAGTGGCTAGGGAAGAGTTTCCAGATGAGGATGTAACGGTAAGGGGAGCAGTATCGATTGGGAGGCGCTTAATGGACCCATTAGCAGAGTTGGTTAAGATAGATCCCAAATCCATAGGAGTAGGGCAGTATCAACACGATGTGAACCAGAGGGCATTACGGTGTAAACTGAGTGATGTGGTAATAAGTTGTGTTAATGGTGTGGGAGTAGAGGTAAACACGGCGAGCAAGGAGCTCCTTACCTATGTTTCAGGATTAGGGCCACATCTGGCAAGAAATATCATAAAGCACAGGGACGAAAATGGTCCATTTCCCTCAAAAGAGTCGATCAAGAAGGTGCCGAGACTGGGGTATAAGGCATTTGAACAGGCAGCCGGCTTTTTACGTATTCGAAATGGAGAACATCCCCTCGATGCGAGTGCCGTACATCCTGAGAGTTATCCAATCGTATATGCTATGGCCAATGACCTGGGGTGTAAAGTAGAAGACCTATTGGAAGACAGTCTCCTCCGAAAGAAAATCGATAAAGAACAGTATATAACAGAGAAGGTTGGACTTCCTACATTGAATGACATCGTTGAAGAACTGGCAAGGCCCGGACGGGATCCACGAAAACAGTTTGAAACGTTTTCCTTTGCAAAAGGTATAGAAAAGATAGAAGACATAGAACCCGGGATGAAGGTCCCAGGGATAGTAACTAATGTTACTGCATTTGGCGCCTTTGTTGATATAGGGGTTCATCAAGACGGTCTTGTCCATATAAGCGAGCTAAGCAATCACTTCATAAAAGATCCAAAAAAAGTAGTAAAGGTCAATGATAAGATTGAAGTCATCGTATTGGATGTAGACATTGAAAGGGGAAGGATTTCTTTATCGATGAAGAATGATCCATCGATGATGAATAATGACACAATACCCAAAGGGAAAACCGTACCTAATAGAGATATTGGGAAAAAGGGGAGTAAAAAAAACAGGACATTTTCCAATACCCCTTTTATTGATGCACTGAGAAATAAAAAGGATGTTTAATTTTTATGTCTACAGGATTTGGTTAGTTTTAGTAAGAAGAGATAACATTTCAAACATATTGGAGGAGACATGTCTCATGAAGGAAGGGTGTATACATTCGATCGTGTGGTACGGTTCACTTTCAATGTGGGATTGTTATTTGGGCTGGTCTGGTTTTTTAGGTATCTGAGCGACGTTTTGATCCCTTTTGCAGTTGCCCTGCTTTTAGCCTACCTTATTAACCCGCTGGTGCTCTTGGTACAAAAGAAGGTAAAAAACCATACAGCATCCATATTTATCAGTCTCTTTACGGTTGTATTTTTGGCAGTTCTTTTGATCTTACTGATATTGCCTTTGATTGTAGATGAGATCACACAGATGGGACGAATCCTCTCTGAGGTGGTCAACAACTCAACTATAGCGAAAAGGGCAACTGATATTCTACCACCGGATGTTTGGCAAGCGTTACAGGAGTATGCGGCGAGAGAAGATATCCAGGGCTTCTTTAAGACCGAGAATTTTTGGAAGATCGTTGAAACAATAGCCCGTAAAGTTTTACCAGGATTATGGGGATTGATCGCAGGTGCAGCGAGTCTTGTTATAGGGCTGGCAGGTCTTTTTGTTATTGCGCTCTATCTCATCTTCTTGCTTAAAGATTACCAGATTGTAAGCCAGGGCTGGAAGGATTTACTTCCGGTCGCATATAGGGATATAATAACGGGATTTGTATCAGAATTTGACGTAGCTATGAACCGTTACTTCCGCGCACAGGCGGCAGTCGCTTCGATCGTCGGCGTAATGTTTGCAGTGGGTTTTTGGCTTATTGGTCTGCCCATGGGTATTTTACTTGGTCTTTTTATAGGGCTTTTGAATATGGTTCCATACCTTCAGATCATTGGACTCATACCGGCGTTCTTCCTGGCTATTATACACGTTCTTGAAACAGGATCGAGCCTCTGGGTGGTCTTAGGACAGACCGGACTGGTCTTTGTAATTGTACAGTTAATCCAGGATTCTGTAGTATCCCCCAGGATTATGGGTAAAGTCACCGGGCTGAATCCAGCTATGATCCTGCTGTCATTGTCTATATGGGGGAAGTTATTGGGTATCTTTGGACTGATCATCGCACTCCCCATGACATGCCTTATTTTGGCTTATTACCGGAGTTTTTTGGCAAAACAAGAGGCCGATGTTTCTTTGCTAACCGATGAAAAGGAATGACCCGACTCGATTATACTATGTATTGTAAAGCGTTTTTCCAAACAGCCTTTTAAAGCAGAAGCTTTGCTTTGAATCGTATCGATTGTTCTCTATGAAAGTTAAAAGTAGGTTAACCTGCATACTTTCCTGTATTATCTGTATCTCCATTTTAACTGGATGTGCATCAATAAAACATCAGACAAGAAAAGGCCTTGGTTTCTTAACCGGATCTGAAACGATACTGCATGGGAAGAAACAAGATATTAGGATTTCAAGTGCACCCAAAGGTGCTTTCGTTATAATTGATGATATTCCTCGCGGTGAAACCCCGCTCGTTGTTGAATTGTTGCGAAAAAATAATCATACAATCAGACTTGAGATGCCTGGATATAAACCTTTTGAAGGTTCTATTGTCCGACGAACGAGTCTTTGGGTATGGGCAAGAAACCTTGCGTCTGTTTCTTATACGATTGCATACAGCCTTAAGTATTTCTACTATATTTTTTATAATGTGATAGTAATTGCTATTGATAAGGCTTCAGGGGCAATATATAAACTTGAACTGGATCGGGTGGATGATTTTTTACAAGGCAAAAAAATGCCTTCCGATTGCCCTGAAGATACGATTTGTATTTCTTTGCACCCTCAAGAATCTCAAAACGAGATTGAAGGTTTAAATGAATAATAAAAGGCAATAAGGCATTTGTTTTTTATTACAAATTCGAGTAGGAAAAAACTTGACAATATATGGTCGATATGTTACGAAACTATGGTTTGTAAAATGAACAGTCATTCATTTAAATTTTAATTGAGGCGAATATATACTGGATTATCGGGGAGATTACTTATCTACCATTTAAAAAATTAAAAAAATAAGGAGAGAGTCTCAATGCCTATAGATTATATCCCTATTCTCGCATTTTTAATATTTGCACTAATGTTTGCTGTCGTGACAATAGCAATGTCATCCATAATAGGTAAAAAGAAAACAACACCAGAGAAAATAATGCCCTATGAATGTGGGGTAGACCCAATAGGGAGTGCCAGAAGGAGGTTTCCTATTAAATTCGTTATTATTGCCATGTTATTCATTATATTCGATATTGAAGCTGTTTTTTTAATCCCTTGGGCAGTAGTATTCAAGGATTTGGGGGTCTTTGGTTTTATTGAGATGGGGGTATTTATTGTCATATTGTTCATTGGTCTTATTTATGTGTGGAAAAAAGGAGCGTTGGAATGGGAGTAGAGGAGCATCTTGGAAACAACATTATTACAACGAGTTTAGAAAAGCTTGTGAATTGGGGAAGGAGATCCTCTCTATGGCCCGCAGGTTTTGGATTGGCATGCTGTGCTATAGAGATGATTGTCGCAGCTTCTTCAAGATATGACCTGGCCAGATTTGGTTCTGAGGTATTTCGGCCCTCTCCAAGGCAGGCGGATGTTATGATTGTAGCAGGAACAGTAACCAAAAAGATGTTACCAGCGGTTATGAGGATTTACGAACAGATGGCTGAGCCCAAGTGGGTTATTGCTATGGGGGCATGTGCTTCTTCCGGTGGAATATTCAATACGTATGCAGTTGTCCAGGGGATCGATCAGTATTTACCTGTGGATGTTTATATCCCTGGTTGTCCACCGAGGCCAGAGGCCCTTATCTATGGGATAATGAAACTGCAGCAAAAAATTGATAATGAAAAGCTGAGCGGATAACCATTCTCAGATGTCCTTCACTTAAAAAAATTAGCCTTTAATTAAATAAATCATGAATATTTAGGATGTAAAAAATGAAACAAGATAAAACAATAGAGAAAATAAAAGAAAATTTTCCTGATTCGATTGTAGGAGAGTCCTTTTTCAGGGATGATACGACAGTTATCGTCAAGAAAGAGGATATTTTGCCGATTGCCAGATTTCTCTGTAGTGATGAATATCTTTCTTTTGATTTTTTGTCGGATCTCTGTTGCGTCGATTACTATAAAAGAGAGCCCAGATTTGAGATTGTTTATCATCTTTATTCAATAAAGAACAACAAAAGGCTGCGAGTAAAG
Source organism: Thermodesulfobacteriota bacterium (assembly GCA_034189035.1). Lineage (GTDB taxonomy): Bacteria > Desulfobacterota > UBA8473 > UBA8473 > UBA8473 > JAUXFK01. The sequence continues at coordinate 19,628 of JAXHVA010000038.1, forward strand.
GCCCCTATCCGCAGTAACCAGGAGGCTATTTCATCGGTCAGCTCTGTTTGGGAGACTGCTAATTGGCTGGAAAGAGAATGTTACGATATGTATGGGATCGGCTTCGAGGGCCATCCTGATCTCAGAAGGATCCTCCTTACCGACGACTGGGAAGGACACCCCCAAAGGAAAGACTATCCCTTAAAAGGAAGGTAATCGAGTCAAACACATTGAGATTCTTTGACTGTGCAATTAATAGCTCTATCTGTAATCAGATTATTTTAAAGAGGGAAAAATGACAAAAACAGAGACTCTAACGATAAATATGGGGCCACAACATCCCAGCACCCATGGGGTATTGCAGCTTGTTTTGGAACTGGATGGAGAAACTGTAGTCAAAGCAACTCCCCATATCGGATATCTTCATAGAGGAGTTGAGAAATTAGCAGAGAACAAGACTTACCACCAGTGTATCACCCTTGTAGACAGGCTCGATTATCTGGCGGGGATGTCGAATAATCTCGCTTATGTCCTGGCGGTGGAAAAGCTTTTGGGAATTGAGGTGACAAGGAGGGCCCAGTATATCAGGGTAATCATGGCCGAGTTGCAGCGCATAGCCAGTCATCTTGTATGGTTAGGTACCCATGGCCACGATATAGGTGCAATGACCCCTCTTTTTTATGCCTTCCGAGAGAGAGACGAGATCCTCTTCCTCTTTGAGATGGTTTGCGGGGCTCGCATGACACCCAGTTACCTGCGTATAGGGGGCCTGGCCTATGATCTACCTGAAGGATTTGAAGAAAAGGCAATGGATTTTGTCAAGACATTCCCTTCCAAGGTTGCAGAATACGAGACTCTCCTTACAAAGAACAGGATATGGATAAAAAGGACAAAGGGCGTCGGCGTCTTATCTAAGGAGGAGGCGATCAACCTTGGTGTCTCCGGGCCGGTGATTCGTGGGTCGGATGTGTATTGGGATATAAGAAAAGACTTGCCCTATTCTGGTTACAAGGACTTTGACTTTGTCGTTCCCATAGGCAAGAATGGAGATTGCTATGATCGGTATCTTATCAGGATGGAGGAGATGCGCCAGAGTGCCGGGATAGTAAGACAGGCCTTAGAAAATTTGCCACAAGGAGAGATAAACGTCTATGATCCAAAGGTGGTCTTGTCCCCTAAAGATGATGTATATACTAATATCTCTGATTTAATCCATCACTTCAAGGTCGTTACTGAAGGGTTTACACCCCCTGCAGGGGAAGTATATTTCAGTATAGAATCTCCAAAAGGTGAGCTAGGGTTTTATATCGTCAGTGATGGAACGAACAAACCCTATCGATTACGGATAAGGCCCCCTTCTTTTATAAACTTAGAGGCCCTTCCGAAGATGGTTGAAGGGAGGCTCATCGCTGATGTGATCGCAGTGATCGGAAGTATTGATATCGTACTCGGTGAAGTTGATAGGTAAACCTCAAAAAGACGGGCAGACAGTTGCACGGATTAAAATTTAACCTGTTACTGAAATTTTATATAGCATTGAGAAAAGAAAGAGAACCGCACTCACATAAGGAGGATAAGTATTGGAAATACAACCAGTGGATCTCAGTTTCACTCAAGGCGTTATTGATCGATTTCGAGGACAAAAGGGAGCCATAATTCCATTGTTGCAGGAGATCCAAGAGATCTATGGATATGTGCCTCGAGAGGCGATAGACTTGGTAAGTCAGGAAATGGAGATCTATCCGGTCCAGATTTACGGGATACTTACCTTTTATACTCAGTTTCGTTTGACTCCCAGGGGGGAACACACGCTTAAAGTATGTTTGGGAACCGCCTGTCATGTAATGGGAGGGAAGAATATTTTTGATTATATTTCCACTGAAATGAAGGTAAAAGCTGGTGATACCACTCAAGATGGAAAGTTCACTTTGGAAAGAGTAGCGTGTGTGGGGTGTTGCGGAATGGCACCGGTATTGGTAGTAGATGACCAAACATTTGGAAATTGCACTATACAGAGCATCGAAGAGCTGCTGAAAGAATACTGAGTGTGCTAGAAAAAAAGAGAGAAGGTAGGGAAAAACAGCCGAATATTTCAAGAAAGAGGAATGTTTTTAATGGATAATGCCACTGGGAAGATTCTCATATGCCAAGGAACAAGCGGGATATCTGCGGGAGCAAGGGATGTTGCCAGGGCATTTGCGGCAGAACTTGCCAAATGTGGCCTTACAGAGAAATACCAAATTATAAGCACAGGAGACCGGGGATTATTTAGAGATGTTCTTGTGGATATAATTACCCCGACGCATGAAAGGGTCACTTATGATTTTGTTACCCAAAAGAAGGTTCCGCAGATCGTTGAAGAACATATTGTAGGGGGTATCCCTGTAAAGAAATTTTTGGCTGGTAAACAATATGAGGATTTTTTTGCCGGCCAGAAACGAATAACCTTGCGTAACTGTGGAGAAATAGATCCGGAGAATCTCGATGATTATTTACAAAATGAAGGGTATCAGGCATTTAAAAAAGCGTTAACCGAGATGACCCCACAACAGGTTGTTGATGAGGTAAAAAAATCTGGACTTCGGGGAAGAGGGGGTGCTGGTTTTCCAACCGGTCTGAAATGGAGTTTTTGCCAGGCCAATGCTTCTGATTATAAATACATAATATGCAATGCCGATGAGGGAGACCCAGGAGCCTTTATGGATCGTAGTGTACTGGAAGGGGATCCACAAGCTGTATTGGAAGGTATGGCTATCGGAGGATACGCCATCGGTTCTCACCATGGGTACATCTATTGCCGAGCTGAATACCCACTGGCTATTCGAAGACTTGAAATAGCTATAGATCAGGCTACTGAGAGGGGGTTTCTGGGTGATAATATTATGGATACCGGTTTTTCTTTCCACATAACAATAAAAAAAGGGGCAGGGGCCTTTGTTTGCGGAGAGGAAACCGCTCTCTTAGTCTCTATCGAGGGGTTTCGAGGGATGCCTAGATCCCGTCCACCATTCCCTGCACAAAAAGGACTGTGGGCTCATCCCACTACCATCAATAATGTAGAAACCCTGGCCAATGTTCCTCAAATTATCTTTAAGGGGGGCGATTGGTATGGTTCAGTGGGTACGGAAAAATGCAAGGGAACGAAGGTATTTGCTCTCGCTGGTAAAGTAAAGAATACCGGACTGGTAGAGGTCCCTATGGGCACGACAATCCGGGAATTGGTATTTGGTCCCGGAGGGGGAATGTTAAAGAAGAAAGTTCCCTTCAAGGCCGTCCAGATGGGAGGCCCATCCGGAGGTTGCCTGCCCGCTGACCTTTTAGATACCCCAATCGATTATGAGACTCTCGGTCAAACAGGGGCTATTATGGGTTCTGGAGGGATGGTGGTCATGGACAAGTCCACCTGCATGGTGGATATGGCCAAATTCTTTACTACATTTACAGTAGAAGAGTCTTGCGGAAAATGTGTCCCATGCCGAATTGGGTTGAACCGAATGCTGGAAGTACTGACTCGGATTACTGAAGGAAAGGGTGAAGAAGAAGATATAGATTTTTTAGAAAGGATGGCTAATTCAATCAAGGCAACGGCCCTCTGTGGTTTGGGGAATACAGCACCCAATCCGGTGCTGACAACCTTGCGGTATTTTCGAGATGAATACGAGAGTCATGTTCGAGAGAAGAGGTGTCCGGCCCATGTGTGCCCGGATTTATTAAAGTTTGAGGTAAATGAGGAAAAGTGTATCAAGTGTGGAAGGTGTTTCAAGGGCTGTCCCGTAGGAGCAGTGATTTGGGAAAAAAAGGCCTTTGCAAAGATCGATAAGGAAAAGTGCATCAAGTGTAGGTCGTGTATCAACCAGTGCGATGATATGGCCATTGAATAGATTCATGAAAGTGTGGAAAAGATGGGACTTATCAATTTAACCATCGACGGAGTTCAGGTTCAAATAGAAGAAGGAGCTACTGTTCTGGAAACAGCAGTGAAGGCTGGTAAGTATATACCAACCTTATGCCATCATCCGGATCTCCCCCCCTTCGGAGCCTGTCGAATGTGTATTGTAGAAATAAAGAAGATGAGAGGCTTTCCTACCGCCTGCACCACTCCGGCTACAGATGGGATGGTCGTACAAACCAATACTCCTCAAGTTCAAGACTTACGACAGGATATCCTCTGGCTTATCTTGAGTGAACATCCTCATGTATGTCTCTTTTGCGATAAAAAAGAGGGATGCACCTTAGAGACATGTGAGCTTGAGGTGCCCAAGGAGCAACGATGTTGTTCAAGATGGAATAAATGTGAATTGCGGAAGGTAGTAGATTGGGTGGGAATGAGAGATGAACTTCCAGTTTACACTCCGGGAAAGAAGCCCATACAAAAAGACGATCCCCTTATAGAAAGGGATACCAATCTCTGTATTTTATGTGGGAGATGCGCTCGTTTCTGTCAGGAAGTACGAGGTGTAGGTGCTATCGGATTTATCAATCGCGGCAGAGAAGCCCTGGTTACCACTCCATATCTGGCTTCTCTCAAAGAGGCGGCCTGTAAGTTTTGCGGGGCATGTGTGGAAATCTGTCCCACCGGAGCCCTGGTCGATAAAAGATTGAAAGAAAAAGAGGCTGCCGCTGATGATGAGCCTTTACTGGTTCCCTGTAAGGGTGAATGCCCGGCAGGGATAGATGTCCCCCGATATATTCGCCTCGTAGCCGAGGGAAAGTATTCAGAGGCTACGGCTGTGATAAGAGAGAAGGTCTCCTTCCCAAGGTCCCTTGGGAGGATCTGCTTTCATCCCTGTGAAGAGGCCTGTCGTCGCACAGATCTCAATGAGCCTATATCTATTTGCAAACTCAAGCGAATTGCGGCTGATCATGATGATGGTGCCTGGAAAGACAATGCGCGTATGGCATCCCCTACCAAAAAGAGGGTTGGAGTGATCGGGGCGGGTCCCTCAGGGCTTACAGCGGCCTATTATCTGAAGAAATTAGGTCATGAGGTTACTGTATTTGAGAGTCTTCCGGTACTAGGAGGGATGATGAGAGTGGGTATTCCAGCGTATCGTTTGCCAAGGGAAGTATTGGCTGATGAGATAGACGTGATTACCCAACTTGGGATAGATATAAGAACGAATACAAAAGTAGAATCACTTGAAGATTTATTTAATGAAGGATGTCATGCCATCTTTGTTGCAGTGGGAGCGCATAAAGGAAGCAAGATGAGAATTAAGGGGGAAGATACCCCTGGTGTTATAGAGGGAGTTGCTTTTCTTCGGGATGTGAGCCTGGGAGAAGAGGTAGACCTAGGAAATAAAGTGGCGGTTATTGGAGGGGGGAATGTCGCTATCGATGCTGCCCGAACCTCTTTAAGACTGGGAGCAGATGAGGTAACCATACTGTATAGGCGTACACGTGCAGAGATGCCGGCCTGGTCTGAGGAGATAGAAGGTGCGCTAGAGGAGGGCATACAGATCGATTTTCTAACCGCTCCGAATGCAATTGCATTATCGCCAGGGGGTAAAGTGAATCTTACGAGTGTCCGTATGGAGCTGGGTGAACCCGATTCAAGTGGAAGAAGGCGACCTATACCCTTACAAGGAAGTGATTTTACCGTTGAATACAGTGCGGTCATTGCCGCTATTGGACAGTTGCCCGAAGTCCCTTCTGGTTTTGGACTTTCCTTAACTCGCAGAAATAGATGCGAAGTAGACTCCGATAGCATGACTACTTCGGTATCCGGTGTATTCGCCGGGGGAGATGTAGCCCGAGGACCTTCCTCTGTGATTGAGGCCATTGCAGATGGCAGAAGGGCTGCCATAGCTATAGATAGATACCTGGGGGGACAAGGGCTGATCGATGAAACCCTTGTTGAGACTCCCATGCCTGATCCGTATCTGGGGAGAAAAGAAGGGTTTGCCGACCAACCCAGGGTCTCCATGCCCTGTTTATCGGCAAAGACCCGTAAAAAGAATTTTCATGAAGTGGAGTTGGGATTAAGTAAAGATGAAGCACAGAAAGAAGCTCAGCGCTGTTTGCAATGCGATTTGCGACTCTATATCACACCTGCTTTGCTTCCACCTGAATAGATAGCCCTCGATTGGATAATCTGAGTCTAATAAGGAATGGAAGGACTCTGGTTAGCAAAAAGGGAATTTTACAAGATCAAATTAATTAAATAAAGAGAGAGGAATAAGGGTGGTCAATTTAACAATTGATGGAAAAGAGGCTACAGTAGAAGAAGGTACTACAATTTTGAAAGCTGCAGAGTCTATGGGAATTGATATCCCTACCCTTTGTTATCATGAAAGAATGAATCCGATAGGTTCATGCAGGATGTGTGTAGTGGAAATAGAGGGACTGCCCCATCCGATGACAGCGTGTACCACACCGGTTGTTGAAGGCATCAAAGTCACCACTGTATCAAAACGGCTTGTGAGGATGAGAAAGGAAACCCTCAAGTTGATTCTAGTAAATCACCCCCTTGACTGTCCCATATGTGATAAGGGTGGAGAATGCACCCTCCAAAATCTGGTACATGAGTTTGAGATAGATAGCGCAGGGTACCAGGTAATAAAACAGAAGCGAGAGTCGTCGTATGCCACTCCCCTCATTCACTACTGGCCAGACAGGTGCATAATGTGCTTGCGCTGTGTTACGGCATGCAGAGAGATAAAAGGACTCAGTGCAATCGAGATTAGCGGGTCTGGTTTTGATACGAGTGTAGTCACTGTAAATAAGGAGAAGTGCGAGTCGTGTGGTGAATGTATCCAGGTATGTCCGACTGGTGCATTGACAGAAAATCTGAGCCGATATAAAGCCCGTCCGTGGATGGCAGATCGAGTGATGACAACATGTACCTACTGCGGGTGCGGGTGCCAGCTTGAGATCAATGTATTGGATAATAGGATTACAGGCATAACAACAAAGGATCATGTTGGTACAAACAAAGGCAGTCTATGTGTAAAGGGACGTTTTGGATATGAATTTATACAGGACGAGAAGCGGCTTACGAAGCCCCTTGTGAAGAAGAATGGAGAGTTTCATGAGGCAAGCTGGGAGGATGCATTAACCCTGGTTGCTGAGAACTTGAATACGATTAAAGCCTCACACGGGCCAGACGCAATTGCAGGGCTTTCCTCTGCCCGCTGCACCAATGAAGAAAACTACCTCATGCAGAAACTGATACGCGCTGCTATTGGAACGAATAACATAGACCACTGTGCTAGGTTATGTCAATCTTCTACCCTGGCAGGTTCTGCCACAGCATTCGGTATCGGCGCAATGACAAACCCTATTGCTGATGTTTTACTCTCAGAATCAATACTGGTGACAGGGAGCAATACTACAGAAAATCATCCAATCTTTGCAAATTACATTAAAGAGGCTGTATTAAAGAAAGGTGCCAAATTAATCGTTGTTGATCCCAGGAAGATTGATCTGGTTGATTATGCCAATATATGGCTTAGACCAAAACCCGGTACTGACATTGCGTGGATTAATGGGTTAATCAATATTATTATTAAAGAGAACCTCCATGCTGTAGAATATATCGAACAGAGAACCGAAGGTTTTGAAGAACTGAAGGCAAGTGTTGAAAGATATACCCCGGAGTATGTTTCGGAAATAACAGGTATAAAGGCCTCAGACTTAGTGAATGTGGCCATTGCTTACGGAAAGGCTAGGACGGCTTCAATAATGTATGCTATGGGAATCACTCAGCATATAACCGGAGCTGACAATGTAAGATCTCTAGCAAACCTTGCAATGCTCTGCGGGAACATTGGAGTTGAAGGAGGAGGTATTAATCCTCTACAAGGGCAGAATAATGTTCAGGGGGCGTGTGACCTTGGTGCATTGCCAGATGTTTTCACAGACTATCAACCGGTTACCGATGATGAAGTCAGACAGAAGTTTGAAAAGGCATGGGTAGTAGATAACCTACAAGGAACTGTTGGACTTACCGTCACTGAGATGTTCAACGCTGCAAAAGAAGGAACATTAAAGGCAATGTATATTATGGGAGAGAATCCCATGATCAGTGACCCTGATCTGAATCATATAGAAAACTGTATAAAATCATTGGATTTTTTGGTAGTTCAGGACATCTTTCTGACAGAAACTGCAAGGTACGCTGATGTGGTTCTTCCCGGAACATCTTTTGCCGAAAAGGATGGAACATTTACAAATTCCGAAAGAAGGGTTCAGCGTATAAGGAAAGCGATTAAACAACGAGGAGAGGCCAAGGAAGACTATCGGATACTCTGTGAGTTGTCGAACAAGTTGGAATTCCCGATGGATTATAGGAGCCCAAAGGATATTATGGAGGAGATTCGCAAGATAACTCCCAGCTATGCTGGTATTACTTACGAACGAATCGAAAAAGAAGGAATTCAATGGCCGTGTTTCGATGAAGACCATCCTGGGACGCCGATCCTTTATGTGGAGCAATTTGCACGAGGGAAGGGACAATTCGCAGTTGTTGATTATCAGGAACCGGCTGAACTGCCGGATGATGACTTCCCATTCTTACTGAGTACTGGAAGAGTATTAGAAAATTACAATACCGCTACAATGACACGTAAGGGGGAGGGACTTAACGTTCTTTATCCTGAGCTTCTTGTAGAGATAAATCCAGATGATGCAGCAAGCCTGGGTATTGCATCCGGTGATACTGTTCATATCATATCCCGTCGTGGAGATATTCAAGTAAAGGCACTCATAAGTGAACGGCCGGACAAGGGAGTCGTGTTTATTCCCTTTCACTTTAAAGAGTCACCAGCCAATATATTAACAATAAATGCTATCGACCCTGTAGTTAAGATACCGGAGTACAAGATATGTGCAGTACGAATAGAGGGGATAATGGAGTAAGACAAAGGACGAAAACAAGAAAAAATAAAAGGGGTTAAAAGGGGTTATGTTCGAGCTAATAATAGCATTGTCAATAATAATGGTTAAGATAACCGTGGTGTTTTCTGTTCTCATGTTGATAATAGCATATGTCACTTTAATGGAGAGAAAGGTTCTTGGGCACATGCAGGTGAGGCATGGACCGAGGAGGGTCGGTTGGCATGGATTGTTGCAGCCTATTGCCGATGGGATCAAACTCTTTTTTAAAGAAGAGATTATAGTGACCGAGGCAAATAAAGGATTATACCACCTAGCCCCAGTTTTGTATATGACTTGTGCATTGGCCATCTATGCTGTTATTCCATTCGGAAATGAAATAAATGTCTTGGGGAGGATTATCCCATTACATATTGCAGATGTAAATATTGGAATTCTTTATATATTTGCAATCGCTTCCCTGGGTGTATACGGGGTAGTTTTAGCAGGATGGTCATCAAACAATAAATACTCTTTATTGGGTGCGATTCGAGCTTCAGCACAGATTGTAAGTTATGAACTGGCATTAGGACTTTCAGTTATAGGGGTTTTAATGATTGCAGGATCATTGAGTATGGTTGAGATCGTCAATGCACAAAGGAATGTATGGTTTATTCTATTACAACCCTTTGGTTTTCTATTATATTTAATCTGCGCTTTTGCAGAGTGTTGCAGGACTCCATTCGATCTTGTGGAATGTGAAAATGAGCTCGTTGCCGGTTATCAAACAGAATACAGCTCAATGAAATTCGCCCTGTTTTATTTGGCAGAGTATACGCATATCATAGCTGTAAGTGCCATTGCAGTAACCCTTTTCCTTGGTGGGTGGAGAGACCCTCTCATGTCTCCAGTCGTATGGATCCTTGATAGGATACCTGTTTTGGGTAGCCTTACAATACAGCTTATAGGTCTTGTACCCTCTGTAATTTGGTTTTTAGTGAAGGTTATAGTCCTTGTCTTCTTTTTCATTTGGGTTCGAGCGACGTATCCCAGATTCAGATATGATCAGCTCATGGGGTTTGGATGGAAGGTACTCCTTCCATTGACCCTAGTCAATATAGTAGTAACCGCTTTTATTATGGTAATCATCTGAGACTTCAGGGCATAAAGGCCATTTATGGATGGACACCAGGTAAGCGGATGAAGAAAATTAGTAAGTTTATTTATCTCTATAATTGTATAGAGAATAGGAGGATTAGATGATTATACCTCTCGTTAAGGGCTTAAGTCTTACATTTCAAAGATTTTTTTCTAAACCCATCACCATACGCTATCCAGAACAGAGATGGGAGTGTTATCCCAGGTTTAGGGGGCGTCATCAGCTCCAGAGGAAAGAAGATGGGAATGCGAAATGTGTTGCATGTCAGTTGTGTGCCACAGTCTGCCCTTCCGAATGCATTCATGTTGTCACAGTTGAAGGACCAGGCCAGCAAAGGTATGCTGAGAGTTATGAAATTGACTTAAGCCGATGTATATTTTGTGGGTATTGTGTTGAAGCATGCCCGGTTGGTGCAATCGTTATGACCGGCGATTATGAATTGGCCACATATAACCGTGATGATACCCAATATAATATAGAGATGCTTCTAGAAAAATAGTATAATATATAAAAGGAGTTATGGATTATGACAGCCTTATTCTTCTTTCCCATCGCTATCATCGTATTGATTTCGGCAATTATGGTCGTCGTTTTTCGAAGCCCAGTACACAGTGCCTTATCATTGGTTTTGACTTTTTTCAGCCTTGCTGGGCTTTATATCCTTCTCAATGCACAGTTTATTGCCGCAATTCAGGTTATGGTATATGCGGGGGCTATAATGGTTCTCTTTTTGTTTGTAATTATGTTGCTCAATTTAGACAAGTTAAAGAAGGATCGAGAAAGGCATCCCCTGCAAAAGGCCTTTGGGATCCTAATCGCTTTTTCTTTAATGGTAACCTTAGGATCTATTGCAGCCTCGGGTATATTATACGGAACAAAAGGAACCCATACTGTTGAAAAAGTGACTACCATTGGGAATACAAAGGCTATAGCTGGTTTGCTTTTTACAGACTGGGTTCTTCCCTTTGAGATAACTTCAATACTTTTATTGGCTGCTATTGTAGGGGCTATTGTTCTGTCAAAGAAGGAGTTGTAAAGATGATACCGATATCATATTATCTCATACTTTCGGCAATTTTATTCACGATCGGAGTTGTAGGGGTCCTGGTCAGGAGGAACGCAATAATCATTTTCATGTGTATTGAACTCATGTTGAATGCCGTAAACCTGTCCTTTGTGGCTATATCAAAACACCTCGATTCATTAGATGGACAAGTATTTGTCTTTTTTGTTATGACAGTAGCTGCTGCTGAAGTCGCGGTTGGACTCGCGATCATCATCAATTTATTCAGAAATAAAGAGACCGTCAATATCGATGAGGTTAATATTATGAAGTGGTAGTGAAAAGCTTTTTTCTATTTTAAAAAACAACTTTTTGCTATTTGCATGCTTGATTCTTAATGAGTATATGAGAATAAATTTCCGATAAAATTGGAGGAAGAAGATGTTGGATTATGTGTGGTTGGTTCCCATATTTCCTGTAATTGGGGTTCTTATCAATGGACTTTTGGGACATAAGTTGAGCAATAGGCTTGTCGGATTTGTTGCCTGTTCGGTTATCTTTTTATCTTTTGTCCTGTCGGTCCTTCTCTTTTTATCCCTTTTAAAGCTTCCTCCAGAAGCCAGGTCATTTGAGAAGATAGTTTATACATGGATAGCTACTGGAGATTTCAAGACAAGCATAGGTTTTCTCGTAGACCCACTTTCTATCATTATGATGCTTGTGGTTTCAGGGGTCTCCTTTTTGATCCATGTCTACTCTGTTGGGTATATGCATGATGATGAGGGATACACCCGTTATTTTACATATCTAAATCTGTTTGTCTTTTCAATGCTCGTACTTGTTTGTAGTAATAATTTTCTATTAATGTTTGTCGGCTGGGAAGGAGTAGGGTTGTGCTCTTATCTATTGATCGGGTTCTGGTATGAGAGAAAAGAGCCGGCCGATGCTGGAAAGAAGGCATTTGTAGTCAATCGGATAGGAGATTATGGCTTTCTTTTGGGTATGATGCTTATTTTTGTAACGTTTGGGACATTGAACTTCTCTGATGTATTTGAAAAGGCAGGTCATACCTTTAATGTTGGAAATCTCACAATAACTGCAATAACCCTCCTGCTCTTTGTGGGAGCTACAGGAAAGTCTGCCCAGATTCCCCTTTACACATGGCTGCCAGATGCGATGGAAGGACCTACCCCAGTCAGCGCCTTGATTCATGCAGCGACAATGGTTACAGCTGGTGTTTATATGGTAGTCAGGTGTAATATCCTCTTTACACTTGCTCCTATTTCCCTTACGGTTGTTGCTATTGTCGGAGTTGTTACTGCAGTATTTACGGCTTCTATAGCTTTAACTGCAAATGATATTAAAAGGGTTTTAGCATATTCTACAATCAGTCAGCTGGGGTATATGTTCCTGGCATGCGGTGTAGGGGCATACGCCGCAGGTGTATTCCATCTGATGACCCATGCATTCTTCAAAGCCTTGCTCTTTTTAGGCGCTGGAAGTGTCATGCATGCCATGGCAGGGGAACTCGATATGAGAAAGATGGGTGCACTGAAATCATACATGCCGAAGACCTACGGGACATTTCTCATTGCAACGCTGGCTATAGCAGGGATATTTCCGTTCGCTGGATTTTTCAGCAAAGATGAGATACTGTGGTATGCCTTTCAAAAGAGCACCATCTTATGGGCATTGGGCGCAGGAGCTGCATTAATGACAGCCTTTTACATGTTTCGTGCAGTATTTATGACCTTCCTTGGAGAGTCGAGGGTGGATGAAGAGGTCAAAAAACACCTCCATGAATCCCCTCCGGTTATGACCAACCCCCTGATTGTCCTTGCTGTCCTCTCTACAATCGGTGGTCTAGTTGGGATTCCCATAATCAAAGGGTGGAATGTATTCCATGACTTCCTCGCACCGGTTACAGGGGGTCATGCGGTAGAGTCCGCAAAGATCACATTGACGAACCTAGCGTATGCTTCAGGTAGTCATGTTTCTGAGGCAGAAGCAGGACACCATTCCATAGGCCTTGAGGTCTTGATGATGATGGTTTCTCTGGCAATTGCAGGAATTGGCATTGCCTTGGCGTACTATATGTATATCAAGAACCCATCTGCTCCCAAGAAACTGACACAGAGGTTTGCGCTTCTCTATCAGCTCATTTTCAACAGATATTTTGTAGATGAAATATATGATTTTCTATTTGTTAATCCTATTAAGAGAGGTTCCACACTTTTGTGGCAAATATTTGATGCGAAGTTTATTGATGGTATAGTGAATGGAGTAGGCCATATCGTTAAGTGGAGTAGCATTGGTTTAAGGAGGATTCAGACTGGCTATGTCCAGAATTATGCTCTTTCCATACTTATAGGTGTTGGAGCAATTATCGTTTATTTTCTTTATATATAATTTTATAACGTTGGAGAAGGAGTTCATTTAATGAATCAGTTAGACTTTCCTTTATTGACCCTGATTACATTTCTTCCTGTTCTCGGTGCGATATTTATCATGCTTATGAATAAAGAGGAGAAAACGACAATCAGGTGGGCAGCCTTCATCACTACCTTTGTCAACTTTTTGTTTTCATTGCCCCTCTTCTTCTTTTTCAGGGCTGATACTGCTGAAATGCAGTTTGTGGAAAAAGCCGCGTGGATAAAAGATTATGGAATGAGCTATTCTGTTGGCATTGATGGAATAAGTCTCCTGCTCATCATGTTGACTACGTTTTTTGCACCTATATGTGTGGTTACATGCTGGAAAGATATAACAGATAAAGTGAAGGAATTTATGATCTGTCTTCTTCTTCTTGAGACAGGCATGGTTGGTGTTTTTGTCTCTCTTGATCTTTTCTTGTTCTATGTATTCTGGGAAGTCATGCTTATACCTATGTACCTATTGATTGGGGTATGGGGGAATCCTGCCAGAAGGATATACGCAGCTATAAAGTTTTTTCTGTTTACCATGTTTGGAAGCTTGCTCATGCTTGTGGCTATTTTGTTCCTCTATTTTTATAACCACAGCGTCACAGGAGAGTATACATTCAGCCTTTTGAAGCTATACGAGCTCGGGATCCCGCATCAGTATCAGACTTGGCTCTTTTTAGCCTTCTTTCTTGCCTTCGCTATTAAGGTTCCGATGTTTCCCTTCCACACATGGCTGCCCGATGCTCATACAGAGGCTCCAACTGTGGGAAGTGTCCTTTTGGCTGCAGTGCTTTTGAAGATGGGAACATATGGATTTTTGAGATTCAGCATGCCCCTCTTTCCTGTGGCTTCCTATAATTTTGTCCCTTTGATTAGTATCCTAGCAATCATCGGGATAATTTACGGTGCTTTAGTTTCCATGGTACAAAAAGACCTGAAGAGGCTAGTGGCTTTCTCTAGTGTGAGTCATCTAGGGTTTGTTATGCTAGGGTTATTTGCCCTCAATATGCAGGGTTTACAGGGCGGTTTAATCCAGATGATAAACCACGGTCTTAGCACAGGGGCATTGTTTATGATCGTCGGCATGATTTACGAGAGACGGCACACAAGGATGATAGCGGATTTTGGAGGATTGTCCAAGGTTATGCCTGTCTTTGCCACGATCTTTATGGTTGTTACGCTTTCATCTATAGGGCTTCCAGGATTAAACGGTTTTGTAGGTGAATTCTTGATCCTCCTAGGAACCTTTAAATCCAATGTCGTATATGCAGTATTCGCTGCAACAGGAGTTATCTTTGCAGCGGTGTATATGCTTTGGATGTTTCAAAGGGTCATGTTTGGAGAAGTAACCCACGAAGAAAACAAGAACCTTAAGGATCTTTCATTGAGAGAGATCGGAGTTCTTATCCCGGTCTTGATATTTATATTCTGGATTGGACTTTACCCAAAGACTTTTTTAACTAAGACAGAGACGTCTATAAAGCATTTCCTAACGGAGTTTAATAAAAAGTACGAGGTGAGCATTCAAAGGGAATGTAAGATCCTTGCTGAAAACGAGAGTGTAGAGTTATCTGTAAAGAAGTAATGAGCATACTATTTGAGGGAGATTGATATGGATTTAGCGATTCCTACTATAGATATCGCAAGCCTAGGGCCAGAGCTAATAGTGAGTATAACAGCTATACTTGTTTTAATGCTGAGTGTATTTCTACCAAAACAAAGAAAAGATCCAGCCTGTTTATTGAGCATATTGGGTATTTTATTTGCTATGGTAAGCTCGGTTACTCTATGGGGAAAGCCGAGATACGCATTCAATAATATGATATATGTAGATAACTTTGGTCTTTTTTTCAGTTTGGTTTTTCTTATTACTGCAGGGGTTACCATACTTATGTCTGTAAATTATCTCAAGGAAGAGGGGAATAGTCATGGGGAATTTTTTGCCCTGATCCTCTTTGCAACTGTTGGTATGATGTTTATGGCAATAGGTTCGAACCTGATAACTATTTTCCTGGGTTTGGAGACGATGTCCATATCAATATACGTACTTGTAGGTTTCCTGAGGGAAAGGGACAGATCTATCGAATCAGCAATGAAGTATTTGCTACTCGGTGCATTCTCTTCTGCATTTCTGCTCTATGGGATTGCGTTTATTTACGGGGCTACAGGGACTACAGATCTGAAAGGAATATCAGTGTTTCTATCTAATGCTATATACCTCAATGATCCGATGCTTTTAGCTGGAACAGCGCTTTTGCTGGTGGGCTTCGGTTTCAAAATTGCCTCATTTCCTTTTCATATGTGGACTCCAGATGTGTATGAGGGTGCTCCAACTTCTGTAACAGCCTTTATGTCCGTGGGGGTCAAAGCAGCTGCATTTGCTGCATTTGTAAGGGTTTTTTCATATTCTCTTTGGAGCCTACAGCCCGATTGGGTACTACTTATGTGGATTTTAGCAGTGCTAACAATGACAATCGGAAACATAGCAGCAATTGCCCAGACAAATATTAAGAGGATGCTCGCGTATTCAAGCATTGCTCATGCAGGATATATTATGGTAGGAATGGTAGCATCGAGTGAGCTGGGGGTATCGAGCATACTGTTTTATATGCTTGCTTATGCCTTTATGAATCTGGGGGCATTTGGTATTATTATACTTTTTGAGAGAAGAGGCGAGAAAAATTTGGATATAGAGGATTATTCTGGTATAGGGTTCAAATATCCAGCGCTTGCACTTTTGATGTCCATCTTTCTTTTTTCTCTTGCTGGCATTCCCCCCACAGCAGGGTTTGTTGGGAAGTTCTATATTTTCAGCGCTGCAGTAAAGGCAGGGTATATTGGGCTAGCTATAATTGGTGTGATGAATAGTCTGGTCTCTGTCTATTATTATTTAAGAGTTACAGTGATGATGTATATGAACGAGCCGGTTAAAGAATTTGCGCATCCTTCCTTGTCATCATCTATGGTTATTGCCTTAATAATAGCAGTAGTTGGAACATTGCTGATAGGGGTATTACCATCTCCATATCTTGATCTGGCCAAGCAATCTATCCTATTCATAATGTAGTTTAAAATACGACCTTCGATGATTCTCCTCTATTTAGATTTTGAGGAACCTTGAGATAGTGTCATCCTTTTATTATTAGATAGTTTTTGTTTTTATGCTCCTGTTTCGTTTGTGAGCAAAAAAGCTGAAATATTTTTTAAGGGACTTTGATTCCATACCAAGGCAAACTCTTATCTTTTTTTATTTAAGGCAAATGATCAATTCCTTTCGTCTTTTAATCGTTTTCATCATTGTGATTCCTTTGATATTGCATACGGGAGACCTATCCGCAAAGCTGACCAATAGAAAAGAAGCGGTTGAATATTTTGATTTTACAGAGATCCTTCCAGATCTTGTGAAAGGGAAGGTTGTAATTACAAAAGAGATAGAATCAAAGGAGGCAAAAGCGAATGCTATTGCCCATATACTGATTGAGGGAAGTCGGAACGAGATTTTCGATGTCCTCCTTGACTTTTCTGCCTGGCATAGATTCGTTCCATATGTAAAAAAGGCAAGCCCTGTAAAAAAAGAAGGCAATTCAGTATGGGTAACGTTTAAAAACAAGATATTCTTCTTCAGTTTTACGTACACCTTACGGTGTGATATTGATTCAGAAAATTATACTATTGTATGGTCTTTAGATGAATCGTATCCACATAGAATTAAAGATACAACCGGTTATTGCCGAATTATTAAAGTTAATGAGAAAAAGACAATTACAACGTACAGTACTTCTGTCTCTGTTGGAAAGCTTATACCGAAATTTTTAGAGGACTATATAGCAAATAAGAGCTTACCTAAGTTAATGAAAAGTTTGAGAAAAGAGGTAATGTCACGAAAGAAAGAATGATAGTATAAAAATGAACTATCCACTTTAATAATAGATACACCTTAAAATATGGGAAAAACCCCTTCCATACTATCATATCCTATCAGATTACACTTTTGTTTCGTATTTTATCTATTTTTTTCTGTTCTATATCCAATAAATGCTTACGCACAAGACTATATTCAAATCGCTGGATTAATAGATATCCGTTCGACTTTCAGTGATGGCAGTTATTCTATTGAAGAGCTGATTAAGATGTCAAAAGACAGGGGGTTTGATGTTGTCGTATTTACCGATCATGATCGGATGGAAATGGAGTATGGACTGTTTCCACTTCGAAATATTATAAGAAAAAGGGTCGAATACTCTTCTGTATTGAAGGGGGGAGTGAGGAATTATCTCGATACGATTAAAGACATGGCAAGGAAGTATCCGGATATGATTCTGATCCCCGGGGTGGAGTCGGCTCCCTTCTATTATTGGACTGGGAGTCCATTTAAACGGAATCTAACAGCCCATAATTGGGAGAAGCATTTACTGATTGTCGGATTGGAAAGGGCTGAAGATTATGAAAATATGCCAATTTTAAGTGGCGGATTTTCTCTGAAATACGTCAATTACTCCCTGTTGATGATTTTGCTGTTTGTCTTTTCAATGGTATTTGCATGTTTTTTAATACGATTAAGGGGATTTTTCAAAAAAGTTGGGGTGACTCTCTTTATTTTAAGCCTTTTATTGGTAATAAACTATTGTTTTTTTAAGAAATCTCTTTTCGATCAATATCACGGAGATAGGGGGATTTTGCCCTATCAGGCACTGATAGACTATGTAAATGAAAGAGGGGGGATGACCTTCTGGTCTCATCCTGAGAGCAGATCCGGCATGCGCAAAAAAGGGCCGATATATGTGAATACCCCCCCCTCTCCAAATGATCTTATCAAGGCAACTCGATATACAGGTTTTGCTGCTTTATATGGTGATAATATAACTTTGACTGAACCGGATAAACAGTGGGATACACTTTTAAATGAGTACTGTTCAGGAAAAAGAGTAAAACCGGTTTGGGCGATCTCTACTGCAGATTATCACTCAGAAAAAAGTGGAAAATTGGGTGAGTTTCCAACAGTATTTCTTGTAAAAAGGAAATCAAAAGAGGAAGTGCTTTTCGCCTTAGAAAATGGGAGGATGTATGCATGCAGAGGAAAAGTTGATCGCAGATTATGCTTGGAACGATTTACTGTATCTGATCCTTTGAGTCCGTCTCAAGGGACAGCAGGGGAAGAGATCTTTGCAAAAGGCAGCCCAGTGCTAAGGATAATTATTTCCTCTAGCAATAAAAAGAACTTCAAGATAAAGGGAAGGATCATTCGTTCTGGAAAATTGATTAATGAGTTTTCAGGAGTGACGCCTTATGATTATACCTACTTTGATAATTACTTTGTACCTGATAAAAAGATATATTACAGGATAGATGTAAAAGGGGCAGGCAAGTTGATATCAAATCCAATTTTTGTAAGATTCGAAAACGAGAGTTGACATTTTATGAGCTGTTGCCAAGAGAAAAATCCCTTTTCGCTTCGTCCAAAACGATTTTTGATAAGTCTAAGGCTCGTCCAGGCGATTTCAAAACTCGCCTAAAAAGGCTCAAATAGTTGAAATCGCCTATCTTACGATTCACCAAGACTTATCAAAAAACCTTTTGATGATCGCTAAAAGAAAATTTTTTCTTGGCAACAGCCCCTTTAATGGACATCATAAAGGAGGGAAATAGAAATGAGGGTTTTGCTTACTGGCGGGGCGGGGTTTATCGGTTCCCATGTATCTGATATGTTGATAGATAAGGGACATGAGGTAATTATTATAGACAATCTTTCATCTGGAAAGAAGGAGAACCTCAGTCAGAATTCACTATTCTATGAAGGGGATATAAGAGGTCCTATCGTGAAAGAGGTTATGGAAAAGGAGAGACCAGTTGCATTAATTCACCATGCAGCTCAGATTAGCGTGAGAGACTCTGTTGATGATCCGATCTATGATATGGATGTGAATATCGGTGGCACATTGAATTTATTGCAGAACTCTGTTAGATTCGGCATCAAAAGGTTTCTCTTTGCCTGTACAGGTGGGGCACTCTATGGTGAACAGGACTATTTCCCTGCAGACGAAGAACACCCCATCCGACCGATCAGCCCCTATGGTATTGCCAAATTGAGTTGTGAGAAGTATCTGTATTTTTACCATGAGGTGTATGGGTTAAGCTATGTTTCCCTCAGATACAGCAATGTTTATGGCCCAAGGCAGGACCCCTATGGAGAAGCAGGAGTTGTAGCGATATTTTCACAAAAGATGTTAGCAGGAGAACAGCCTGTGATTAACGGAAGCGGGGAACAGACACGGGATTTTGTTTTTGTAGAAGACGTTGCCAGGGCAAATATTCTAGCCCTTGAGACAAATATATCTGGAGTATTCAACATTGGCACCGGGATAGAGACGACAGTGAATGAACTCTTTAAGGGGATAAAGGGCCTTTTTAAGTCGAATGCGAATGAGGTTCATGGTGAGCCAAATAAGGGGGAACAGTTACGTAGTGTTATAGAGTGCTCCAAGGCTAAGAGAGAACTCGGTTGGCATCCGAATGTGCCATTTCATGAGGGGCTTAAACAGACAGCTGCCTTCTTTGAGGAACAAAAATGATTCTTTTTTATATGTCATTTGCCTTAAAGAAGTGCGTACAGTATTGTATAAGGGAGCCAACCGTGAATCTGACGATGATATCAGGAACAACTAGGTTTTCTACTAACTCATACAGTTCGCCATCAATTTAGCACCCTCTTTGAGTGCCATTTTATTGAGTGCTAATATGGGCTTTTTTGATTCTTCCTGTAATCTTCTATCAAGTGCATCTTCAACGTAGTTTAGCGAAATTGCTTTTGTACATTCAAGATATGCTCCTAATAAGACCATATTTGCAGCCTGATTTCCACCTAGTTTAACAGCCTTTTCAGTTGCAGGTATACGATATATTTTTATGTCATTTCTTTTGATCTCATCCGGTATTACGCTACCATCTAATATTAACGACCCTCCTGATTTTATCCTCTCTTCTATCAATTGCAAAGAAGAACTTGTCATAACAAGGGCAAAATTCGGGTGAAACTTCACTGGGGTATTGATATAATAATTGGATAGTATGACTGTGCATTCTGATTCTCCACCCCTCATTGCAGGGGCATAATTAGGAAAGAACAAAGCATGCTTGTATTTATTTATTCCTGCCTCAAGGAGTAATCGTCCAATTAAAAGTACCCCTCTTCCGCCTGTACCAATAATCATTAGTTCATGATAGTCCATCATTATCATCCTTGTAAGTTATTAGAAATAAGAGAAAATATTATTATAATTTAATCAACACTATTAACATTCTTGAATTCGCCCAAAGGATATTCTTTGAGCATTTTTTCAGAGATAAAGTCCAGGCAATTGAGTGGGTTTAGACCCCATCCCGGAGGGCAGGCAGATACAAATTCTACCAAAGAATATCCAATACCATCTATTTGTTTTTGGAATGCTGTCTTCAAAGCTTTTCTGGCCTTTTGAAAGTTAGCTGGCGTATGAACAGTACAACGTGCAGAGTAAGAGACTCCTTTCATCGTAGCTGCGAGTTCAGGTATGTGTAAAGGATATCCAGTTGTTTTAAGCTCTCTTCCTATTGGGGTTGTTGTAGTTTTCATCCCTAACAATGTGGTTGGGGCCATTTGTCCTCCTGTAGTCCCATAGACAGCATTATTGAGAAATACAGTGGTTAAATTTTCTCCTCGTACCAAGGCATTCATAAAACAACCAAGCCCTATAGCCCCTAAGTCACCGTCACCCTGAACAGTAAATACTGTTGCATCAGGGTGTATCCTTTTGATAGCCGTTGCCATAGCTGGCGCTCTGCCATGGGGGCAGGATGCCCAGTCAATATCTATTGTCAATGGCATTCCCCCGAAACTACAGCCAACTCCTGCAAGACCTATGGTCTTTCCTTCAATGCCCAATTCTTCAATCACCTCACATAATAACCTAGCGATTATACCGTAATGGCATCCAGGACAGTACATTCCAGGAAAGATAGTCCTTAATTTTGGTCTTCCTGTAATTTTTTTAATATCAGGTGCGTTATTTTCCATTTATCTTCTCCACCTCTTCAATGATTCTTTCAGGATGAATTATTCCACCACCACCAGTGTTGTGCCTTGCCCACATCCCCAATAGATGAACTGGGACAGAGCTCTTTATTGAGGCCTCAACATCTTCTATCAATTGGCCTTGACTGTCTTCGACTACTAATACATTCTGTACCTTTGAAGAGATTTGCGATATCTCTTTTGCCGGAAAAGGCCAAAGAGTGATGGGACGTAACAATCCGAGTTTAAGCCCTTTATTGCGACCCATATCTACAGCACCTCGGGCTATTCTTGCAGATGAACCATAGGCGACTATAAGCAAATCACAATCTTCTGCCATATATGTATCGTATCGGACTTCAGCGTTCTTTATTTCCTTGTATTTTTCAATCTGCTTCATGTGGTAGTTCAGACCCAGCTCACTGTCAATACTGCTATCTGGCCGGCAGTTTACAGGGGCCGCCCGTCATTCGCGTCTACGCTAACCTGCCGCACATTCTGGACAACCTGAAGCATTACGAAAAGCCGGATCAGGCGACATCCTACGAGGTGAGCTGCTACACGGATCCGTTGGGCATCGAGCATCTGACTGGTAGCCTGGCC
>JAXHVA010000039.1:0-41504 GCA_034189035.1 Thermodesulfobacteriota bacterium
TATGAATCTGCCACGGGTAAAACCCCGTCCAATTCTACGAAATAGAGCATTTTTATTAAATAAACTACAGCATAGCTTTTTTACTATCCCCGGCGTAGCCGGGGGCTTAGCCTAAGAGTTAAAAAAGAGAAAAGAAAAAGTTACGGTTTTACTCGGGTTAATATTTAATTGCCGCCTCTTGCGACGAATTACTAAAAGCTAATAATTATCTTTTGGATAGTTTCTTCTTCAATGCGAATGGAAACACATCGTTTTTTTTCTCTAATCCTAGTCACGACAGGCCTTCTCCATTTGTGCCCTTCCTATTATCTCAACAAAAAGACACAGCATATAGGGCTTAGACTTTGGGTTACGATTTTTGAAGTCCAGAGGAGTTGATCTTTTTCTCAACTAATAAATACATGCTGTTTCATCTTATGTTGCATTACTCAAGTATGCCATATTTATATTTTTGTTGCATGGCCCTCCATTTCAGGGTAATATCCGAGACAGTACTGTTAGCCATTTGTAACTTCTGAAAAAATCAGAGTATATTGCAATGAGAGGGGCTTTTCTATCAGTATTTTCGTTCATAAAATCCCTTTTTGGCACCAGAAAAAGTCAGTTGCCGGTTGTATTGAGAACATAGGGGATTTACTAACTGGAGGTGGAAAACATTGTTAAAACTCCCTAAGGATCAACATCACAGAATACAGAAGAAGCTTTTACAATGGTTTCGAGAGAATCAAAGACCACTCCCCTGGAGGCAAGACTACTCCCCATATTCTATTTGGATATCTGAGATCATGCTCCAACAAACGCAAATGAAAAGGGTCGTTGATGTATTTCAGAAGTTTACCGATAGATTTCCAGATATACGGTCACTAGCAGCTGCATCAAGAGAAGAGATTCTCAAATACTGGGAAGGGATGGGATACTATTCCCGCGTGAGATACATTCATCAGACAGCAAATATTCTTGATCGTGATTTTAACGGGGAGTTTCCAAGAGATTATAAGACTCTTCTCACCCTTCCAGGGATTGGTCTATACACCGCTGGAGCAATCATGAGTATTGCATTCAACGAGGACTTTCCTTTGGTGGACGGAAACGTGGAGCGTGTCTTTGCCCGTATGGTCAGCATGCAAAAACCTGTTAAAGAGAAGGAAAGTCAGGCATTCATCTGGGCAACAGCCGAGAAGCTCATTCCAAAGGGACAAGCACGATACTTCAACCAAGCGCTCATGGAATTGGGGGCGACAGTGTGTCTGCCGAAGAGGACGATATGCTCCCGATGCCCTGTAAGGGAAGACTGTAAGAGTTTTCAACTGGGGATTGTTGACGAAATTCCCATTCCGGGGAAGAGGAAGAAGATAACACCCATCGAGACTGTATTGGGGGTCTTGTCCCATGAGGGGAAGGTCCTTATTCGGAAACGCCCGGCTTTGGGATTGCTGCCTGATTTGTGGGAATTTCCAGGAACAGAGGTTAATGCAGGAGAAACACTGGAGCAGGCCTGTATACGCGAATTCAAAAGAGAGTTCGGGCTTAATATCTTTTTTTATGACAAGATCGATGTTATTCAGCATCATTATACCTCATTCAAAGTTACTCTTCATTCGTTTCTATGCCAGCCACAATATGAACCGGTCATGTCAATTCCATTGGTATGGCCAAATACCCGTTGGGTAAGAGTCGGACAACTCGACGACTTTGCCTTTCCCAGTGCCAATCGAAGGTTGATAAATGTACTTGGACAAAAGAAGTTGCACTCACAATTGTTGTGATGAAGTGACTCTGTCTGAGAGGCTGAGAGGAAATAGTTTTTTTACTTCCCCTATCTAGCAAGCATTTCAGGTTTGTCACACGTATGCAAAGGGAAAAAAACAAGAGTCATCCCGACGTCTTGAAACAGAGTTACGAAAGATTCAAAGCAAAGGAGGATTGAGATGAAAAAGTTTTTACATAGCAGGATGATTGTGTTCTTGGTGATTATAATCAGCATCTTTGCATCTGCTGCCTCTGCATTTGCATGGGGATTATCAACGCATGCCTATGTAGCTAAAGAGTCCCTTGGAATTGAGTATAGATATTTAAGGAGTTATAATGCAAGGATGGGTTCCATAATTCCTGATTACTTTTGGTACCTGAGAGACTCTGGCCTCATCGATCAGGAAACCGCTCTTAAACTACATGGAGTTACTGAGGACACTGAAGTCACTGTTGGAACGACCTTCTTCTATGAGATCGCATCTGGCAACTTGACCACATGGGATTCTAGACTTATGTATTTTACAGAAGGAACCAGGATACACTTTTATGCAGATGTAAAAGCCCATAATACTATGGATGGCTATGTGGAAGGTTCAGATATGTGGTGCGATCTTTTACATGAAAAGACAAAGATGGATAGGGAAACCCTTCAT
Organism: Thermodesulfobacteriota bacterium; assembly: GCA_034189035.1. GTDB lineage: Bacteria > Desulfobacterota > UBA8473 > UBA8473 > UBA8473 > JAUXFK01. Next base: position 2,406 of record JAXHVA010000039.1, read on the forward strand.
ATGGCTATAGAATTCGCTGTGGATTCACTCCTAGTAAATAAATATGGGCTTCAGTTATGCGATATTGTCTTTAGCTACAAACAGGCAATTTTCCTAGAAGAAACAGTTGAGGAGGCATTTGATGAAATGAACATAACCCCTGATTTCGACGTCAGTGCGGAATTTAAAAAATATCTTGCTCTTATGAGGGCATTAGAGAAGGCAGCCATATTTTATGCCCCTTATTTAATTCAGGGCGAGGTTAATGAAGATATTTTAAGCAGGGTATTGAGCAGTGAACTCCTCGATGCACAGAGTGAATTATCAGACGACAGTCTCGGTATGTATCTAAAAGTTCTGATGGTCTTACAAAACTATCCCAAGGAGATTTATAATACTATCAATACGCAGGGGATGCACTGGGAGAATGACGCATTGCCAAAAGTCATAGAATTCTGCACGCTTAACTGATGCTCATACAGTCAATTAATTCATTTATTCAAGGTGTCATGATCAAGAAGTCTCTCAAACAGATTGGTCAACTTTCTTCAAAGGAGGAATGAAGTATTCAAGTAATGGTATCAAAAAAACAGGAGATATCTCAAAAACGCCCATATGAGATTGAGTTTGCAAGAAGACTCTGCATACCGTCAAAATTTTCCTGCGATTTAGATGTTGCAGACATTGAGCATCTTAACTGGGAGTTGATGATACGTTACTCCGTGCGAAACGGACTGACTCCTCTTGTTTTTGATGGTCTAATAGGTCTGATGGAAAGAGTGAAAGGAATAAAGATAGATAGATTACAGCTCCATGACTTAGGGGCTCAATTTGAGGTTGGAAAAGAGCAGTTAGATCTGCTTAAAGATAGTTATTTCAGCACATTAAAGAGAAATATGCATATATCGAAAGCCCTGAAAGAGCTTGATGAGGTCATTTCGCAAAGGGGTATAACCTGTATTTTATGGAAGGGTGCCGGATTAATTTTCGACGTATATGATAGCTTCGCCCTTCGCCCAATGGACGATATCGACCTGTTAATCCCTCCCAAACACATAGAAGAATTTGCCAGTGTATTGGAGAATTTAGGATTTAGACCACGGTCGATATATCCTTTGACCTGGTATCGGCGAGAGATCGTTGTGGACCTTCATATGGATATTGTCCACTCAGATAGGATACCGAGTCGGTTAAAGGCAATACCGGTATATACAGCGGATTTGGCTTCACAGAGCTGTATTCTCAATGGTTTTCAAACTATCCTCACTCTAAGTCCTGCTGATTCCCTGATCTGCCTTGCAATACATGCACTAAAGCACGGATTTTCAAGAGACATTTGGTTTATAGACTCTTTTTATCTGATGAACCGTTATCCTGAACTCATCGATTATCCTGAGGATATCATTAAAAGGGCAAATGATTTGGGAGTACTTCGCCCGCTTGCCATCCTCTTTTTCTTTCTTGACAAATGGCCTGTAGACAAGGCCCTGCATCAGGATCTTCAATCGATATACAAACTAGAGTTAACCAAACTGGGCATACTCCCAAGATATATTCTGCGGTCAATTGCACATGGTAAAACGCTCCCCTATTCTGGAGAGCTTTTTTACTTTTTGCTTATGGATTCAAATCAAAAGCGGGTTGCCTTTTTATGGGATACCCTCTTCCCCTCAAAGCATGTCTTGAAACAATTATTTCCAAATATGGGGAGTATGCCATACTGGTTTTACTATTTGCGTCGTTTTTTTAGCCTGATATGTATGGGATTTAAATTTTTAAAAGTCTTGTTCAACCCTTTTGCAAAGAAGAGATGAAAAGAGGATCGATAAGCAATTTTATTGCTATAATGAGATACGCCCAGCCGTATTGGGGGTATCTGACAGTCGCCTCTTTTCTCAATGTGATTACAGTTGGGACAGACCTGGGTTTTCTATACCTTTTAAAGAAGCTGATTGATACAGGATTCGCATCTCAGGATCTTCCGGTTTTGAAATGGCTTTCACTTGGTGCACTTGGCATATTGCTTTTGCGTTCTGCAGCCGGTTATGCAAGTGGATATATCATAAATTATATTGACGGTCGCATGACAAATGATATTCAGGGTTCAATCTATGAAAAGATTCATGAACTCTCTCTCGACTTTCATGTTACACATACCACTGGTGACCTCCTTTCGATTATATTCTCTCATGCCACCTCCATGCTCAATGTCATAACCTCGTTCTCCGTTTCTCTTGTTAGGGAAATGTTTCGGATTCCCGGTCTCACCCTCTTTCTTTTCTCATTACACACACAACTCGCCTTATTTGCCATTCTGGTCTTTCCCCCCGTTATATTCAGTACCAGGCTATTTAGTAGGTTCATTACAAAGACCGTTCAATACTCGTATGAGACCTTATCGGACTTGTATACAACAGTTGAGCAAACCCTGCCTCATATTGAAATTATAAAGATATTTGCCACTGAGTCTAAAGAGGTCGAAAGATTCAAACACCTTAATAATGAAATGCTCAAACGCTCGATGAATGCCTTTAAGGCCTCTGCACTTTCAGGCCCTTTTAATCAGCTGATCAAGATGGTTGGCGTAACGGTTCTCGTGTTTCTTGGAACTAGCAAGGTTGTCACAGGGGAACTCAGCGCGGGTGGACTGACCACTTTTCTGGCCTCAGCATATTATCTCTATGGTGGGTTTTCAAGCATTGGGGCTTGGTATCTCTCTATGCTTGCGGGATTTGTAAGTGCTGAAAAGGTCTTTTTATTACTCAGGACTAAAGAAACGGTTCCAATCCCCAGTAATAGAGTCACGGTCAGTAGATTCGATAAGGAGGTTGTATTTCGTGATGTCACATTCAATTATCCCCAGGAGAAGAAGGTCGTGCTTAAAGGGATAAACCTATGCATAAGAAAGGGAGAAACGCTTGCAATCGTTGGTCCCAGCGGCAGTGGCAAGTCTACAATCGTTAAACTGCTGCTGCGCTTATATGCACCCATAAAAGGAGATATTCTTTTAGATCAATGGAGCCTTTTGGATATCGACTCAATTTCCTTGAGGAGACTCTTCGGCGTGGCGCCGCAGGATCATGGTATCTTTCAGGAAAGAATCATTGAAGTGATTCGCTATGGGACCTCTGACGCGAAGATCGAAGATATACGAAGAGCCGCATATACAGCCGGTGCAGATGACTTTATATCTTGCTTGCCCCAGGGATATGGTACCTTTATTGGAGAGCGGGGCGTTAAGCTTTCAGGGGGTGAAAAGCAGAGAATTTCGCTTGCCAGGGCATTATTACGGAACCCTGAGATACTTGTCCTGGATGAGGCACTATCATCGGTTGATTCTTCCTTAGAAAAGAATATCTTGCAAAACATCGCGTCCGATCGAAAGGAAAGAACCACGATTCTCATCTCCCATCGCATGGCATCGATTGTACATGCGGATCGAATCATTGCAATCGAAGATGGAGAGCTTATTGAGGAAGGCTCCCACCAAGAGTTGATTGCTAAAGCAGGCAGATACAGCACATGGTTTTTAAGCAACGAATCAGAGGTCTATTAACATTTAAATCGCGCATTTCTTTACGATCCGAATAACCCTTGTAAAGGCCTCAGCAAAAGAAGGGAATTCATCGGGAAACTGGTCAATTACTTTATGGGCAATTGTATCAATTGTTATACTTCCGTTCATCTGTTCCAGAATGAATTTGCGTATATGCCCTTCTTTATTGAGTTTAGGATGGTATCCTGCATCGAATGATTTCGGAAGATTGATATCATTCGATTGAAACGGGAGAAGGTGAAGTGTAGAACTCTTCCATTTGGTCTTGATCTTTCCTTTTCTATCCATAACCTCACCCCACCATGTACATGTATAATCAGGAAACGGCTTTTTCATTACACTTAAATGCATATGAACGGATTCCCCTGGTTGAACCGCAACAGGCTTGGGCATGGGAAAGAACGACCTCGCATATGTAGCGGATTTATTATAGACCTGTGAATATGTATATCCACCCGGAAAGTCGAAGTCTGTCCAGCAGCCAAACCCATGGAGAATTCCGGGCTGAATCATCTCTATTTCCAATTCATGGGAAAAAAAAAGTTCCTGGCATTCATTAAGGTTTAAAGAATGTACGATCAAAGGATCACAGAGCAAGACATCCGGCCCGTATGAGGTTTGAATACGTTCGTTTACAGCGAGATGACGTAATAGACTATAATCGAGCCCCAATACCCTTTCATCGTTTTCATTCAAACATTTTATAGTCTCTCCCCAGAGCGTATCAGCCTGAATTGCTGCCAGATAGAGTTTCATCCCATTTGGAACAAAGGTACCTCCAGGTTTAAGGAAACGCTCGAACGCATCTTCTAAAATGCACCCTGCTACAGGCGTCAGACCCAGACTGCCAAAGTTTTCATAGATGACTATATCAACCTTTTCAGGAAGTACTACCAATGTGGAGTGTTGATGGATAAACTCTATTGTGCCAAGATCTTTGCTGTTTGCGTCATAGAGTTTTTTTGCGATATCGATTACAGGGCCTTCTTCGATTGCATATACCCTTGATGCCCCCGCTTGACTGGCGAGAAAGGAATATGTCCCAAGGCCGGCACCGATCTCACATACGACATCTCCTGGATGAACACAAGCCTCTAGTGCACGTTGGAATGCATATATGCGTGAATGCTCACTCACCAGTCTTCTATAGTATAAGATCATAATTCAACTCAAGATAGATTTTCCCAATATAATCTCTTTGTAGGCAGGCCGTGTTTATATGGACCGGTACATAATGAATTTAAATAAAGAGGCCTTCATTGAAGATTTCCGAATGTTTCCTATAGGCATCCAGGGCAAGTCTTTCGCAAGATATGAACAGAGAAAAGTATGAATATACAGAAGCAATCGGATATCGTATCAAGCTCGAATCATCTCTTTTTAAGATAATGCTTCCGATAATCTTTCCATAGAGGCTTGCATATAGTCGTTTCGTATTTGTCTTGTCGAGAAAAAGAAAGTATTGAACCTTTTTAAAAAAAAGACGTTCAACAAGCCTGATCCCGGGTATTCGCAGGGTAACAAACCCGAGGATTTCCTTCGTCTTTATACGAAGAACACCGGGTGTTAGGTTCAGCAGTGAAACAAAGGCGATCCACCTCGATAGAATCCTTTGATGAGGGCATCTCAAGTCTTTAAGCCTCCCTTTTCTTTCCCGAGCCCATACGATACCTGAATAATTCTCTTTTGTAAGTGTAAAACCGTCCTTTTGGGACATACTGTCCCCTTTGCAGATTCCTATTCGTTCTCCATCTGCCTTTGCCCAGCCGATAATCCGATGAATGACCGGATACGTAAGCCAATCCGAATCAATGAGGGCAAGATCGCCGGTTTGGAGTTTATGCCACGGGCTTTTTCTCAAAAAGACGATATCCCCCTCTTTTAAAAAAGGAGACATGCTTGCACCGTGGAAGATCATCTTATGCTCTCCCATCTTTCAATAAATGAATCCTTTTACCCCATTGCGCATGCAGAGGCTCCAGCGCCGCAAGGAGAATTTCCACCTCCAGGGCCAACATGCGCCATTGAACCGTTTTGACAGGCATTGGGCTCACCTGGGAGCCCAGTGGCACTGCCTCCTGTAGTACAGGTGCCTTCTCCACCGCCCGCACCTGTACCAGCAGCACAATAAGTGATTCCCATTGCCTGCTGATAAGCGGTTTCGATATGGTGAACTCTCGGTGGTTCATATACTGCAGGCCATTTCCGTTCTTTCTCTGTTGTTTTCATCCTTATACCCCCCTTTATAAAAAACATCTAAAATTATCGGCAAATAATCTGTCCCCTTACGCCATCTAAGGCATGATATCGGTAGATTTAAGGAGAGTTCACGCCAGAAATCGAACACCCTTAATTTATGCATGGGCGACATATACATAAAAAAATGCGTAAATGCGTTCATCAAAAGCCTCAATGCATGAAAACGGGGAATCGGCAGCACACGGGTGGTCAACCCTTTTTCTAAAATAAATACAGCTTTTAGCTGTACCGGTGATTCACACCATTGCCACTTGTGTATATCCCCGCCCGGACGCTGGCGGAAAGGGGTTGGATAGAGTTTATAATGATCCCCGTGTTTACGGATGATGATACCATCGTCAGAAAGGACTGCACCTGGAAACGATTGCATTGACAGTGTGGTCTTTCCCCCCCCGGAAGGAGCAAGAAAAAGGCAGCCGTACCCATTATAGTTCACCCCTGTACCATGGACGAACAGCCCCCCACGTAAAGCCAGGTTCATTGAAATAAGTACTATTACTGCATTTATTACAGTAAAATTCATTATTACTGTACAATGGCTATCCGGGCCTTTTCTTTTTAAGGAGAGTCCCTCATCGAGTAACAATAACGCATTGTTTTTATGATGAGAGATAAACAGGAAACCCGAGTCCAATGGAACAAATGATATATTGTCATCTCGAATAAGGATTTTTTTCATCAGGCAGTTCGCTGCTGGGTCGGACAATAGCGACTCTATATGCCCTAATCTCTCTTTAAGCTGTGTTTGCGTATCTTTCAAAAACGCAGTTTGAACCGTCTTTGAAAGGGAGCTGTTTATAATATTCGAATCCGTGTTATTTTTTTTGTCATTAATATTCTTATCCGGTTTCAATATATTCAGCCTTAAATCCGCAGGACCGTTAAACGAGAAATCTTTTATTCTTGCCTTTATTATACCGAGTTCCTTATGAATCTCAAAAGGGGCATAAAGACCGATAGGCACACCGCCGATGCAACACTGAGCTAACTCCTCTAATTTGATATCGTTTCTATTTTTCATCTATCTTCTCAATCTATATTATCGGTTTTTGATTGATAACTTTTAAATAATTCAGCAGATATCACCAGGTTTTCCCTGAGACATATTCAGGCGGCTTTGAGGGAAGAGGCCTTCTTCATAGGCTTTTTGACAAATCCAAAAAGGGGCCATCAAGTCGCCTGTCATATTATACGCAGATGCGCGGCATTCTCCTAAACATACAGCCTTAAAAATACAGTATGAACAGATCCCTTTGAGTTTACTCGGCAGCCTTTTACGCAGTTCAAGGAGCAATGGGGCATTTTGCCAGAGATCATCAATCCTATCACTAAATATGTTTCCGATAATTGCCGATTGCTCGATATTGCCGATGCCACAGAATGAAATATATCCGTTGGGCAATAGACCCAATATATGAAATATCCGACACAGCGAGTATTTCTTATCTATTATCTCTGATAGCGGTTTAAAGGCCAGGGGCAAAGAAAAATGTATGTCCCCTGAAAAATCCTGCCTCCGACCTTTCTTCAACTCGTCAGAGATATCAAGCAATTCGCAGATCGAGAGATACCCCTCTTTATCTATAAAATCCTGCCCCCGACCAATAGGCTGAATCGGGTTGATCTTTACAGATTTTACCTTAAAATCATCTGCAATCCGAAGCAGTTCATCGAGTTCATCCATATTTTCTCTATACAGACACATGATAATCTGAACAGGGATCTCGAATTGAGCTAAGAGCTCAAGTGCTGATATGGTAAGATTATAAGCACCGTCAACCCCTCGAAATCTATCATGAGTGAGTGGTGTGGTACCGTCAAGACTCACGGAAAGCTCAAGCCGGTTAAGAGCCTTTAATCGTTTGATCTGGATCTTATCGAGCAAGGTGCCGTTTGTTTCTATTATAATAGAGAGGTCGTTTTTATTTGTGATATCGAGATAGTCCCATACCTCTGGATGAAGGAAGGGTTCGCCGCCTGTGAATTTGACACATTTCAGTCCCAGCCCCTTGGCAGTGTTTAGTATATCTGCATACTTCAAAGAGGAAATATCTTCGTGCTCTTCTATGACTTTATTATCTGATCCTTTTGGCTCTGATCGTTGCCAGCAATGACTGCACTTTAGATTACAGGCCTTTGTGACGTGAAAAATCAGTGTGTGAAGCGAAAATGGTAGAATTTTGTTCAATTGGCTGCCCCCTTTGAAAGAGAGTTATGGCAATTCCGCTTCAGGAAGCTGATAACCCACATATCCGATATCGAATAGTTCCTTAAGAAAGGATAAGAGATCGCCGTGAATCTTCTCACGATCTATATCCGGATACTGTTTTGCGATTTTGGTCTCGATATTATCGATCGCATTCACTCCGTCACAGAGATCCCAGATCATAATTCCCATAGGGTTTAAACACTTGAGTTCTCCATTTTCAGGGTTGAACAGAAAGGCCCCATTATCCTCCTCTCTGAAAACGATCTCAGGATTTTTCAGTAACGGCGATCTCACAGCCAGTGGCATATTTTATTCCTCCATGCATGTCTTCAAATAGACAAATAAATGAATTGATCTTATTGATTATTGACTTCTCTCTACAAAAAAAACGGTACCAGCAAAGAGGACCATATGATAATCATTTTTTTTACCCAGATGTCTTTCTTTATGAAGACATGAATCAGCATTACCTCAAAAGCCATTGATGGATGAAAGCTCCTATCAACCAAACTACAAAACTCGATGAAAGGACAAGCGGAAGCGAGAGATGTTTGCTGAAACACAGAAACGCAACGAGAAAGAAAAGGATACTTGGAAAGATTCCCCACAATGCCCCTTTTGTGTAACCTATGATTAAGTCGTAATCCCCTCGATTGTCTGCATACAACCATATCAAGACAATCAATCCGGTAAGCGGCATGGTTGCTATGAGACCTGCGAGAGACGGGAATTTCTTTCCTACCTGTGTGCAAAGGATAATGACGGCCACAGCGATTGATAGCTTTATAAGAAAATGCATATCGGATTTTCACCATTGTTAAATAAGCATAAAAACAAGCAGTTAGATAGATTATACTTCAAGTATCGGATAAAATCCAGTTTTTTTCTATTACTTTCATCTCTTCCCCCCCCCACAGGCCGTAAAATTTTCTTGACAACTGAACAAATGTCTGGTATTTATTGATTTCAGGTGATAGATATGAAGAAAGACTTAACTGCCAGGCAAAGAGAGATTCTTCAATACATTCTGACCACCATTAAAGAGAGCGGCTACCCCCCTTCCATTCGGGAGATAGGTAAGGCGATGGGGATCAAAAGCCTGGGCGGGGTTACCTGCCATCTCAATGCCCTGGAGAAGAAGGGGCATATAAAGAGGGGGGCAAGCCACCGAGGCATACGGGTTCTGCTTGCAGGTAAAACGATAACAGAAGGAAACACAGAAATAGTAAGGCTTCCCCTTTTAGGAAGGATAGCAGCGGGGGAGCCCATCCTGGCCGAGCAGAATATTGAAGACTGGATACCCCTGCCCAAATTCCTGGTCAGGGGGAACCGTGATCTCTTTCTTTTGCGGGTGAGGGGGGACAGCATGAAGGAAGACCATATCTTAGATGGGGATCTAATCGTTGTAAGGCATCAGATGGATGCGGAAAACGGGGAAATCATAGTAGCAGTTATAGACGGAGAGGCAACGGTTAAAAGATTCTATAGACAGGGAGACCATGTTAGGTTGCAACCAGCCAATCCGGGTTTCAGGCCCATCGTCGTTAAAGGGGATTTCCAGGTCTGCGGAAAGGTAATAGGGCTCTTTCGGTCCCAGCCCGGCAGGGTCTTGTCTTTCAGGCATGGGATCAATGCCTTGCCCGAGCTGACAGATGAGTAGGAAAGAACAAAACGGATCCTCTGCATCATTTTAGCGCTATGAAATAGAAAACTATCATCAAGCTTCAACGATGGCCAGATTTTTAATGCGTCTATTGTCTGAGCGTATTAGTGAGTGTTAAGAAAGAACAGGGGATAATTTCACATTAAATGTCTTAAATAGTTAATAATGGAGCTACTGAATTGAATGATGATATACTCCTCTTTCTTTACGTTCACTTGGATGGGAGTTTTACACGGATTAAAATTTGACCATCGTTGAAGCGACGCTTTTCAAAAAGCTAAACTGTTACTTTCCTGGAAAGTATATGAAGAACCATTGAGTTTATTTTTGCAATGTAATAGCAGAAACTTTAACGAATCACGTCCAAAAAAGGATTGAAGGATGGGTACAAAAACAATGAAGATAGTCTCATGGAATGTCAACGGATTAAGGGCCGTACTGCAAAAGGGGTTCCTAAATTCCTTTTTGAAGATGGATGCCGACGTGTTTGCAATTCAGGAAACAAAACTTCAAGAGGCCCAGCTCACAAAAGAGATAAAAGAGATCAACGGTTATGAATCGTACTATTCACATTCGACTGTAAAGAAGGGGTATAGTGGGGTGGCTGTCTATACTAGGGTAAAGCCCAAAACAGCCAAGTACGGGATAGACATTCTCCGTTTCGATCATGAGGGCCGGATCATTGAGATGGATTTTGGGGATTTCCTCTTCTTTAATATATACTTCCCTAATGGGCAGACCAGTGAGGAGCGTCTCCAGTACAAGCTCGATTTTTACAGGGAATTCTTTAAATATGCGGACAAGTACAAAGAAAGCGGCAGAAGCATTGTGATTGCCGGGGATTTCAATACCGCCCATAATGAGATCGACCTCAAGAACCCCACTCCAAACGCAAAACGCTCCGGCTTTTTGAGGATTGAGAGGGACCGGATCGATTCAATCATTGAAAACGGCTATGTGGATACGTTTCGGCATCTCTACCCGGACACGGTTAAATATTCGTGGTGGAGCTACAGGTTCAAGGCCAGGGAAAAGAATGTGGGGTGGCGGATTGATTACTTTTTTGTGACAAGGGATATGATCGACAATGGTTGGATCACAGAAGCCTTTATCGACAATAGCGTCTCTGGCTCAGATCATTGTCCGATCGGGATAATGGTCAGAAAACCATAAGGAGTTCTTCATGGAAACTCACCTAAAGGAGAAGATCAAGGTAGGGGTAATCTATGGGGGCAAAAAGAAGATAATGCCTGTATGGTTTATGTGGAAGGGGACAAAATATCCTGTAAAGGAGATCACCTACTATTGGCAGGACAGCAAGGGAAGGGAACCTCTCCACTACTTCTCGGTAAGTGACGGTGATACCCTCTTTAAGCTCTGCTTCAACGGTTATACCCTCGATTGGAGGCTTCTGGGTGCATATCTTTAGGGAACCTCAGGAAGGGACTTCTGGGATGAGGAAAGAGCGGGTCATCATGCATCTCGATATGGATGCCTTCTTTGCCTCTGTGGAACAGCAGGTGAATCCGAGGCTGAGGGGCAAACCGATCGCTGTGTGTGGTTCCAAGAGGAGGTCTGTGGTAACTGCTGCCTCGTATGAGGCCAGGCCCTATGGGGTTAAGGCAGGAATGCCCACAAATCTGGCCAGAAAGGTATGCCCCCAACTCATCCTGGTGGAGACGGATATCCCGAAATATGTGGATACATCCATGAGGATCCTTTCCATATTCAGAGATTTTACCCCGAAGGTGGAGGTATACTCCATAGATGAGGCCTTTTTAGATATTACAGGCTCCCTTTTGCTCTTTTCAGGGGCTGAAAATATTGCCGGATTAATAAAAGAAAGGATAAGGGAGGAGCTGGGTCTGACCTGCTCCATAGGTATAGCCCCTAACAAACTCATGGCAAAATTGGCCTCAGAGATGAAAAAACCCGACGGCCTGATGGTGATCACCTCGGAAGACATCCCCATTATATTAAAGCGACTTCCTGTTAAAGAGATGCCGGGCATAGGAGAAAAACTGGCCTGTCACCTGGCCTCTATGGGTATACAGACCTGTAAAGAACTGGGGGTAACGCCTGTTTCCATGCTCACAAGGAGATTCGGTATTATTGGGGAGAGACTCCACAAGATGGGACAGGGAATAGACGACTCCCCTGTAGTTCCTCCAGAGGAATCACCGGACATAAAGTCAGTGGGACACAGCATGACCCTGGATCAGGATATCTCCGGCAGAGAAGAGATCAAGAAGTATATCCTCCAACTCTCGGATATGGTGGGAAGAAGGTTGAGAAAAAACGGGTATAGGGGGAGGACAGTGACCCTCACCTTGAGGTTCATGGACTTTCATACCCTTTCGAAACAGTTCACAATCAAAACATACATCAATGAAAGCCAGGAAATATGCCGTACAGCTTGTCTCATCCTCCACTCCATAAGACTCAGACAGCCGGTGAGACTTGTCGGGGTAAGAGTTTCCAACCTCTTTAAGGACTGTAAACAGCTCTCCTTATTCCCTCAGTATAGAAAAAGAGGAGAAATCCTTGCTGTCATGGACCGGGTAAATGACCGTTATGGAGAGTTTGCCTTGACCTTTGCTGCGCTGTTGAATCATCTGAGGTATCCAAGGGTGATCTCCCCCTACCTGGAGACCGGAGAGGAACAATGATTAAAGTAGGGACATCAGGATTTCAATTTAAAGATTGGAAGGGAAGCGTCTATCCTGCAAACATAAAGGACGCTGAGATGCTGACTTTCTATGAAAAGGAGTTAGGTTTTGATTCCTTAGAGGTAAACTACACCTACTACCAGCTCCCTTCGCAAAAGAGCTCTGCGGGTATGCTAAGAAAGACATCGGATGGGTTTGAATTCGTAGTAAAGTCCCACAGAGAGATGACCCATGAAATCTGGGAGGACAGTACAAGAAAGAGGTTGAAGGATAACTCCCATATTTTTGTCCGTTTTAAAGAAGGGTTGAAGCCGATCGTCGAATCCGACAAGCTCGGCTGTGTACTTCTTCAGTTTCCCTCATTTTTCTGGGCGAAAAAATTTAATTTCGATTATATAAAGTCATGTAAGGAGCGGTTGGAGGGGATATCGCTTGTTATTGAGTTTCGGAATAAATCATGGGCACAAGACAGTACATTTTGTTTCCTCAAAAAGAACAACCTGGGGTTCTGTGTTGTGGATGAACCTCAGCTTCCGAGGCTCATGCCCCTGATTCCCAAAAGCACCAGCAGCATCGCATATATGAGGCTCCATGGAAGAAATACCAACTGGTTTAATGCCTCAAGAGAGGAACGGTACAATTACTTATATACAAAAAGCGAACTCACCTCCTTTGTGCAGCAAGTAGAATCCATATCAAAAGAAAAGGCAAAGACCCTTATATTCTTCAACAACTGCCATGGAGGTTTTGCTGTAAAAAACGGGTTAATGATGAAGAAGATACTCAGCCTCATTGAGGACTACACACCTCAACAAAGGCAGGTTTTGGAGGCAATTTGATTGTCGCTTCTTGCAACTCTTTGCAAAAAGCTAAACTGTTACGAATTCGTGAGAAAGAAAGGGGCAGAGCACTGAGGGTTTATAATGTGACCGCCTTTGCTGAGTTAAGTCAATAGTCATTTTTTTTAGACAGAAGAAGGAATGAAGTAAAGTATTATTTGCTTTCAACCGGATATTTTGAGCGAAACCAGTCATGCCACCCTCCCTTGAGGGCATAGACCTTTGTATATCCTTTATCAATAAGCTTCTGTGCCAACCTGGCACTGGTAGCCTCATTCAGTCATGCGCAATATAGAACAAGGGTTTTATCCTTTGGATACTTCATCGCCCATGAGTCAAAATCATTCGGATTTTCCCTAACCGCTCCTTTGATTAGGAACTCACTCGATTTCCAATCCTTTCCTGCACGCATATCTAAAATGATCAAATTCGAGTTGTCAAGCATCTCCTTAAGCTCTTCTTTTGTCATCCTGGGAACGTCTGATGCAGCAATTGCTTGAACTGTAAACAATCCCACCATAACCAGACTACTGAAGGCCGCTGTTAAAACCATCAATGATATACGGTTCTTCATTTTTTTCCTCCTTTATTTATGAATTCTCCTTCTCCTGTCTAGTGTCCACCCATAATATGTCTTTTTTACTCACATCCGGATGGACACTATCTAAAAAAACGAATTGGCAAAAATCACCTAGAAACCGACAGATTCTTTTTCCTATTTAGACCCACCCAGATAAAACCAAAGAAAGACACAATAACAGAAACAACGAGCATGAATTGAAGCAGGAGGGTTGACTCGCTATCTGTGCATAAGAGAACAACAAAGCCTACAGAGAGTATAATTATCGCAACTACTGAGACGAGTGGAACTCGAAAAGACTGGGATCGGTTCGGATAGCTTATCCCAACAATCAATGCACTGAGATGGACCCCAGTGTAGTTGAGTAACCAGAATAAAAGACCAGCCCTTAGATAAACCTCTAGAACCGGTTCACCAGCCATGCCCACTGCTATCATCACTGCTATCCCTGTTACCAGTAAGATGAGTGGGATTGCAGCCCTCTTCTCACACACCCCAAGAAAATGGGGAAGCAAGCCCAAAGTAGCCATTCCAGCTATCATTTTGGACACAGCAATAAAAAGGGCGTTCACTGCACTACATATCCCTGCCAATACCACCATTCCTATTACTACCCTACCGTCTTGTCCCATGATTTCCCGTGCTGTAAGAGTATAAGGAATAGTGGTATCAGCCAACCTATCCTGCTGCACATAGATAATAGACACCAGACCCCACAGATAAAACAGAAGACAAATGAGAATAATACCCGTTACCATAGGCTTTACAATGCCTGCAGGATACGGACTGTTTTTACCTTGTGCAAATCCAGCGAGGTCAAATCCGATAAAAAGGAATAGACTGATTAATACGATCCTTATATTTAGGGAAGGGGTAACTTTCTTTATCGTTGATGGGGCATTCTCCAGTCCTAATAAACCTGCAATTGACAAAAAAATGAGGCCCGACAGGGCCACTATTACAAAAAAAACCTGGAACTTCTGTGAAACCCGGTTCCCCAAAAGGTTAATCACCAGTAAAAACCCCAATAAAAGAAAGGCAAAGGCAAAGTTGGGAAACCAATAGATGAAAACTTCATTGAATACAAAACCGGCAGTAGCAAGCATTCCTGTAGATGCGCAAACAGTGATCACAACCCTTGAACACAACGGAAAAACTATAGCAGGTACAGAACCCAAGGCCTTTTGCATGAACTGTGCCTCGCCTTTTGCACCAGGAAACATTGCAAATAATTCGCCGTATCTTAAGGCAGTAGAGACATGAACGATGACTGCAATCAAAATAGAAGCAAAGAAGGGAATCCCCGCAATCCCTATATTGTTTCCCAGTAAACCTAAGGATTCTGAGGACAGCATCAGCCCCATTGCCAAAGCAATCGTGACAATAAAAGAGTATACCACCTTTCTTTCCTTATGGCACCACCCAGACGGGGAGAATTTCGCAGCCCTTCTCTGGGTTGCAAATATTGAGCCCGAAAAATGCAATGATGAGTAATGTATAGACGAGAGAGATCGCCATCTGCTTTTTTACTGAGCCTTTGTTTTCTTTTTTTAGTCCAAAAATACTATAATGGATCATCAAAAATCCGATCAGATTCGTCAAAAAATAACCTCCTATAAATAGGTTGATAAATAACCAGCTGTGAATCACAAAAAAGACATTGAGAAACTTGCCGACAAACCATGCAAATCCAAAGGCCAAAGGAAAATTGACAAACAGATCATTCCACCAGGATAAGGGTGAAAGGATGAAGCCGATAAAACCGATAGCCCCCCTAACAAATAGTGATCCGTGCAATTTCTTGTTTATATTCACGAAATTGGTACTCCAGATTGTGTCAACTAAAAGGGTCATCTGAAAATGCAACCTAAAGTTCATAGAAGACAGTTTTTACAAGACACATAGTACACATGAAGGAAGATAAGTATGGGATCTGTTACTTGTCTTTTCAGGCAAGTAGAAATACGTTTTAAATGAGCAATGCTATTCTTTACGCGACCACTCAATTTCCATATCTTCACGATCTCCAAGTGCGCTTTCTAAGAGATGAAGAAGTGTTTGACTTGCCCCCTTATCCTTGAATAGTTCAAGGGCTGATCGGTTGAGATAATAGTCAACGTCATCTTCAGCTTCTTCTTCAAGGTTATCTATTAAAAACTGAAGATCGTCTTCCGAGATAGAGCCCAATACCAAACCACTTTCCTTATCACGCAACTGAATCATACTTGCCCCCTATTTAAGCTTAAAAATATCAATGTAAAAGAATCTCTGTTATATCGAATTATATGCTTATTTATACGCATTGTCCCCTTTTTTAATCAAAGAAGGAATATACAATATATTTATAAAAAAAGAGTAATACATTTTTTATAACAGTTTAGCTTTTTTGGCTATCAAATATGAGCAGAAAAAGAAAAAATTTTTTAGAAAAATATTTTTTTGGAAATATTTTTCTTGACATACAATATATTGTGGTCTAAAAGTATATTTTATACAATATAGGCTGTAAATTGGGGTAAGAAATTCAGGCTTTTTAATCATGGAGGAATAGTTATGAGAACCTTTAGGGAATTTGATATAGGGACAAAAAGGGCAAAGACAGGCATGGAAACTACGGATATGGCTCTATTTGTCCGTACTTCAAAAGAGGATCTTTTAGGCTGGAACAGGATGAGGATCGTTGATGCTCTTGTAAGAGAGACCTATGTTGATATAGACACTGCACAAGAGATCAGTAAGGAAGTTGAAAGACAGATCATTGATTCTAAGGTTACGGTTGTTACAGCTCCACTTATCAGGGAACTGGTGGATGCCAAGCTAATCGAAAGGGGTTTAGAGCAGGCCAGAAAGATGCATACCCGTCTGGGGGTTCCTCTTTATGATGTAGACCAGCTCATCCTCCATCCAAACAAAGAGAATGCCAATGTACCCCATGGTCCTGAGGCGACAAATCTGACCTTAGCAGAGATGATTAAAAAGGAATACGCCCTTTTAAATGTTTTTTCTCAGGAAATTGGGGATGCACATTTACGGGGAGATATCCATATCCATGATCTGGGTTTTATTGACCGTCCTTATTGTTCAGGACAATCTCTCGAATACATTAAAAGATTCGGTCTGAGTTTACCCAATTCATTATCAATTGCAAAACCTGCAAAGCATCCTGAGGTCTTACTTGCCCATATGGTGAAATTCGCCGCTGCATTACAGAGCCATTTTGCTGGTGCTATCGGGTGGGACGCCGTAAATCTCTTCTTTGCCCCTTACCTTGTTGGATTAGATGATGCAGAAGTAAGGCAATTGGCTCAAATACTTATATTTGAGTTTTCCCAACAGGCAGTGGCTCGAGGAGGGCAGGCGATCTTTACAGATATTAACCTATATTGGGAGGTTCCCAACCATTTTGAAGATGTCCCAGCAATTGGGCCCGGTGGGGAGTATACCGGCAAACCATATGGATATTATCAAGAGGAGGCGCAGAGGTTTGTATGGTTTCTCTTTGATGTATTCAAAGAAGGAGATGGAGTCGGCAGGCCTTTCTTCTTCCCTAAACCCTTGGTCCACATTACTGACAAGTTTTTTCAGACACCAGGCCATGAGGACTTTCTAAACCATATATGTGATGTAGCAAGTGAAAAGGGGAATACCTATTTTGTCTTTGATCGGGGGAACACTGCCAAGATTTCGGAATGCTGCAGATTAAGCTTTAAGCTGGAGGAATCGGATCTTGAAGATGCAAAAGAACCTTGGAAGATGAGATATACGGCCCTTCAAAATATTACCTTAAACTTACCTAGGATGGGGTACTTAGCAAAAAAGGACGACGTAAAACTCTTTTCCAATATCTCCGATTTCATGGAAATGGCGGTACAGGCCCATATGCAAAAGAAGGCCTTTATTGAAAAACTCATGTCCCTCAAAGACAGAGGTCCTTTGGCATTACTGACAATGGAAAAGGACGGATCTCCGTACTTAAGGATGCATAGAGCAACCTACTTAATCGGTATGCTGGGATTGAATGAACTGGTTAAGATACATACAGGTGAAGAACTGCACCATTCTAAAGAAGCTTTAAAGTTTGGCTTGAAGATAATTGCACATATGAAGTTGCTGGCAGATAAGTTCGGTAAAAAACAGGGGATGAGGTTCGTTCTTGAGCAATCTCCTGCAGAAAGTACATCTTATCGTTTTGCTAAACTTGATTTAAGATACCATTCTCCGCTGTCTGGTCATATTGTCAAGGGAGATATCTCAAAAGCAGAGGTGTATTATACAAATTCGACATGTCTCACTGTATCATCCAGGATGAATCCAATAGAACGGGTAAGAAAGGAAGGGCTTTTTCATCCCCTGATAGAAGCAGGGGCCTTAACCCATATATGGCTCGGTGAATCAAAACCTTCTAAGGAATCCCTCGCTAATTTCGTTGTAAAAACCTTTAATGGGACTTTAAATGATCAGATCGCCTTTTCTCCCGAATTTACAACCTGCATATCCTGTGGTAAGACTTCCAGGGGATTGAGTGACGAATGTAATTATTGCGGCTCCCATGAGATAGAAGGAATTACAAGGATCACCGGTTATTTCACAAAGACCTCAAGCTGGAATAAGGGTAAGATAGGAGAGCTCAACGATAGATTTAGGAACAACGGATTTTTAAGTGATGGGGAAGTTAATGTGATTAAGCTTCCACAAAAACCAAAGAAATAATAGAGAGAGATCAAAAAAAGGAGGAAACGAAGAAATGGGAATGGTGAAGATATTTTGGAGAGATAATTGCTCAAAATGCCCTGCAGCAAAAGATATAGGAGATACATTAAAAGAGGAGGGGTTCAATGTAATAGATTATAACTTAGATACATTGGATGGATTGGCGGAAGGTGCGTATTACAGTGTTATGGCAACCCCAACCTTGATTATAGAAGACAGGGACGAAAACTGTATCGCTGATTTTCGCGGTACGATCCCGTCAGCCAAAGAGATTCAAACACTTATAAACCAAAATTATCGATGAATTATCAAGACGTATTTAAACTGTATATTCTGTCTGCGACCTATCCATAAACGGAGGGATTTGCCTACAGATAGAATATTTTGAGATGAATGGCTAACTAATTGAGTCAACCGGTATTCGACGGATACAGTACTGTATGAAATTTCCATCAAAGAGGGTACTTTAAAGCAGATTCAAAAATGAAAAAAACCTTTTAAATACAATATTATATCGTATCACAACCGGTTTGGTACACATTTAGCATATGTTTTTTTGTAAAATTAATTAAATGTTTTGGCTATTAACTCTGACCTAATGTTTATAATGGGTTCACAATTATGATGAAATCTTTTTTATTCAGGGTTACCTCAATATTGCATTAAAGGATATTCAAAGATATGGACACAAAAAATCCAGACAGTATGCATAAGATTTTAGTCGTTGATGACGAGAAAAGCATTCGAGAGGTTATTTATGATTTTCTTACTATGGAGGGCTATTCGGTAACTACTGCAGATGATGGGATGAACGCCCTTAAAGTATTACAGGGCACTTCTTTTGATCTTATGATTGTTGATCTCGTGATGCCCAATATAGGCGGGGCGGAAATTCTCGATTGGTTATCCCGGGAAAACCTTAAGATACCTTCTCTCGTCATATCAGGATTACCGCTTGAGAACCTCAAGGAAGACCTTAGGAAAAGAGGGGCCTTTGATTGTATTCCAAAGCCTTTTCAGTTGAAGCATCTATCGCATATGGTTCAAGTAGGGCTCAATCAGGAATGAACTATGAATAGAAAAAGTGATGTTTTGATTCGATGCTAAATCAAATTAAAGGTTTTTTAGAAACCTCCTTTTTAGATTGGCCGGGGAAAATCGTCTCTGTAGTTTTCTTTCCAACATGCAACTTTCGCTGTCCGTATTGTCATAACCACAGCCTAGTCCTTAACCCGGAACAATATGAGACCATCTCTGTTGAGTATATTCTGGGCTGTTTAAGCGAGTTTAAAAATTGGGTTGACGGCATATGCATAACGGGGGGAGAGCCCACCTTACATGCCTCTCTTTTCGACATTATTTGCAAATTCAAATCCCATGATTTTCTAATTAAACTAGATACCAACGGGACAAACCCTGCTGTATTGAAGGATTTAATTGAAAACAGACTCGTAGACTATGTATCTATGGACGTAAAAGGCCCATTAGATGAAATCAGATATTCCAGATGCTCTGGTGTCAAGGTCGAGTTAAATGACATAAAAGAGAGTATAAAGACATTGAAGGAGGGTACAATCCCCTATGAGTTCAGGGTTACAGTAGTCCCTACTTTAATTACAGAGGATGATATAATAGATTTGGCAAAGCAGCTTTCAAGAGCGGACAAATTCACCCTTTCAAACTTCAACCCATCTAATCCTCTCGACATTCATCTTAAAGATGTAACACCCTACGACGAAGAGATATTAAAAAAACTACAGCATAGGGTAGACGAGATCGTCAAGATGCCAACTGACTAACTTCAATCTCTCAGTGCATTTTTTTATTTAGCCCTTCCTCTATTTTTCTCTTGACAAACCCCCCCCTTTCCTTATTAAATTAACGGGTACTGACTTTGCGAGCTATAAAATAGCGACGAAAACAATGGGTTTAAAGAAGCTATTATAGCCTTTAACGCCTTATTGGGAGTTTTTATACCCAATAAAGGAAACCTTGATTTCTAACTAGAATAGAAAGACGAATGAAAGATGATCTTTTCTAGACGGAAATCTGGAAAATACCAATAATAATTTAAAGAAAGGAGATATTATGTCTGAAGTTCGTTTTGATGGAAGAGTAGCCGTGGTAACCGGTTCCGGGAGAGGACTGGGAAGGAGTCATGCCCTGCTTCTGGCTTCCAGAGGTGCAAAAATCGTTGTAAATGATCTGGGAGGGGCTGTTGATGGTGCTGGAGAAGGATCTCAAACCCCTGCTGAGGAAGTTGTACAAGAGATTAAAGCAGCGGGCGGAGAAGCGATAGCGGATTACAACGGAGTACATACAGCAGAAGGTGCAAAAGGGATTATAGAGACCGCGACCAAGACATTTGGGAAGGTTGATATACTTATCAATAACGCTGGAATCCTTCGAGATGTTTCATTCATGAAGATGACGGATGAGCAGTGGGATATGGTCTTAAAGGTTCATCTGTACGGTTCATACTATGTAACAAAAGCAGCATGGCCTGTAATGAAAGAGAATAACTATGGGCGTGTCATCTTCACAACATCTGCAGCAGGGCTATACGGCAATTTTGGCCAGACTAATTACTCAGCTGCAAAAATGGGAGTTGTTGGTATAATGAATACATTAAAGGCTGAGGGTGCTAAGTACAATATTATGGTAAACACAATTGCCCCAGGGGCAGTCTCGAGGATGACAGAATCTCTCATGCCGAAAGACGTCCTTGATCTGATGATTCCCGAGTTGGTATCTCCGATAGTATGCCTGATGTGTTCAGAGGATTTTAAAGAGTCAGGGCATATTATGGCAGCCGGAGCAGGCCATTATGCCAAAGTACAGATCATTGAGTCTAAAGGGGTCTATTTCGATCCAAAGAGCACGGTCACAATGGAAGATGTTCAAGGAAAACTCCCTGAAATAGTGAATATGGAAGGGGCAATAACCGCACAAAATGCCATGGATGGCATTGGTAAATTTTTTAAACAGGGTTAATAACCGAAAGCCTCATGAATTGCATGGAGGTCTTATGACGGCCTCCATGCCTTATAAAAAACAAAAGCCCGTTTTCTTTATACTTTTAAACGATCAAAGATCTGCTTTCCCTACCACCTGCGTATTTAATATGTATTACAGGGCTCATCATCGAGGAAACCCCTCCTTTGGGTTTTTGCAACTCGCTATTCCATTTTGCCAGGACCTATGAGCAAAGGGTGTATCTCAATTAAAGGCTCAAAGAATTTTTTTTATAGGAGAAAAATATGTCAAAAGTATTGATTAGCTACTTTTCAAAATCCGGGAATACGCAAAAGATGGCTTCATATATCAAAGAAGGTCTCATATCATCAGGTGATTTTCAAGTTGACCTGAAGGAGGTAAAAGGCACTACCATTGATGACCTCCTTTCCTCTGACTGTATCATCATCGGCAGTCCAACGTATTTTGGGGTAATGGCGACTGATGTCAAGGATCTCATCGATAAGAGCATCAAGTGCTTTGGAAAACTCTCTGGGAAGGTTGGGGGTGCATTCACCTCCTCTGCTATGGTGGGTGGGGGGAATGAGACGACCATCATGAGCATCATTCAGTCACTGCTCATCCATGGGATGATTGTGCAGGGTGACAACAAAGGAAATCACTATGGGCCTGTATCCATTGGTGAGCCTGATCAAGGTGTTATAGATGAATGTAAACGATACGGCAAGCGGTTGGGCGACCTGGTTAAGAGATTGGGTTGAGTTTTACACGGATTAATAGTAAGAATCCGACAGCTACGGGTCTGAAACAGACCGGAAAGATACAAAGGAGAAAAACCAATGGGGCCAGCTCTTGAGGGTATAAGGGTATTAGATCTCAGCAAGCGCTTGGCAGGGCCTTTTGCATCTACGATACTCAGTGATTTTGGGGCTGAGGTAATCCGTGTCGCCCCCTTAAACAGGGCCAAAGAAGAACCATTGACCGAGCCGATCCTGGGCCAGCATAATTACTACTTTACTGTCAATAGAAATAAAAAGAGTATCCTTATAAACCTAAAGGAGAAGCAAGGGCGGGATGTCTTTTATAATCTGGTACAAAATTCGAACGTGGTCATAGACAACTTCCGCCCGGGTGTACTGGAGAGACTGTCTATCGATTTCTCCACTTTGAGTTTCATAAATCCAAAAATCATCTGTTGTTCGATAACAGGGTATGGTTCTACCGGACCCTATGCTTTACGTCCCTCCTATGATGGCACGATTCAGGCCTTGAGCGGAGTAATGAGTACAACAGGGGAGCCAGGAGGAAGGCCTCTGCTGGCAGGGGTTCCAATTGCCGATCTTGCTGCTCCTTTATTTGCCGCCCATGCCATTCTCGCTGCGGTCTTTGACGCAGAAAGAACAGGAAAAGGCCAGAGAATAGAGACCTCTATGCTTGCCTCAGTGATTAGCCTTCTACAAGTCCACGCTGCCAATTACTTTACAACCGGAGAGGTTCCCGGACTAGCAGGCTCGGGACAGAACATGTTCAAGGGGGTAGTCCACTATGGAGTGTTTCAGACTAAAGACGGGTATATCTTCATAACTGCCCACCGTAGTTTTCATAACCTTTGCAAGGCCATAGGAAGAGAGGATCTTATAACAGACTCTCGATTTGACACACAGGCCAAAAGGAGGCAAGGGGGCGAAGAACTCAATACGATTGCCCAGGAGGTCATAGCGACCCGGGAAACCAAAAAGTGGTGTGAGATATTTGACCAAACAGATGTCCCTTATGCCCCAATCAATACTATAGACGAGGTCTTCAAGGATCCTCAAGTCGTCCACTTGGGTGTAATAGAGACTCAGGAAAAGCTAGGCCAGCGAATCGATATCATCAGGACTCCTATAAAAATGCCAGGAGTGAAGAAGGAATTAGAACCAGCAGCCCTGCCAGGAGAGAACACAGAAGAGATCCTGACAAAGATTCTCGGTTATAGTGAGGCAACGATTGATGAGCTCAGGGGAAATGGGATTAACTGCTAGCTTTTCAAAAGTCCCTTTTCTCACGGTATTTCACAAATGTCCTCTGTTCAATCCTGTTCTATTTCATCGTACAGCACGTTTGAAAAGCTGGGAATAGGAATTTCAGGTTTTCAATGAGTAGATGCCGTACTCAACGGATATTCCTGAGAGTTCCGGTGCGGAAAAACCACACAGCTTGATCTGCGATAGGCCGTTTGGCCTTTTTTTAATGACTATACCATTATACATTAAACAAAAGGAAATTGAGATGGAAAGCCTGTTAGTTAAACACATCTCCTGAGATATCAAAGTATGGAGTAACCGGTCTTTGTGCCCTTCTCTTCTTTTTCGCATATCTTCTTTTAAGGCAGCAAAGTCAAAAAGAACGACCTAGTGAATCGGTCCTACAGACCATAACCTTTATGTACATATCCATAGCATTGGTGATAATCTCTTTAATCTCGACATCAATTGAAGCGAAGTATAAGGGTAGATGGAAGGTAAGTTCCACTATTGAACTGGAGGATATGGAATGCAAGAAAATAGATGTGATTAGGAAAAAAGATGAGGAGGGCAACCAAACAACGATAGATTTGAAGGCCTTTTTGGAAAAGCAATTAAAGGTCTCTATACAACCGAGGCGTGATATTATTGGAATCGAGAGCGTCAATCTAAGTATACCCAAGTATGATGAAGCAACGACAATCACTTCTTCATATCAATGGTTTTATATCGAAAGAAAAGACACTCAAGAAAGGTAACATTATTAGGATTGATCGTATAGAAAATAAAATTGATTTAGGCAAAATAGTATTGAAAGAAACAGGTAAATATGTACCACGAAGGATCCTTTACTTAAAGCCAGGGCTGCACAGTTACAGCCACCCACGCATTAATCAATGAAATGAGGTTTAGGAAGTGTATGTAAAGTATATAAAAAAATTATAATTGTAATTAGCCTTGTTATAGGTATCTTCCCTCACACTCTATTCGCCCAGAATACAGATTTGAGGGGTCAAGTCGTTACCTATAATCTTTACTCAGATTATTTCTTTCCGGCTTCAAATATAGAGTTGATTTATATAAATTTGATTATCTTCATTCAAGATGGTTTATAGATAAGTACAGCCTATACAGATGCATATGGTATGTATTACATGTTTAATATAATCCCTGGCGAATATTATCTGCAAGTTAATCGTGTTAATTATCCTTTAACTGTAGTAAGAATTGACAGAAGAGTATAACAATTTCAAGATATTCTAAGAATATAACTCAGATAATTATAAGAGAGAATCCTGAGGCGGTAATCGTGTTTGCCCTTTTTTAATTAAAGGAGACTATAAGGATGTATAAAGAAGTGAGCAAAAAAAGATATGAGATCACGGAAAAATCAGTGATTCTGGAAAGCTTGGACAGGTGCACGCTTGTCTATTTATAATAAAAGAGAACCGGAGTTCTTCTATGGCTGGATCATCTTAGGAGCCTGCTTTGCCACGACCACTATGGTGGGTGGGCTATACTACTCATTTGCGATATTCTTTACACCAATATTAGAGGAATTTGGCTGGAGCCGGGCCTTGGTTTCATCAGTGGGCACGGTTAATTTGCTCGCATTTGCTTTTTCTTCTATGTTATTTGGCAGACTGATTGATCGATATGGCCCTAGGCGAACCCTTGGATGCAGTGCTGTGATCATCGGTCTTGGGTATACCCTTTGCAGCCAGGTAAACTCTGTCTCCCAATTATACCTCTTCTATATTATCGCCTCTTTGGGGTCAGGGCCTACCTGGGTACTGCCCACCTCTATAGTACAAAGGTGGTTTGTAAAAGGCAGAGGTCTTGCCCTTGCGCTGGTTACTACTGGAATCGGTCTGGGGGCCTTGATCTTTGCCCCGATACTGAACAATATTGTCTATACATATGGCTGGCGTGTAAGCTATATTATCCTGGGTATTCTCACCTGGCTTGTTTTAACCGGGGCCTCTGTTGTTATGGTGGCGGACCCTGAAGAAAAGGGGATGAAGCCTTATGGCGAGGAAGATACATCGCCTGATACGGCCAGTCTTAAGACAACAGAGCATCGGTCAACAGAATCTGCGTCCATGGTTTCAAACACCGAGCAATGGGGAGTCGATGAAGCGATCAGGACAAAGACTTTCTGGGGTCTGGTGGTACTGTATATGTTTGGGCTTTTTCCAATATATATGCTTGCAACACATATCGTCCCTCACGCAATTGATATGGGGATCTCTGAAGGGTTAGCTGCTGGAACCATAGGTCTTATTGGTTTTAGCAGTATCTTCGGCCGATTTCTGGGGGGTGCTATTGCTGAAAAACTTGGCTGGACAAAAGGACTGGCATTATCCTGCTTTCTCACTAGCCTGTCGATATTTTGGCTCATCATAATCAACAATACCTGGATGCTTTACGTATTTGTTGTTTCATATGGCATCTTCTATGGATCAAGGGTACCGCAGTTTCCTGGTATTGTTGGCTTCTTTTTTGGAAGCACCTCTCTTGCTTCGCTTATCGGCCTTTGTCATGGCCTGTCAATCATTGGCAGTTCCATGGCCCCTTTTGTCGGTGGATTGATCTTTGACAAAACTGGGAGCTATACTATAGCCTTTTTAATAGCAGGCATTGCTTCTTTCATTGCCGCAGTTCTGGCGTTATTGCTGAAACCACCGAAAAAGAAGAGTTGATCTGCAATATATACTGTGGGGATGAAAAGATTTTTATTGAGTTTAAAAGACGGGCGAACAGTAGAAACCAGGGGCAGTGATCGGATTTTGTTGACAGCAAATATTTCGCAGGTTATATTTCTCGTTACTATGCATGAAATGGGCATTGCATTTCAGATTGTCGAAATGGCTTCCTCAGCAATTCCGAATGACATGGGAGGGGGTTTGTTGTGTAGAGAAAGTCAACCTGAAACTGGGTAAGTTGACGGCGATTGTCCCTGAGAGTTTGCGTCTCTGCTTCAATATAGTCAACCGGGATACGAAACTTGCAGGTGCAAATCTCTGCATAGAAGAGATACCGATTATAGCAAAATGCTGTGACTGCAATGCTCAGTCCAAGATTAGTGAACTGCCGTTCATCTGTAAGGAATGCAGCAGTGGTGATTTAGATATTATCTCCGGACGGGAATTGATTGTAACCTCAATCGAGGTTGCTTAAAATTAGACTTCCCGCTTCTTGCTAGCAGATATCTTTTTATTTACATACAGTTAAACTGTTACAGGAAAACAGACAGAGTAAAAGGGTAATGGAGATAAAGGTAGCTCGAAAAGTCTTAGATGAAAATGATACCATAGCTGCGGAAAACCGAAGGCTTTTCACTGGAAAAGGTATCTTTGTGGTCAATCTAATGAATTCTCCTGGATCAGGGAAGAAAGCCACATTGGAGAGGACCTTAACTGAGATCATGCCCAGGATTCCTACAGGCGTGATTGTGGGAGATATATGCCCACCAACGATGCTGACCGTCTTGTACGGACAGGTCCCCAGTAGTTCAGATCAATACCGACCAATTTGGGGGAAACTGTCATCTGAGTGCACACGTTATCCGACAGGCTACAGATGGTATAAATTTCGACACCCTTCGTCTCTTGATCGTAGAAAACATAGGGAATATAGTCTGTCCTGCAGAATTTGACATCGGTAAGGATATCAGGGTGGTGGTCTTGAGCGTAACAGAGGGAGAGGACAAATCCCTCAAGTATCCGGTCATGTTTCGTGTATGTCAGGTTGCCTTGCTCAATAAGGTTGATCTTTTACCCTATCTGGACTTTGAAAAAGAGGTAACCGTCAATAACATTCATGCAATCCATCCTGATATCCCTGTCTTTGAAATCTCTGCAAGAACCGGTGAGGGCTTTGTTCCCTGGATCGAATGGCTGGAAGGACGGGTAAAGAGGAAATTGGAATAAGCGATTTGATTTCATTGCATGTATAATCTCAGCATAATCCCATGACCTTCCTTTATCTCTTTCGATAATTATAGGGAAGGTATTCCCTGCCGAAGATTTCACGCTGTACTACCAGTTTCGATACATGGGAGGTCCCATCAGCGATCTCAATCGCCATTACGTCTCGTAATCTTTGCTCCAAAGGAAACTCCTGGGTATAACCGTAATGCCCATGGAGGACAATGCAGTCTCGAATGGCATTCGTTGAAAATCGGGGTGCCATCCATTTAACCATCCCTGCCACTTTTGAGGTGGACATTCCCTTATCGCGCATCCACAGACCTTTATAGCAGAGCAGTCGCACAGCCTCGAGGATACTGATATGCTCAACAATAGGAAATGAAACGCCTTCAAATGTTGCCAGGGGTCTGTCAAATGCGGTTCTTTGCGTGGTATGCTGTATGGTTTCTTCGAGTGACACCATGGCTGGTGCTATCCCTTCCAGGGATAAGAGTATCCGGCTGACATCAAAGCCCTGCATGCCCATCTTGAATCCTGCACCCTCTTGTCCAATCAGATAATCTTCCGG
Source organism: Thermodesulfobacteriota bacterium (assembly GCA_034189035.1). Taxonomy (GTDB): domain Bacteria; phylum Desulfobacterota; class UBA8473; order UBA8473; family UBA8473; genus JAUXFK01. The sequence continues at coordinate 30,352 of JAXHVA010000039.1, forward strand.
GATTCCAACATCCTCCATGAATATAGACCCGCGTGTTATCCCTTTACAGCCCATGTCTTCATAAGATTGACGCGTAATACCAGGCAAATCAGTGGGAACGACAAAACAACTGACCCCCCTTGCACCGGCATCCGGATCGGTCTTTGCAAATACCAATGCAATGTCCGCATCCATCATCGCTGTAATTCCTGATTTTTCACCATTTAAAATGTATGATGGCCCTTTCTTAATCGCCCTCGTCCTCATTGCTACTGCATCTGTACCGGCCCCTGGCTCTGTCATGCAAAAGGCAGGAATCGTATCTCCCGATAAGAAGGGCTCAAGGAACTCCTTTCTGATCCTTTCATTACCCTGTTCTAGCAATACAGCACAGAGATGTCCGACAACAAAGGTGGACATTGTCAGACTGCAGTCCCCCTTGGAAACCTCTTCTGTAATCAATCCTTCAGCCACGTGGGATATACCCATACCCCCTTTATCAGGCGATACAGTACTTCCTAAGAGTCCCAATTCACCCATTTTTTTGTTGATATTACGGGGGAATCTCCCTTCACTGTCCCATTTCGAATAATAGGGCGCAACTTCCTTTTCCGTAAACTTTTTTACCATATCAGCCAAGGCCTTCTCTTCAGTAGTAAATTCAAAATCCATTCATTCCCCTCCAAATTTTTTGTTAAATTGTATCATTTTAGCTGTCATCAGGCTTCAAAGACGGTCAAGTTTTACACGGATTAAAACTTGACCGTCTTTGAAGCGGCTCTTTTCAATAAGCTAAACTGTTAGATTAAATTAAAATCATCTATGCTTAAGAATTGCTTTTGCTTAGACAATATGTACGCCTTTTTTATACCAGTACCTTGGTAAAATTTCCACAAAAATCTTTACAAAAGCCATAGATATTGATAGCTTTCTATATTGTAGCGTTAAATCGATCGATTCTCTTTGCATATGAAAAGCGTGTATAGAGTTTGTGAAGATGTCTATTTGATTGGCAGCAGCGAAATTTTTGCAGTAAAGGACTGCTGTATTTATCTCCTTGATCTTAATGAGTTGGTCTTAATCGATACGGGGGCAGGAGAGAGTTTTTCCACACTCATCGAGAACATTAAAGGGATAGGGCTGAATCCGGAACTGATCTCGACCATTAACACTGCCATATCGATCATGTTGGGGCTGCTTCCTCTTTCTTTAAGATCTACAATTGCAAGGTGATTATTCACAGTCTGAATGCAGCGCCTGTGGCCGATGGAGATCCACTTTTAACAGGAGCAGCCTTGTAAACGCAACCATTTCCCCTACCTTCATACATGCAAAACTGTCACACACTAAAGAGGTTTTGAGATTCGGGGATCAGGAGGTTGTCTGTCTTCATACTCCAGGTCATACGCCGGGCTCTTTGTCTGTATACATGGATAGAAAAGGGAAACGGATTTTGTTTGGCCAGGATATCCACGGTCCTTTTTTGCCGATTATGGGGTCCGATCTGATACAATGGAGGGACTCAATGAATCTCTTACTGACTTTGAATGCAGATATCCTATGTGAGGGGCACTTTGGTATCTATTCATCAAAAGAAGAGGTGAAAAAATATATTGAAGGCTACTTCAAGTACTATGGTTTTTATATGAGCTGAAGATTTATACGACGTAACAGTTTGAAAAATTCTTATGAAATCAACACATCACATACCACGCAGGTTGACTGTCTTTTGCATTTCGATTGCTGTCATTTGTAGTATCTGTCTGTCCCATGGGATTTCAGGCAGACAAAGGACTCTGGCCATTCTCGATCAGATGGTAGAAACAGGTCAATTGACAGGAAAGTATTGGAGGATAAGCTTGATACATGATGATCGAATCAACATCACCAAGTATAATTATACGATAACCCTTGCCTGTTCCGTATCAAAGGATATACAGATAGGGGATAGGATCAGCTTTATTGCGAATAAAGAAAAAAACAACAGCCCCTCTGATCAAGTCTGGTATCCTGTCCGGATTTACTTTCATATAAGCAGCGCTTTCAAGTATTGGGTTTCCCTTGTTTCCGTCTTGATTGTATCCTTAATGGGGTTTCGATACTTTGGATTTGATAGAGGATCCGTTAGTTTGATATTAAAAAGGGAGGAAAAAGATGCCTGACGGCTTAACCCATTTATTTGCAGGTTATGTTGGTAGCCAACATTGGCTAAAAGGAGGTCGGTTAACCCTCTTTCTTATTGGCTGTCTTTTACCCGATATCATTGCAAGAGGGAGCCGGCTTTTTTTTATATGGCATGCCCATATTGATTTTCTTGATCTATACATAGTGGCTTTACATATTCCCTTTACGTGTTTATTCATTTGTATGGCAATCGTTCAGCTCTTCAACTCTCATCTTCAAAGAGAAGCCTTTTTACTTCTGTATGCAGGATGCATTGTGCACTTTGTCCTCGACTTTTTTCAGCGTACAATATCGGGTTTTGGCTTTACAGTGGAGTTGTTAAATGGTTATCATTGGCTTTATCCATTCAGCTGGTACGACTTTCAGTTTGGACTTTTCTGGCCAAAAGATGCTATTTTTGCCTTGATTCTTCTCTTGCCTCTTTCGATATTGATCTTTTTGCGAAAAAAACGTTGAGTCGGTTTTATATTCCCTATGCGTATTGATCGGTTTTCATAGAAATCGTGTAACAGTTTATCTTTTTGAAAAAGCGTCGCTTCAACTACGGTTAAATTTTAACCGTAGTTGAAGCTTGATGATTGTTTCATAGTTCATAGCGCTAAAATTATACAAAGTCGGAAATTTGTCGGCATGAAAAAATGAAAGGGGGTACCTACAATGCAAAGTAAGATATCGAGTGCTATTCGCCTGAAATATTGTCCGGTTGCTCTGCTTTGGTCAGATAAAAGTCCTGGAAAGCCTATTCAATTTAAGAAGGGAAGATGGGGCTGTGTCATGTGGCTCATAGCGAGCGCTGCAAAGGGGAAAACATCTGTTTGTGATAGGGATACATTCGGCTGTTTTGGCGGTGGGGTTGGACTCGGTTTTGGAAATCAATATATGAACTTTCCAGGCGGTGAGGAATACTTCTGTCATTTCCTTTCATCTGGTAACGATCAATGGGAAACAGGCCGAAAAACGGCTGAAATGGTAAAACCGTTTTTGAACGACAAAACATATGAACATTTTCTTCATGGTGAGCGCTATCTCAAGACTCCAGATCGGGTCAGAAAATTCATCGAATACCTCCCCATTACGGATATTCCCGCGAAATATGTCGTGTTCAAATCGTTAGGTTTAGTAAACTATGAGAATGAGACGCCTCAATCGATCATATTTTTTGCAAATCCTGATCAACTGTCTGCATTAGTTGTGCTTGCGAACTATGGTCGATGGGACAATGAGAATGTCATCATACCGTATGCAGCCGGTTGCCAGACGATCGGCATCTATCCGTATCAGGAAGCAAAAGCTGAAAAACAGCATGCTGTAGTAGGGCTTACGGATCTTTCAGCACGGGTGTATATCCGCAAACAACTCGGTAACAACCTGATGACCTTCACGGTGCCCCTGGCCATGTTTCATGAGATGGAAGGAAATGTTGAAGGATCCTTTCTCGAAAGATCCACCTGGCAGAATTTACTCAAAATGAAGGAGTAATCCTTTGAAAAGCTACATTTGGTCGTCATCGAAGTATTCTAATAGCTTTCTGTTTAAAAGGGCAAAGTGATACGTGAAACTCGATCTCCGATTTTCAAATATCTCCGTATAAACGACGGGTATTATCTGAGATCACCTCATAAACCTCATCTTTCGAAATATCCTTGATCTGTGAAATGGCATTGAGCGCAATAAGGGCATTGGCCGGTTCGTTTCGATTTTTAGCAGACGCACCCAGTACTGGGCTGTCAGTTTCAATGAGCAGGCATGAGAGGGGGAGCTGTTTTAAAAGCTTTTGCTTTTGTCTAGAACGAACTACAGATGGAGGGATCGAAAAGAAATAGCCTGTCTCTACAGCCGGCAGAGCTGCTGCAGCCTTTCCATCGAATGCATGGAGTTGCACCTTGCGAGCGCCTTGTTCAAGAAGAAGCGCTACAGCATGGCGGCCCGCGGAACGAGAATGAACATTGAGCGGAAGATCGAGTTCGCAGGCCAAGTGGACGAATCTTTTAAATATCTCTCTTTGTAGTGTCTTCTTCTCTTCCTCTTTTACAACCCAAAAGTCAAGGCCAACCTCTCCTATGGCAAATAATCGAGGCCGTTCTCTGCGAATAAAGAAGATCAATTCTTCTGCTTTTGACAGATCGAGAAAAGCGGGGTACAGGCCTGCTGCCGGTCGCAATTCAGGGTATTTTTCTGCGAGTTCAATATTTCGTTTCACATTTTCAAGGTTTTCACTCACTGTGATGATCGTACAGATGCCTGCACTCTTTGCTCTTGCTAGGACTTCAGCTCGATCATTATCAAAGGCATGATCGCACATATGGGCATGCGTATCAACGATTTTGAACTCTTTTATGCGTAATCGCTCAGTTGTCATCTTTTTTTAATGAGACCGAATCTCCCCTTCTCCTTATCTGTATTGAATTCCATAATTACGTAAAGAAATACATAACATTTAACATGATCGCTGTCAAACTTAGACAATTTCAGAGAATCCCTCGCATCTGTTTTAAAAGAATATTCATAAACATATCGAATTAATCGAAGAAAGCGTGGAGACGGCGCAGGGCTATCATTTGCTCACGCTGACCAATACGGGATGCTTCAATGGCCTTATGAAGCACGTCTATTGTCTTATCATAGGTCCCTCTATCGACAGGATATGGATGACCGTCTTTTCCTCCGTGGGCAAAGCTAAATCTGGCTGGATCACGAAAACTGATAGGAGCACCATAGAGGAGATCTGCAACCAGTGAAAGGGCACGGAGAGACTTCGGCCCAACCCCCTTAATCCCTAATAATTCTTCAAAATCTTGAGGTGTCTGCTCATAGGTAGTTGCGAATATTCTATAGAGCCTTTCAGGCGCTATGTCATGAGCAAACACTCTATGCTCACTGGGCAGATTCAGGCTTTTTAAACGGGTGATCTCCTTTACAAGATTATCAGGACCAAGTTCTGTAACTTGAGCAGTAGCCTTACGATTGGCCTCTCCCTCTTTGGCTACCAGGTTCAGGCAGAGACCTTGCTCATGAGAACATACCGCTTTATGAGGTTCACAAACGAAGCTGTTCACCTCCGATGAAAGCCAATGGTAACGCCTTGCCTGACGATTCGTCTCATTCATTCCTTGTTGGATTACAGTCCAGTCCCCATCGAGTGTGCAGATGAAGACATGGTGGTAGAGTTGATAACCGTCCTGCACTGCGGCACTATCTACCTTGGCTACCAGTCGGCTTTGTCGAATAAGTCCATTCGGTTCAACCTTTATGTATCGCCCTGCGGTCTCCAGTTCCAAAGGGGTACGTCGTGAGGCAGCGCCTTTACCACCTGCTATGATTAAGCCGCTATCCATCTCCAGACCTTTTAGCCCTTCCTTCAGCGCACCGCATGTAGTCGTGGTGAGGCCGCTTGAATGCCAGTCAAAACCAAGGATGCAACCCAATGCCTGGAACCAAAAAGGATCGGATATCCGCTGCAAAAAGGCAACCGGACCGAACTCCTCAACTATGGATAGCGCTATCACCCTTGCCAGTTTCACCATGCGTTGAAATAACCAACGAGGTGCACGGCCTCCGTGTAATGGAAGGTTAGCAACCCCTGTACGCATCTTTTATTCTCACCTCATATAAAAAATCAAGCCTGTTAAAAGAGCATCTCTTACTCAATTGCTTGACTAAAAATACTTTTTCCCAGTTTGTATGAAAAGTTACTCGACTCCCTTCGAAATTGTCGATATGTTCATATATAATAGCCCATACAATCTTCACCGTCAAGGACTGAAAATATTACATGAACGATCTGCGCCTTCCTATTTTGTTAACTTTTTTCCCCACCTACGGCCTTGCCTTTGGCAAGTGCTTCTGCTAAAATGATAATATAAGGAATGCTTAAAATTCCCGGGAGAGTATAAAATGGCCTTTTATAAACGGCCGAGTCCCAAATATCGTGACCGAAACGAAGCGGGAAAAGTGCTGGCACCAGAGCTTTTGGAATATAAAGATAAAGGTGTTATAGTACTTGCGGTTCCCAATGGAGGAGTACCTGTTGCATGTGTTATAGCAAAAGAACTTCACGCTGATCTATACTTGATGATTGTAAGAAAGTTGCAGATCCCCTCAAATACGGAGGCTGGTTTTGGTGCTTTAACCTCCGACGGATTTGTCCTTTTCAATCAGAGATTGATCGATAGCTTACACATGAGTGAAGATGATATCGAGAAACAAAGAGAGAAGGCTTACCAGAGTATTCGATCGAGGCAAAAATACTTTGGGAATCAGGCAGTCTTACCGTGTTTAAAAGATCGGATAATTATCTTGGTTGATGATGGTCTTGCATCTGGTTTTACCATGGAAGCAGCGTTGAAATCTGTAAAGAGCAGAGGAGCCAAGTGTATTGTTATTGCAGTGCCGACTTCATCTCTTTCAGCATTTCAACGACTCAAGCCTCAGGTGGATAGGATTATCTGTCCGGATATAAGCAGTCTGCCTGTTTTTGCAGTAGCCGATGCATACAGGAACTGGTATGATCTCAATGAAGCAGAGGCATTAAGCTTACTCTCTTAAAAATCTATAGAAAATCTCTTTATGTTACCTTATTTGCAATATAGCCCTTTAATTTGCACATTTGATTTGAAACGTATGTTGAACAGCTTCTTGGGTGAGTTTTACAGCCTGCAAAAAGAGCGTATGAACCTGCAACCTTAGCACCCTCTGATTGATATCTGCCAATAACTTTGCTGCCCAAATTCAGGCACATTCCAGGAATCCACGTATGCACAGATCAGTAGACATTTTTCAGACCAAAATCTATCATAGTATCTAATGGATACTCTAGAAGCATTCTGGCTTGACCGTGTCGTGATCATGGTATATAGTTTTTATTATGGACTACATTCCAAGGGAAATGTAGGATATGTAAATAACAGGGACAGCTGACAACCCTTTAAAACGAGGATGGCAAATGTCATTAGTCGAAGATGTCACCATTTTCAGAAAGATTCAAGGCGAGCTTAAGAAGCAGGGTCAAAAGGCAATGGAAAATCTAGATTGGCTTTGCGTAAATATACACCCTTATTTCTTCATCACAATGAAAGAACAGACAGATGCAATCGTAAATTTGGCATATCGGCTTCATGATGTGAACCATGAACGAAAGATCACCCTAACAGACCGGGGGAAAATGCTCACTGTAGCTTGTCTCGATATCCCCGGCTCCCTCTACGGTACATTGAAGACCTTACAGGAACGAGAGATTTCCTATGCTGAATTGACGCATTCTTACGAATCCCTTCCAAAGACTGATAAACAACTCGAGATTCAAAGATTTGAGTTTGATCGGAAAAGCCACGATGAAATCACTGATCGTGGCGAAGCAAAGGTTTCTAAAGAGACACGGAAGGCCGTTTTAGGAGCTATGAAACGGCTCTATCCGGATTTCAACCTTAAAAAGTTGGATGAGTACCTTTGCCTTCTGTGGTGTAACAACGAATCCTATGTTCGAATTTCACCATCCGATCGGATTGCCAGGGTACTATGGCTCTATGAACAAGGCAAGAGACATGACGGACTCTACCTTGACGTGGAAAGGGCAGAATACATAGGGCATCACAAAGAGTCCCGTCTTCTCTTCTCTGTAGGAAACCCACCGCAAAAGGGATTTATGACGCAGGTAAGCGAAGTATTTCAACGTCTGGACATCGGGGTGAGGCGCTCTTACAGCCTGATCATCAACACCGGGATCCACCCATACTTTTTGGGAACCTTCTACGTTACACCAGGAGACGGTGAATTCATGGAAAAAGATTCCGATCTTTTCCAGAGGTTACAAACAGAGCTATACAATACCCAGATATTGTCCTTCTTTAGTAATACATATACTGACTTTGTCTCAAAACAGATGATGACCGGAGAGGAAGCTTCTTTAACCAATGCATTCATTGAGTTCTGCCATACAAGTCTGGCGCATACACACCCCGATCGTTTTGCCTTGGAAACAGTAAAGAGTGCGTTTCATTCCCATTTGCATATCGTTTTGATGCTTATAAAAGCCTTTCAGAAAAGATTCGATCCTGATACACATGACAGGGAATGTGCATATGGGAAGGCTATTAATGAAGCGCAGAAAGCCATTGATATATACAATACAGGATATAGGTACTTAGACGAGATCAGGAAGACGATCTTTCGAACCTGTATCTCATTTATCCGTCACACTGTAAAGACGAATTTCTTTGTGCCTGAGAAGCATGCATTATCGTTTCGCCTCAATCCAGCGTATCTGAGCGAACTCAGCCCCGAATTTACATCAGATCTGCCACAAGAGACTCCATTTAGAATCACCTTCTTATATAGCCGGTATGGAGTGGGTTACCATATCGGATTTTCGGACATTGCCAGGGGTGGGTGGCGCACTATCATATGCAAGAACCCGGATGAGTACATTACAAACACGAACAGCCTTTTCAGAGAGGTCTTTGTCCTCGCTCATACCCAGCACCTTAAGAACAAAGACATCTACGAAGGGGGATCAAAGCTCACCGTAGTCCTTGACGCACAGGATTGCAAATCCAAAGACTCAGTTACACAAAGACTCTATAAACTTCAATATGCATTTATTAATGCCTTTCTCGATATCTTTGTCACAGAGGGCGGAAAGGCCAAAAACCAGCGTGTTATCGATTATTATAAAGAAGATGAACCCATTGAATTAGGGCCTGACGAAAATATGCATGATCTCATGATTGAACATATTGCGCGGCAGTCTGTGAAACGGGAGTATATCCTTGGTACTGGGATCATATCGAGCAAGCATGCAGGCATAAAGCACAAAGAGTATGGTGTCACCTCAAGAGGGGTTATAAAGTTTGCAGAGATTGGGATGAGGGAGCTTAGTGTGGACATGTATCGAGATATCTTTACAGTAAAAATCACAGGAGGAACCAATGGTGATGTGGCTGGAAATTGTATACGCTTTTTAATCGAACGATTTCCAAAGGTGAAAATCAAATGTATCGTAGCGGGGTCTGGGGCACTGTACGACCCAGAGGGGGCAGACACAGAAGAGCTGCTCAGGTTGGTTTTGAAACGCGATGTGATTGACTTCAATCCTGATATGCTCCATGGAGGAGGTTTTATCCTTTTCCGTAAAGAACGCAAGCAGGAGGGTTCACGAGAGTTATACATGAAAGTGAGCCGTACCCCTTCAAATATCGAAGAGAGCTGGGTTACTGAGGATGAGTTGAACAGTCAACTTGACGATCTTATTTTTTCCGTTCCAGTGGATCTTTTCCTCCCCTGTGGTGGGAGACCGGAGACCATTGACATAAACAACTGGCAACGACTATTTCAAAATAATTCCGTACCTACATCAAGGATCATCATAGAAGGAGCGAATTCCTATATTACACCCGAGGCTCGGGAAGAAATTCAGCGCCGTGGCATGGTGGTTCTCCGAGACGCTTCGGCGAATAAGTGTGGTGTGATCTCTTCATCTTACGAGATTATTGCCAACCTCTTCATGACAGAAAAGGAGTTTTTCAGCAATAAAGACGCCTATGTGAAAGACGTACTGAACATTTTAGATAAAAGGGCTGAAGATGAAGCGAACCTAATTTTTATGAGGTATCGTAAAAACGAGGGAAGACTTCTTTATACACAGATCAGCCACTCTATAAGCAAAGAGATCAATGATCATTATACAAAGCTCTTTGCCTTCTTCCAAGAAAGACCAGACCTGATGAACCAATCGCCTTTCAAAAGAGTGCTTCTGGATCACCTGCCTGCGTTCATCCGGGACAACCCAAGATACAGGACACGAGTGAAAAGGCTGCCACAGAAGATTAAATCCGCCATCATGGCAAGTGAAATCGCCTCGTTGATCGTGTACCGAGGTGGCTGGGATGCTGATTTTGAAAGCAGGTTAACAGGATACCTGCGCTCTTTGAAGTTTAATTCCGCATGATAAGATGCTTTGAAGACCACCCTTCTTCCCGGGGAGTCTACTTGATTACCTTCTTGTCTCTCATCTTTGCAATATGATCCATTGGATACCCCAGGTCAGGAGGACTTCTTCAGTGTGTTGGCCCAGAAGAGGGGCCAGGGTTCTGATCTCTCCAGGAGTTTCAAAAAGCTTTACTGAGATACCCACCTGCTTCACTTTCCCCAAGTCGGGAGAGTCAATACCCATGATCATCTTACGATGGAGAATCTGAGGGTCTGCCAGGACCTCGTCAAGGGTATTCACAGGGGCAACACACGAATCCGTTTGTTTCAGGATTTCAAGCCATTCATCTCTCGTTTTGGTGCGGAAGATCTCACCGAATGCGGAGAATATTTCGCCTTTTTTCTGCTCATTTCGTTGCTACGTAATTAGGTCTTCTCTGCCCAGTATTTTGCACAGGTTTTCCCAGGATATGGGCTCAAGGCAAGCAACACTGATATACTTTCCATCCTTTGTCTCGTATACATTATAGGGAGCCTGTTAATAGACCTCCTCCCCTTTTTGGAAGGATTCCGTTCGATAAGTACATGGAAAATTCACAGCCCAACATGGAGAGGACACCATCGACCATGGCAATATCAACGAACTGTCCTTTCCCGGTTCTTTCCCGTACTATAAGCGCTGCCAGGATACCAAGGGCAGCATGCATACCCCCACCAGTATAGTCAAGCATCAAATTACTCGGTATGCTCGGAGGACCGTCTTTCCGGGCAATGAGGCTCAATATGCCAGGGATGGATATATAATTGAGATCGTGTTCTGGCATATCATGATACGGGCCGTCTTGCCTGTAGCCAGTAAGGGAGCAATACACGATCTTCAGGTTTCTTTCCTTAGATTTATAATAGTCAACACCAAGATTTTTTACAACCCAACTTCATGATTTCAAAAAAAAAAAACATCTTTTAGAATCAAGAGTATACGTCTTTGATAATTGCCATTTTGGCACTACGGATTTAGTTTTTCATAAGATAGTTTTTACCGTTTTTCCAGGTTGATCAAGAATGTT
>JAXHVA010000004.1:0-99321 GCA_034189035.1 Thermodesulfobacteriota bacterium
ATGACAGCAATACCGCCGATGGTGATAGATATAATTCCATTATGGATCGAGTCCCTGCCCAAAGACGGTCCCACAGTCCTCTCTTCACTGTATGTTACAGGTGCTGGAAGGGAACCTGCGCGCAGTACAATAGCAAGGTCGTGGGCCTCTTCGATGGTAAACGCACCTGTAATTTGAGCACGGCCTCCGGAAATTCTCTCTTGTATCTCCGGGGCGGAGTAGACATTATTGTCCAATACGATGGCAAGACGTTTGTTTACATTTGCAGTCGTGATTCTGTCGAACAGCCGTTTACCTCGCCTGTCGAACTCTAATGTCACATAAGGTGTATTGAACTGGCTGTCAATCTGAACCCTTGCATTGGTGATGACATCACCGGTCATCAGGGTCTTCTTCTTGAGTAAAAAAGGTCTTTTGATCTTTCTTTCAGTGAGTTTATCAGTGGTTCTCTGATATAAGATCTGATCCCCAATCGGTACGTTTCCTTTGAGTGCATCTTCAATGCTGTGCTCATCATCAACCAGTTTGAATTCCAATAGGGCAGTCTTTCCTATGAGATTCTTGGCCCGCTTTATATCTTTGATTCCTGGAAGCTGTACGAGTATGTTTTTTTCGCCCTGCTTCTGGATAATCGGTTCACTCACACCGAATTGATCAATTCGGTTTCGAATCGTTTCAAGCCCCTGATCAACAGCATATCTTTCTATAGAAACGATCTCCTCATCTGAAGGCTCCAATCTAACGGAGTATATTCCATCCTTCTCTTTCACAGACAGCTCATTTAGATTGGGAAATTCAGATTCAATAAATTCCCTGAATTTATCCTTGTGATTAGCGCTTGGGAATTGAGCTAATATCTCAATATCATTGACCCTTTCTAACTTCGTATATCGAATTCTTTCCTTTCTCAGGCTCTCTTTTAAGTCTGATGTTTTTCTTTCAACAGCATTCTCCAGTGCTTTGTCTGTCTCGACCGTTAAAAGGAGATGGGTTCCCCCTTGTAGGTCTAGCCCTAGTTTTATCTCCTTTTTCGGCCACCAGCCCGGTAATGAATCAATTATTGAAGGAGCAAGATACACTATAGCAATTAAAGTGATTATAATTATTACTGCAGCTCTCCATCCTAGGTTATTCGACATCTGCCTTCTCCGATTTTTCGTGCGGAAATTTTTTACTTACTTGAACAGTCGATACAGACATAGCTCTTTCGCCCAATCTATTTCTCTTGCATTACCTTGAAAAGAATTCCTAGTTTCAAATCATTTTATCGCTATGAAATGGAAAACTGTCATCAAGCTTCAATGACTCTTTTAAGAAGATAAACTGTTGTCATTGTTCAAAAGCGATGTGGGTTGAATTGGTTTGTTCAGTTTTCCACTCTGGCTCCTTGAATTACCTTATAGAGTTTGAATGGCTTTGCAGTGATCGTTTTATATATGTCGACCCCGCTTGAACGCAATGGCTCTACGACATTTATATTCGTTGCAAACCCTACCTTCCAGCAGAAGGGGGAGATAAATTCCTCTACTTTACCAAGGAATCCATTATCACTCTTTGAATGATTCACAACGATAATCTGTCCTCCTTTTTTACATACCCTTTTCATCTCCTGGCATGCCTTTAAAGGATCGTTTACTGTGGTAATCACATAAGAAGCTATTACTGCATCGAAGGTTTCATCCTCAAATTCGAGATTAAGAGCATCCATTACCTCGAAGGATATTCTTCTATTATTATTTTTGAGTTTTGGTATCCTCTTTTTTGCCTGTTCGATCATCTTTTCAGATATGTCGATTCCTATTATTTTACAATATGGAGGATATAAATCAAGGGTGAGACCTGTCCCAACACCGATCTCCAGAATCTTTTGATTTCTTTTAACATTCAACATGCCAATTGCCTTTTTCCTTCCATTCTCCATAACCTTTCCGAAGATCAGGTCATAAAACGGAGAATAGAAAGAATAAAGTCGTTTAATATAATCTGAACCGATTTTAACCACCTCCTATCAATTATTTACCCTTTACTGTTGGTGTTGCTTAATCCTGAAATTTGGTTTCTTGAAACCTTCACTCTTACCTTATCTGCAATTTCCAAGGTAACGATCGTGTCTGTCAAGCCTGTGATTTTTCCGTGAATACCACCTGTTGTTATTACTGTATCTCCCCTTTTGAGATTAGCAAGAACCTCCCTGTGTTCTTTTGCCCTTTTTTGCTGGGGTCGAATCAATAGAAAATAGAATATCACAAACATCAATATCAATGGAATGAAGGTAACTATACCCGCAGTACCTTCACCTGTACCACCACTACCCATAGCATATGCAATATCAATCAAAAAATCACCTCCTTGGTTGTTGTCTGAATATGAAATTATGTTTCATTGATTGATTCATAGTATTCCTTTTGAAACTCACTGAACCGATCGTTTAGAATGGCCTCTTTCCCCTTTTTAATGAGTGTGAAATAATAGGTCAGGTTATGGATTGTATTCAACCTGGGCGATAGTATTTCATTACTCATAAGCAGGTGCCTCAGGTATCCCTTGGAGAAATTTTGACACGTATAACATTGGCAATTGTCATCCAAAGGAGAATCATCGTCGATATACTTGGCGTTTTTAATCAGTATCTTCCCTTTTGTAGTAAAAAGCATTCCATTACGGGCATTACGTGTCGGCATTACGCAATCAAACATGTCGAATCCAAGACCAATATATTTCACTAAATCTTCTGGTGTACCGATACCCATTAAGTATCTGGGGCTGTCCTTTGGCAAGAAAGGCAAAGTGTGCATTATTATATCGTGCATCATTGACTTGGTTTCCCCCACACTAAGACCACCAATCGCATATCCATCGAATCCGATATCTAGGATTGATCTGGCACTTTTTTCCCGTAAGTCCTCAAATATTCCACCCTGGATAATACCAAAAAGAGCAATATCTTTCGATTTTTTTATTTTCTTACACCTTTCAGCCCAACTAGTTGTCATTTCAATAGAATTCAATGCATAGTCATAAGAGGCCGGATAAGGGATACACTCATCAAAACACATCATTATATCCGAGCCTAAAGCCTCCTGAATCTCTATGGATTTTTCAGGTGATATAAAATGCTTGGAGCCATCGATATGGGATTGAAACCATACCCCGTCTTTTGTAATTTTCCTAAGCGCTGAAAGGCTGAATACCTGGAACCCTCCACTATCTGTGAGAATAGGGTGATCCCATCCCATAAATTTGTGTAACCCACCTAATTTTCGAATGGTTTCTTGTCCGGGACGAAGGTAAAGATGGTATGTATTACTCGCTATAATCTCTGCTCCAACTTTATCTAATTCATTTGGGGATAGAGACTTTATCGTTGCCTGTGTACCGACCGGCATAAAAGCGGGCGTTGAAAACTCTCCATGCCTTGTAATGACTTTGCCCAATCTTGCATCGGAATATGCCTCATTTTTTAGAAGCTTAAATTGAAAGCCCATTTCTCCTATAATATTAACATCCCATCACCGTAACTAAGAAAACGGTATTTTTCTTTAATTGCCCTTTTATAGGTATCTTTGATAATTTCCTTGCCTCCAAAAGCGGATACCAGAAGTAATGGAGTAGATTTGGGCTGGTGAAAGTTAGTGACCAATGCATCAACGATCTTGAATTGATAACCGTTGTATATGAACAAAGAAGTAAACCCAGACATGGGTTTGACTGATTTGTCTTGATAAGTAGCAGATTCAAGAGCCCTTGTCGTACTTGTTCCTACTGAAATAATCTTCCTTTTCCCAACAACTGCTTCATTTATCAGAAAGGCTGCTTCTCGATTGATTTCAAAGTACTCCGCTTCGAGTACATGATTCTCAATATCCTTTACTCGAATAGGCATAAATGTCCCCAGCCCTATATGAACTGTGATGCGAACGATTTTTACACCCTTTTTTTGGATCTCAGATATTAAGCCTTCTGTGAAGTGAAGTCCTGCTGTATGTGCTGCAATGGCCCCCTTTTTCTTAGCATATACAGTCTGATACCGTTGTAGATCTCCTTTGAAATCTCTGAGCTTCTCATTCCTTTTTATATAAGGGGGCAGGGGAACCTTCCCAATCCTATTGAGGGTATCTTCGAAATTTTCATTAGTTTGAAACCGAATAACCGATTTTCCATTGGGGCGTTTATTAATCACCTTTCCTTGGCAACATTCGTTGAAGAATATTTTTTGGCCCTCTTTTGGATGTTTTGAGGCCTTAATCAGACATTCCCATTCGCTTAGTTCAATATTGTCTTCAATATATGATCTGCTCAGTTGCCTAAGGGTCAATACCTCGCACTTTCCTCCAGTCTCTTTGGTACCAAAGAGCCTTGCAGGAATCACTCTGGTATTGTTGATTACCAAAACATCCCCATTTTGCATATATTGCGGGATTTCGTTGAAAATCCTATGTTCTACACTTCCGTCTTTCCTTTTTACAACCAGAAGTCGAGACTTATCTCTATCTTCTAAAGGTTGCTGGGCAATAAAGTCATCAGGAAGACTATAATCAAATTCCTCTATTCTCATTTTCAAGCTCGAAAGGTTTTTTTCTCATTGTTCTATCCCTTTCGATATATAGATGAAGAGAAGACCAAGAGCCATAGCGATAAAACCGAATATGCGAAGAAGATTATCCGGTAATGCCGGAAGTTTCTGGATCAGGTTTTTAAATTGTTGAGGGAAAGCAAAATATGGCAACCCCTCTACAATCAATACCATTCCGAATACACACAAAAAATACTTCAATTGAGTTCCCTTGTTGAAGATATTAGTTGAGTATCTTAATTTTTTCTTAAACAATTGTCAAGGATTTACAAGAAGATTTCATAAAAACTGAATATTACTCATCGGACGAATAATTTATAAAGAGGATTTCTCATTGAATTAATTGCTACCTTTTGATATGGTACTTGCCGTAATGGGAAATACTGTCTGTTGCCAAAAAGAAAAATTCCTTTGAGCGGTCAACAAAAAGTTTTTTGTTAAAAGTCTTGGTGAAGTGGAAGATGGGCGATTTCAATTGATTGGGCCCCATTTGGCGAGTTTTGAAATTGCCTGAAGCAAGCTTTAGACTTATAAAAAACGTTTTAGTGTAAGGAGAAAAGATTGGAGGTGTAGCTGTGTCTAGGTATGTTGTTTTTATGATGTGTATCGTATTGTTAATCATCTTAACTTATGGAGGAAATGCCATGGCTTTTGAGTTAAAGAGTACTGCTTTCCAACACGGTGAAAGTATCCCTGAAAAGTATACATGCAAGGGTGTTAATATTTCACCACCATTAACTTGGACGGGGTCTCCACAGGGAACAAAAAGCTTTGCTCTGATTTGCGATGATCCGGACGCCCCCTTTATTACATGGGTTCACTGGGTGATTTATGGTATATCGTCAAATGTCTATGAGCTGCCTGAGGGGATAGCGAAGGATAAGATAATCGAAGGGGTCGGAGTCCAAGGTAAAAACAGTTTTCGTAAGATTGGTTATGGTGGGCCATGTCCACCCGGAGGAAAGACACACAGATATTTTTTTAGGCTTTATGCTTTGAATAGCGCGCTTGATCTAAAACCTGGAATAAAGAAAAAAGAACTATTGAAGAGTATAAAAGACCACATCATTGAAAAAGCCGAGCTGATGGGGCGGTATAAAAAATGATATTATCAACTTTACAAAAAAGAAAAGATTGTTATATTTGTGATAATAAAGTTATAATAATATTATGAACATTAAACGTATATTCCATTTTAATAGGAGGTGAGAGAAATGTATACAGAGATGGTAAAGGATCACTTCAAGAATCCTCGAAATGTGGGTGAGATGAAGGACGCAGATGGAATTGGAGAAGTAGGGAATCCGGTTTGCGGTGATATGATGAATATTTATATTAAGGTAAAGGACAATCGTATCGATGATATCAGCTTTCAGACTTTTGGTTGTGGGGCTGCTATTGCTGTCTCCAGTATGTTAACGGAGATGGCCAAAGGAAAGACTTTGGAAGAAGCCAAAAAGATTACTAATAAATCTGTAGCTGAAGCCCTTGAAGGTCTTCCAAAGAACAAGCTCCACTGCTCAAATCTAGGAGCTGATGCTCTTCAACTCGCTATAAAGGACTATGAGGATAAGATGTCAGGCAAGGATCGGGGACCACAGAGACCGGAAGACAAACATGAGCATACCCATGGAGAGACTTGTAAGTGCCCTTATTGTAATGGTAATGTGGATGAACAATTAGAGTTCTGTTCTCATTGCGGGCGAGAAATCAGTGAAGATCACTGAATTTTAGTGGGGAGGGTTTTGAATGAAAGTAACAAACTTGGACTATATATCTGCGAATCCTTTATTACCTGAGGTCCAAAATGCTATGTTTGAGGCTATAAAAGAGAATTATGGTAATCCTTCCAGTTCCCATAATTTGGGCGATCAGGCAACTGAAGTACTCGAAAAAGCCAGAAAGAGTGTCGCCGTTTTAATCAATAGCGCATTTCCAGAAGAGATTGTCTTTACATCATCCGGGACTGAGTCCATCAATCATGCTATAAAAGGGGTCGCCCTTGCCAATGAGAAGAAGGGAAAACATATTGTCACCTCTAATATCGAGCATAATGCGGTTTTGAAGAGCATGCGCAGGTTGATGAAGATGGGATACCATGTAGCTTCAGTGCCTGTAGATAAACATGGTTTGGTAGACCCTTCTGATGTGGCCAAAGCGATTAAAAAGGAGACCATTCTTGTATCAATCATGTATGGGAACAATGAGATCGGGACGATTCAACCCATAAAAGAAATAGCACAAATCACAAAAGAGAAAGGTGTTATTTTTCACTCTGATGGTGTTGCTTCTGTGGGTGTTGTTCATATTGATGTGCAGGATTTGGGTGTAGATTTGTTGAGCTTTTCTGCCAATCAGTTTAATGGGCCATCAGGCGTGGGAGGCCTGTATATCCGTCATGGAGTAGGCCTTTGGCCATTGCTTGATGGAGGGGCACAAGAGAATGGCAAGCGGGCTGGTACAGAAAATCTCATAGGTATTATAGGCATGGGAGTGGCAGCTGATATTGCATTTCAGGAGATGTCATCTCGTATGGCACATACTCAAAGGTTAAAAGAAAAGCTTATCAAAGGATTAAACGAGAGGATTGAGGATATAATCATCAATGGACATCCAGACCTTTCATTGCCGAATCTGGTATCCGTATCTGTAAGGTATATTGAGGGTGAGAGTATTGTCTTGATGTTGGATGAAGAAAAGATAGAGGTTTCCACCAGATCGGCATGTGCATCTGGAGCACTCAGGGCCTCGCATGTACTCCTTTCGATTGGGAGAGAGTATGCTGATGCTCAGGGGACTCTTGTTATAAGTTTTGGTAAGGAGACGAAAGAGGAAGAAATCGATCGGTTTTTGGATGTATTAGGCGATGCAGTGAAAACATTAAGAAAGATGTCACCTCTTTATAAAAAAGAGTAAAGTTTTTTGTGCTGATTCCGGGTTCTTTTTAAAAGGTTCATTGTATGGAGCTTACTGGGAAGAGAGAAGCATTTGATGAGCTTTATTTAAGGTATAACCAAAGAGATTTTGTTCATCCTGATCCACTGGAGTTTTTATACAATTATCAAGATCTGGAAGACCGTGAGATAGCTGGTCTTGTTGCTTCATCTCTTGCTTATGGAAGAGTTGCTCAAATACTGAAAAGCACTTTTTTTGTACTTCAACAAATGCAACCTTCCCCCTCAGCCTTTCTGAGATATTCTTCGCGAGAATTAGTTTTTGAAACCTTTGTAAAATTTAAACATAGATTTACGACCGGTGAAGATTTAGCTTCTCTGCTCTTTGGTACAAAACGTGTTATTGAGAGATACGGTTCCCTTTATGGATGCTTCTTAAAGGGAATGGCCGATCACGATGATACGGTTATCCCTGCGATTTCAGCTTTTGTAAAGGAACTTTATAGAGGAAGGGATATCGAATACACAAGCCTTATCCCCTGTCCAATGAAGGGGAGTGCCTGCAAACGCTTAAACCTTTTCCTTCGCTGGATGGTGAGAAAGGATAATGTAGATCCAGGAGGTTGGGATAGAGTGCCTTCATCGAAGCTTATCATTCCCCTTGATACCCATATGTACAGTATTTCCCGCGCACTCAGACTGACAAAAAGGAAACAGGCGGATATGCAAACCGCTTTTGAGATAACAGCAGCCTTTAAAAAAATTTCTCCAGAGGACCCTGTAAAGTACGATTTTGCCCTAACCCGTATAGGAATCCGAAAAGAAGTAGATCAGAGTGATTTTTTAAATAGTTTAGAATATGGTTAACGGACATTTTCTTTTGTTTTTAACATCGTATCAGAAATTTTGAAACTAATTTGAATTATGCTTTTAAGTCATTGACGAATGAGTTATTCGTTTGCTTTTTATGAAATACAGTTTGTCATAAGGTAATGCTTTTGTATGTATTAGAGGCTTTTCGGCGAATAGGGGTTTGTAAAAAGGCTTTACGTATAACAAGTAACTGAGTAGCCTCCTCCCCCCCACGTCAATGTGTGGTTCATAATTGAGTTTCAAAATTTCTGCTGCATGTAAAACGATCGGATGGGGCCGGTTTATGAAACATTTATGGAAGGCAATCAATGAAACAAGAAAGATCCGAATATCCTGGGATAAAACACTTTTCATCGATGTATACTATGAAGTCTCGGATCGAAAAGAAAGACATCTGTATCGATGACCGAGTATTCAACTCCTGGCAAAGCATTGTGGATACTGTGGCAGATATTATTGCGGTTCCGGCTGCCTTGATTATGAGGGCCGATTTACCCTATATTGAGTTTCTTCGCTCAAGTCAGTCGAATAACAACCCGTACAACGCGGGGAAAAAGGAGATTATTGATGGGTTTTACTGTGAAGAAGTAATAAAGTGTAAGGAGAAACTTCTCATTACAAATGCTTTAAAGGATAATCGTTGGAAGGATAAACCGGATATAAAGTCAGGAATGATATCTTATTTGGGATTTCCACTTTTATGGCCTGATCAGGATGTATTTGGCACGATCTGTGTGCTTGATTCAAAGGAGAATGGGTACAATGAACAATATGAGCAGTTGATTTGTCTCTTTAAAGAGCTTATCGAGTCTCACCTTGCTTTATCCTATTATAATGCAGTTGAGAGAATAAATTTGGAAGGCGTCCTTGATAACCTTACAGAAGGGATTATCGCCCATGATAAAAACAGAAATATACTGTTTTTTAATCGGGCTGCAGAGAAGCTAACAGGATATTGTAGAGAGGAGATGCTAGGGAATGATTGTCATGAGGCATTTGGATCCCCTTTTTGTGGTGGGAGGTGTTCCTTTTGTGAGAGTGATTTTTTAGATTCCTGGGAGGATATAGATTATCCTCTCAATATCATAACCAAGCAAGGAAAATCACGGCGCATTGAGATGAAGGTTACTGGTATGTATGATGGCGAAGGTCGCTTTGATGGTGTGCTTGCTGCTTTTCGTGATGTAACGGATCTGGTCGGGATAAAGATACAACACGGTGAACTCAACGGATTTGCTGGGATTATCGGCAGGGATCCCAAGATGTTACAGGTTTATAGACAGATACGAGAGCTGGCCACTTCAGACTATCCTGTTCATATCTCCGGTGAAACCGGGACAGGGAAAGAACTGGTCGCAGCCGCAATACATAACGAAAGCAGACGGGGTGGAAAACCATTTGTTCCTGTTAACTGCGGTGCACTTCCGGAGGGGATCCTCGAAAGTGAGCTTTTTGGGCATGTGAAAGGGGCATTTTCCGGAGCAGTAAGGGACAAAAAAGGAAGGTTTGAGCTGGCTCATACAGGGACCCTTTTTCTCGATGAGGTCTCTGATCTTTCGAAGGTCGTTCAGGCAAAGCTTTTGAGAGTTTTACAAGAAGGGACATTCGAACGACTAGGTGGTGAAAAAACCATATCAGTGGACGTACGCATTATCAGTGCAACGAATAAAGAATTAAAACGAGAGGTTGAAAAGAATAATTTTCGAGATGATCTTTATTATCGTATCAATGTGGTCCCCATTCATTTACCATCTTTAAAAGAGCGTAAAAGCGATATTCCACTTTTAGTTGAGCACTTTCTTAAAGAAGCCATAAAAGAAGGACAGAAGACATCAGGGATGTCTAAAGATGCACTTGCCATTATAAAAGACTATGCATGGCCTGGAAACGTTCGCGAGCTTCAAAGCGCTATCCGTTTTGCTATCGTAAGATCCAGAGGGCAGATGATTATGCCTGAAAATCTTCCAATAGAGCTACAAAAATGGGAAAAAACGCGGTTTTCAAAAGGCCCATCACGGAAGTTGGATAGGGAAGTTGTGAAGAGTGCATTGATTCAAAGTGGAGGGAATAAGTCAAAAGCTGCCAAGATTTTAGGGGTGGGGCGTGCGACGCTCTACCGGTTTCTTGCTGAGTATCCTGATACTTTATAGAAAGATTTCTCTGGTTCGGATTATAATGAGCGTTGTTTTTTATTTCTTGCGTACTGCAATTACCATTGGTTTTACAGCTTCTTGTGTAGTTTCTGGTTTTATTCCTAATGTTGACTTGTGAAAGAAGTCGGGTTTCCCCCCGGAATCTATAGCCTTTTCAAATTCACGCAACATGGCATTGACTGTATCTACAGTGTAACCAAAACGTTTCGCAACTTGATCGGCTGGAAGCTTCTCGACGCATAAAGCCCGCAACACTTCGTATCGGCTGTGAAGGCCTTTTTGCGGGTCGAGGAAAAAACGTTCTAGTTTATCCATAATATACCAGTATATAAATACATATAATATAAGTCAATATTAAACAGAGTCCTATCGAAACAATAAAACTCTTAATTTTAGCAATTTTCAAAGTCATCTAATCTTTGCGTATTCAGGCATACCCTTCTTATGCATTGAAGCTTCCCTAATTTTATTGATTCTCTCTACTTTGCTTAGTTCAATGCCATTGTCTCCTTTTAGGATTCTGTCTATAGTCTCGTAGTCAAAGCCTAATTCTTGTTCATCTGTTTGTCCTTGCCATAGTCCTGCGGTTGGGGCTTTTTCTATATACTCTTTTGGTACTCCTAGATACCTGGCAATCTTCCATACCTCTGTCTTGTACAGATCTGCTATTGGTTCTATATCAACACCGCCATCCCCCCACTTAGTAAAATACCCTAGTTCAAACTCTGTCTTGTTTGTTGTCCCTAAGACTATCATCTGATGCTTCCCTGCAATTGCATAGATAGTTATCATCCTCTCTCTGGCCATGAGGTTTCCTTTCTGCAAAGGGGTGTCATATAACTCCGGATTTGCTGTGATATTGGCATCTACCGCAGGAGCGATATTCTTTATCAGACATTCAATTCCCAGTATTTCTGCAACTCTTGCACCTTCCTCGTAGTTCTGTTCTTTGTAAGGAAGGCATACTCCTAAGATCCTTTGTCTTCCTATTGCCCTTGTGGCAAGATGAGCGACCACGGTAGAATCAATACCTCCTGAAAGTCCAATTACCCCTCCCTTGAAGTCTCTTGTCTTGTCCTTGATAAAATCCTCAATATTCTCTGTTACACGCTTATAATCGAGTTTCATCTCCAACTTCCTCCAAGACATCTTTAGCCGTTGTCATCTTTATATCAGCGTTCACCATAATTTCCAAAGCCCTATTCCCATCGTCTGGTTTGATATTCACCGCCTCTATGGCATCCTCAATCAGATAGACTTCTAAACCAAGTTTTTTCAAACAAAGTGCCGCAGACTTTACACAATAATCCGTTGCAACTCCGTATACAAATGCCGTTTTTGACTGCATTAACCCCATTAATTTGAAGAAATTCCGGTTGCTCTCAACATTATAGGCCTGTTTCTCAAATATGATCTGTTTGTGTCTTTTTATTGTATTGAGATACTCTTTATCATATTCTTTGTTTTTTATGAATACGATGTCTTTTGTGGTTGTCTCTGGAATCTTCTTTTGTCCAATTGTTCCATCCATACAGTGCTCTGGGAATTGTCCTCCGTTAATTATGAGTTCTGGATCACTTCTAAAATGCCTGTCAACACTGCCGATGATTGTAATATCGTTCTTTACAGCGTAATCTGTCAGTCTCTTTAAATTCGGTATCAAAGCCTCTGCATGAGGTACAGGTGATGCACCGTCCTTATGTATGAAATCCTTCTGCGTGTCAACGTCGAAAAATATCCTCTCCATTATGAATATCCCTTTGCTATGGTTTTCATCTTTGTATCATTTTGGTAATTTTTGTGTATTCGATTAAATAACATCTTCAAGCCTTGTGTTCGGATTATACTTTCTTCCTTTTTTCGCATTATGCTGCCATTCATTATCCTTGAATATCTGAACAATATCTGCTGTATAGTCGAAATTTCCTTTAAAAAGGCTGGATCCTACTCCATAGGCAATTACAGGAACCTTCTCTTTTTCAAACTGCTTAATCTTCATTGCATTGAAACCTCCACTGACGACGATTCCGATATCATGAAAGTACCTCTCCTCTTTGTCGTCACCTCTTTGGGCTCTTTGATCCAGGGCCTTTCTTACATTCCATACGAGTTGTTCATTTACGCCTGTAAGATCGAACGATCCTTTCACGTGTTTCAAACTCTCATCAACCATATTTGTGCTTGTATCGAGTCTCACTCCCCATAACCTGTACCTCTCATCATTTGTTTCTTTATATTTTTCCCACATTGCTCCAGATACTTCCAAGGTGGTCTTCACACAATCATTATCGTAGTCAACCAGAGCGATCCGCCTTACCTCCACATCGATTTTTTCTGCAAATTTGAGAGTTGCCTTTGTAGTGTCTCCAGTATATGCTGCGATTAGCCCATGAGGTACAGTTCCCAGTCCTAAACTTCCCCACCATTGTCCTTGAGCATCGGTGGACACTCCTCCCAATGCAGCCTCTGCAGCTTCTCTACCCACCTTGTATGCATACCCATCACCTGATTGTACTTGATAAACATCGAACCTTGCCGGGAAGAAGAGCAGGGCCTTGTCTTTTGCCTCTCTTACACATCTGTACACATTTGTTGCTACTTTCGTCCTCCTTGCAAGTGCTCCAAGATAGACCGTTTCTAAATGAGCGAAAATACTGTAATCCCCTTCGATTGTCATTACTGTTTCCCATGCTCTTACTATATCTCCATCATATAGGGCCCTTATCTTAAGGTTCTTCAATTCAGGCCCTAATGCCTCTTTGATTATTCCTATCGCTTCATCTATTCCACAAATGCATGTATCATCGTTTTTTTGGAATATCTGCATACGTACAATCGGATGGTAATTGTCTTTTTTCAGTATCTCTTTGGTCCTATTGAAGTACTTATCAGAGTAATATCCATCCGCTACCCTTGGATTCACCTTCAGTATTTTTTCGCTCAGTCTCTGCCTTTTTTTCATTTTTTTAGTCACCTATTTACAAAATATATTATCCAAATCAGATGATACTTTCAAGGATAAATCGCATATAAGATTGACAAAAGTGAAAAAGTTATCTATCTATATATATGTGTGTTTGTATGTGTCGATACACAAATGGGTCCTTTCCACAGCGCTGAATTCTCCTGAGGTTTCCGCCAGCGATGTTCCACGATATGCGCCTCGGCATAAGCTCTCATGCGGACTTGATCAGAGAAGAAATTCCTCCATTTATGTATCGGAGACTCGTTCGTGACCTTTCCTCATAGAACCCGATTTCTTTTAATAAACACTCATCACACAGTTATCAAAGAGAAGCTGATGAGTGTGTAGACTTCTTCCAAGACTTCTTCCAAGGACTGGATTTTGCCAGTCAGGGGCATAGAGTTGAAGATGTCAAAATAGGTCTTTAACGGCTTATTGCCCAAAGCAAATTTTGGAGATAACTCAAATTTTTTAAGTATTCGGCTCCGATAAAATCAATAAGTTAGGGGCTATCAGATTTTAAGAATTACTGAAAAAACCTCAAAACAGATTTGGGCAACAGCCCGTTAAGAGGGAAAAAGGAGGATAACATGTCTATCGAATATCGGGTTTCTCATAATGGGCATTTCATCCATGCGATCGTTACCGATTTAGTGACGAGCCAAGAGCTTATTGAATATGAAGTTGCACATGCAGTCGATGACAGGATCCAGCCGCCGGTATCAGAACTGTTAGAAATACGATGCGGTGCTCTTAAAAATATTTCAAAAGATGATTTCTCAAAACTTCTTAATGAACAAAGGGTAAAATTTAATAAACTATCTCGACCCCATCGTTGTGCTATTGTTGTGCATTACTCAGATACTCACGCATGGGACTTGGCAAAATTCTATGAGACTATGGCCACATTACACACTCCACAGGGCGTTATTGTCTTTGGAGATCTTCACATCGCTAAGACCTGGTTAGGAATTGAATAAACACTTCAAAAAAGACCACCGAAAAAGCAATGGAATAGCCCTCGGCAAATACTTTGCTTTTTATAACCGGTTGGTATGATCAAGGCTTTGACAAAATGAGATTATGGAGTGTCCATCCGAAATATTTAGATCAAAAAGGATTGGTTGCATTGTGGCGGGAAGGCCTTTTAGCTCAGAAGGTTTTAGAAGGTGGTACAAAGGCCTATAAGAATCATCCTCAGCTAAGAAGATTTAAAGATACTGAAAATCCAATCGGAGCAATTGGTTTGTTTTTAGAGGGGGTATATCAAGAGGCAAAAAAAAGGGGGTATCATTTTGATAGAGGAAAGATTTCTGAAAAGAATATCGAAATTGTCAAAATAGCGGTCCACAAAGGACAACTGGAATTTGAACGAAACCATTTAAAGAAAAAATTGTATTCAAGAGACAAGGGAAAGTATGAATTGTTTTACAAAAGTAATGAAATAGAAGTGAATCCAGTATTTAAAGTCGTAGAAGGTGAAATTGAAGACTGGGAAAAAGGAAATGAGATCAAAGAAAAAGTAGGAGAAAGAATCCGGTTATTAAATTTGAAAGGGGCGTAATTAAACATCCAAATGCGTCAGACAGTGCTTTTTTTGTAAGGAAGATCCTGACTATGGAACGAATGTTGCCAAAGGTCGGATGGTTGATATTCAAATGATAAAATAACTATCGGCTCTGTCCCAGGATGAATCGGGATTTGGGCAACAGCCATTTATACCTTTAATTTTTTGAGCTGTATTATTCTTTCGATAAGGATTCCAGCAATAAAGGCCATTCCCATATTGCTCGTTGCAAGGCTTATCCCCGCAATTAAAAAGACGACAAAGAGATCGTTCCTCTCTTTTATATCCTTTATAAGCAATGCTAGTTCCAAACCAGCAAAGAGTAGGAGAACTCCAAGAACTGAATTGGGGATTGCAGATAGAAGATGAATCCCAACCTTCCCAAATGCAAGTGCGATAATAACAAATAGAATCCCAATCATTATATTAGAGCCGCCGGTTCTTGCCCCGAAACGATAATGAGCGGCAAGACCCCCAGCTCCATGGCAGACAGGCATGCCGGATAGAAAGCCAACACCGATGTTTACAAGCCCCATGCTTGTGGCAAATCCGCGGTGAGTTGCTCTTTTTGTATCTCCAAACAGATTTTGGACCGCATCGGTGGTTCCTATTATTGCGTTTCCAAGGGTTAATGGGATCTGGGGAATGACGAGAAGGAAAAGAGCATTTACGAAATCCTCTGAGGACGGGAGGGTGAACTCTATAAGTGTAGGTCCAAGATCGAATACTATACCTTTAAATGCGCCAAAAAAGATGCCGATTATTACTCCGGCAGCTACAATAATCAAAGCGGCCGGGAAACGCTTGCTGGGGAGTAAGAAGAGGGTTACAATAAAACCGAGGATTCCAATGAGAGGGTTGATATGGATTCCTCCAAGTATATTGGTAGCATTTTCTTCATGGATAAAGAGATTTGTATTTTGTATAAAGCCGATTCCTTTGGTTATGAGGATAAGACCCAGGCCAAATTGAATGCCCCGGATAATGGGCTTGGTAAAAAACCTTACTATCCAGTCAATGAAACCTGTCCATACAAGGAGCAAAAGGGTGCTGCCAAAGATGAATCCGGTTGCTGCAATCATATGCCCAGTTACCTTATCAGGAAAGGCGATTGCAATGGCAGCGACTAACTTAAGAGGCTGCACCGGAATTGGAAGTCGGTAGTATATTCCAATCGATATATAAAAAAGGCCAATGATAAGAAGAACAGGGGTGAGGCTGAGCCCAGTAATTAAGATCAATCCCAAAGCGAGAGGAATCAGTGTTCCCAGATCTCCGAGTGAACCGGCAAACTCAACACGGTTGAATTGGTGTGAACCGATCTTCATTGTTTCTCTTTAGGGAGTGACCATCCATGGCTCTTTTGTTCAATCTCGTTGTCAGGTTCAGATGTAAAGGGCATCGTACTATGCCCCTTCATATACAAAAAATAAACTTCGGTTAAAATCTTAGCCTTCCTTGACCTTGAACAAAATTGCTCATTTCTGCATGGATACTAATTGTCCTCAAATATTTCTTCTTTATGGATATATCGCATCTTCTTAAAACAGTCTATCGCCTCTTGACAAAGACCAAAGGCTGAATCTCTGTGTTCTGCTGATGCAGCTGCCAGAGAAATAATATCTCCCACTGCCAACTCCCCAATCCTACGAATTAACAAAACGTCTTCTACTGGCCATCTTTTTCGAAGATTTCTTTCCAAATCCATCATCTCACCTTCAAGGTCACCCTTCACCTTGAAATTGAGAGAGAGGGTTTTCTTTTCTGAGTCTTTTGCTTTTACAATAGCATAATGAAAGACGACAGATCCGGATGTCTTTTTTTTCATTACGTCAAACATGTTTTTTGGATCAATATCTCTATTTGTGATCTCAATCATATCTTTTCTCCAGTATGTGTATTTGTTTGTTTTTTATTCACCGATATTGAGAGAATATTGGAGTATTATATATACCAGATAGATGCCAAAAAGCCAACCCCCCTGCCACCTTCTAAAACGATCATCTCTATTTATAAATATGAATATACGAAAAGAATACAGGATAATAATCATTGCAGGAAAGTGGAATTTAAAAAAATTTGGTGGAATATAAAGAGGCCTGGTTGCAGCAGCAGCACCTATGACAAAGAGGCAGTTGAGTATATCGGCGCCAACGACATTTCCTATGGTTATTTCTGGATGACCTTTGCGAACAGCAGCAAACGCTGTGATGAGTTCCGGTAATGAGGTGCCAAAGGCCACCATAGTTGCAGCAATCACATCCTCTGGCACGCCCATTCTTTTTGCAATCTCACAAGCACAGGGGACCAACATCCAGGCGCTAACAACAACCATTGATAAACCCCCTATTACCATGAGCCAGCATCTTTTTAGACTGAATGTTTCAGATTCGCACGTTTCTTGGTCATCTGTTTCCGTTGCCTTCATAGCCCAATAATAGGAAGCATACAAAAAACATCCAAGAAGAAAAAGGAAGAGAAACCCTACCCATCGGTTGAGTACTGGCTGTCCTTCCATCTTCACTAAGGCGATCAGTGAGATTATTACGAGTAGAGTCGCAGATCCAACCTGTATCCACCCCTGACGATTGAGAATAAAGCGGTTTATTGGTGTAACAGTGAGTAAACAAGTCAGGCCAAAAATAAGGCCTGTATCGGCGATGATCGATCCAACTCCGTTTCCCAGCGCAAGACCGGGATTGCCCATCCAGGCAGCCATGACAGAGACAAACATCTCTGGTGTGGTCGTTCCTAGAGAGATAACTGTTGCACCGATTACTATCTTCGGTAAGCCTGTCTTACGGGCAAGAACAATAACACCGTCGATCATCCAGTCCGCACCTTTCGACAAAACGAAGATACATAAAACAATGAAAATAAATAAAGCGACGTTGGAGAATCCAAGTATAACCTCTTTGAAAAAAGCCTCATCTGTGATACATCGAAAGATCACCTCTAACATATTTACTCCTGGTTTACGCGAAGTCTTTATTTAATAACTCTTTATGGCTAATAAGGTATTTACCAATAGTATACTGACGTTACGATTAAAATTTGAATCTAATGTAAATGTTGAATCTATGATTATTTGGATGGTCTTTCACGAACATTTTAGAAATGGCTAACCAATTAAATTAAATGCATTATGCGTAGTTTAAAGGGGCGGATTTGAATGGAGGGTTTAAACTTTCGCCTTCCTTAAGTTCAAAAATAGCTAATTTATGTATAGGAATGATTAATAGAGAGCCTAAGGCGAATACTTAATATTCAAGTTTATACTTCTTTATTTTCCTATAGAGTGTTTTTCTGCCGATCCCTAAAATTTTTGCTGTATTTACCTTATGGCCTCTTGTCTTCTCTAATATTCTTGCAATATGATTCTTTTCCAGCTCACTTATTGTTGCAATTTCATCCGGAGTGTCTTTTATTATGAACAGCTTTTTGCCATTTCTGATGTTTGCCGGGAGATCTTCGGGTAGTATCGTACGATGAGTACCAAGGGCTATAGCTCTTTCAATTACGTTTTCCAGTTCTCTTACATTCCCTTGCCAGTTGTAGTTCATAAGCAGGCTCATTGCCTCTTTGGAAATGGACGTAACCCCGTCCCCCTCATCTTGTGTATATTTTTCTAAAAAATGATTCGCTAATAGAGGGATGTCATCCTGACGTTTTTTTAATTCTGGTAAATTTATAGTTATCACATTTAAACGGTAAAAAAGATCCTCTCTAAACTTACCTCTCTTCAATGCCTCTTCCAGGTCTTGGTGAGTCGCTGCAATCAAACGAATATCGACCTTAATGTTTTCTGTTCCTCCTACTCGTTTTATTTCTCTTTCTTGCAGAACCCTCAGAAGTTTAACTTGCATTGAAGGAGAAAGGTCTCCGATTTCATCCAAAAATATCGTCCCTCCATTTGCTTCCTCAAACAGCCCCTTTCTTGTAGCGATTGCTCCTGTAAAGGCTCCTTTTACATGGCCAAATAGCTCGCTCTCAAGAAGTGTTTCAGGTATGGCACCACAATTAACAGCAACAAATGAACCGTTTTTTCTGGGGCTGTTATAGTGAACTGCTTTTGCTACCAGTTCCTTCCCTGTTCCACTCTTGCCGCATATCAAGACGGTACTTTTGCTGTTAGAGACTCGTTTTATTAACTCGAATACATCTTGCATTGCCTTGCTTTTGCCAATAATATTGTCAAATTTGTATTTGCCGCTCACCTCTTTACGAAGGGATTCCACCTCATAACGAAGCCTCTTTTCCTCTAAGGCCTTCTTAATGACAATCGATATTTCATCCATCTTAAAAGGCTTTGTAATATAATCGTATGCCCCTTCTTTCATGGCCTTAACTGCTGAGCCAATTGAGCCAAAAGCAGTCATTATAATGATATAAATATCTTTTCTCGTTTCTTTAACCGTCTTTAAAAGCTCCATGCCGTTCATTTCCGGCATCTTTATGTCTGTTATAATGACATCAAAGGGGATTTCATCCAATTTGTTAAGGGCATCCATCCCATTGGGAGAAGTGTGTACAGAGAATCCCTGCTTTGTTAAAATCCTTTTTAGAAGGTTTCGCATCCGTACTTCATCTTCGACCACTAGTATTTTTTCATCCGCAGTATTTACCATCAGTATCCTCATGAATTTGAATAGGTAACCTTACAGAAAAGCATGTTCCTTCATCAACGTGACTTAATACATCGATTATCCCGTCATGATCTTCGATTATACGATGACTCACAGTCAATCCGAGGCCGGTTCCTTTATCGATATCTTTGGTTGTAAAGAAGGGGTCGAATATCTTTTGAATATTTTGATGAGGGATCCCACAACCCGTGTCGGAGATGCGAATCTCTACGAAGGTATTGTTATTTGCAGATGAGAGATTCGGGTAAATCAAGCTTGTCGATATTGTCAAAGTCCCCCCTTGTGGCATTGCGTGTATTGCATTTACGATTATATTTATAAAAACTTGCTGAAGTTGGTTATCATCTCCTATTATTGGTGGTATGTCTGGTTGCAGGTCAGTGATAACCTTGATTTCCTCCTTTGTTATCTGATGATCTGTCAGTCTTAATACATCGTTGATAAGGGTATTGATGTCTATTGTTTTAAATTCGGGTTTGTTGTATCGAGAAAAATTTAATAGCTGCTGTACTAATTTGGTTATATGTTCTGCTTGTGAAATGATAATGCGTAGATCATCATTTTTGGGGTCATCCTCATCTGTTTCCATCATGAGAAACTCAGCAGTACCAACGATCACATTTAACGGAGTTCCGATTTCATGGGCGATTCCAGCGGCCAGTTCGCCAACAGTAGCCAATTTTTCAGATTGTTGAAGTTGTCGCTCTATTCGTTTAAACTCCGTAAAGTCTTTTCCTACTCCCAGCGTCCCTATTAATTCTCCTTTACTGTCTTTAAGTAAAGACACGGAGAGATTCATAGTGACTATCTTGTTGTTTCGTACAATCATCTCAGTTTCGTAATTCTGGAGACTCCCCTTTTCATTGAGTGTATTCATAATCTTTTTTGCTTCTTCTTTCCCATTGAGATAGTATTGGGCGATCTTAGTTCCTAGAACTTCCTCAGCAGATGACCCGAATATGCTCTCAGCGCCTTTACTGAAAAGGGTTATTACACCGTGCATGTCAGTTGCAATAAAAGCGTCTACAGAACTATTTACGAGAATTTCTAGAAAAGATTCTTGTTTTTTTAAATCCATAGGTTCTCTGTTCATAACTATCAAATTGGTCTTTTAATTATCATTTTGATATTAACAGACAAGGGAATTGAGGTCAATTCATTTTTTTACTCGTGTCCATCTATAAATGTATATTTTTCAGAATCTCTTCAACCTGTGCATGGAGCTTCGTTTTACGAATCTGCATGGGGAATTCGACTGAGCAGCATATTTTATTAAGTGCGATTACAGAATCCTTAATCTGGGACAGAACTTATAGATTTCATGACAGAAGCGGAGTGATTCTACGCGAATATGAGATATAAGTACGAATGGATTTTATAAGCAACCAAGTTTGCTATTGACTTTTATAAGTTCTAGCGTATAATTTCATTCATCAGTCATTTCGATTAAAATACACTTCGTAGTTCTGGGATGGTTCAGTAAATGATAAAAGCGATAAGAGGGTTTCATGATATATTGCCTGGTGAAGTTGAAAAATGGCATTTTGTTGAAGCCAAGGCAAGGAAGATTTTTGATGATTTTGGATTTGCAGAAATAAAGATCCCTATTGCGGAGAAGACAGAATTGTTTACCCGAAGTATTGGCGAAAGTACAGACATCATCGAAAAGGAGATGTATACCTTTAATGATAGGAAGGGAGAGTCGATCGCTTTACGACCTGAGGCTACTGCTTCGGTTGCCAGGGCATACATTGAACACAGACTCTATGAGAATAACAGGGTGATGAAACTCTACTTTGTTGGCCCAATGTTTCGGTATGAAAGACCACAAAGAGGTCGTTATCGACAATTTCACCAAATAAATGTTGAAGTTTTAGGGACTGCCGATCCCATCATAGATGCTGAAATAATGGCTTTATTAAGCCATTTTTTAACTGAGATAAAAGTAACTGAGATTGAGCTTCAAATTAATTCACTGGGCTGTTTTGACTGTAGGGCAGATTACATAGATGAATTAAGAGGGTTTTTACAGGATAAATCATCTGAATTATGTGAAGATTGCAGGCGAAGGATTCACTTTAATCCTTTGAGAACCTTTGACTGTAAAAACAAAGTCTGTAAAGAGATTACCTCATCAGGACCCAGTATACTCGATTATATTTGCCACAGTTGTGAGATGAACTTCAAAGATGTAAAAAGAAACCTTAGCCATTTAGGTATAATTTATAAGATAAACCCTCGGTTGGTAAGAGGACTAGACTATTATCATAGGACAACTTTTGAGGTTGTAACGGATAAATTAGGAGCCCAAAATGCAATCGCTGCTGGGGGAAGATATGATGGACTGATTAAGGACTTGGGCGGCCCTGACATGCCTGGTTTAGGATTTGCTATTGGATTGGAAAGATTAATCTCCCTTTTTACAAACCAAGAAGATTATGCGAATCCTCCATATGTTTTTATCGCTTATATTGGGAACTCAGCTAAGGATAAAGCCTTGCAATTATCGAACAGATTTAGAATCATGGGGATTAAAACAGAGATGGACTATCAGGAGAGAAGCTTAAAGAGCCAGATGAGGTTTGCTAATACCCTAAAGACCAGATTTGTAATAATCATCGGTGAAGATGAACTTGCAGCAGGAAAGGCTGTCTTAAGAAATATGGAAGAGCACATTCAAGAGGAGATTGATTTAGAAAATATAATTGAAGAAATAAAGTTGAGAAAAGAGATAACTTATCAGTAATTTGGATATTCTCTTTTTTATGGATTGATAAAAAAAGTTCCTTGCTCTAAATTAATTAGGGCTAAAAGCCGGAAGGAGGGAGTTAGTGAGAGGTTATGAGACGATCTTTATATTGGATCCTGATATTCCTGATGAGGATGCAGATAGCGTTATACAAAGGCTTACAGGAATAGTAGAAGAATTTGGTTGCAAAATTATCAAAATAGAGAAATGGGGGAAAAAGAAGCTTGCCTATAGGATCAAAAAGAAGACGAAAGGGAACTATGTCCTTTTTAATTTTTTTGGTGATCATAAATTGACTACTGAGTTGGAAAGAATCCTAAGGCTCGATGATAGGGTTTTAAAGTATTTAACAGTGAGAATTGATAAATTTTCTGAACTGGACTTAGCAAAAGAGGAAGCAGAAAAAGAGGAAGCAGAAAAAGAAGAGACAGAAAAAGAAGAGAAAGTTGAAGAGCATACTGAAAAAAGAGATGCTCAGGTTGACTAATTTTTTTGGAGGGATAGATGGCATATCAAAGAAGAGGAGGAAGACGAACCTTTATTAGGCGTAAAGTGTGCCGATTTTGTGCGGATAGCTCTTTGAAGATCGATTATAAGGACTATCAAACTCTCAGTCAATTTACAACGGAAAGGGGTAAAATAATTCCCAGAAGGATCTCTGGGAATTGTGCGAAACATCAAAGGAAAGTTACAATGGCCATCAAAAGGGCAAGATGTATTGCTTTATTGCCTTTTACTACAACATTTGCTCGCTAAAACAATGAGTTTTAGTCAATATAGGGATGTAGGTTAACCTGATTTTTGTAAAATAGGGATTGTTTTTTATTGTTTAAGGATCTAAAAGAAGATTACAAAAGAGATATTTTAAATGGTGTTATAATTACCATCCTGTTTTTCCTTGCATTTGTAATTATTCCTTTCCTGGGTATCATTATAAGTGTTTTTGTACCATTGCCGATATTATTTTATCATCAAAAGCTGGGAAGAGTACTGTGCATATTTATTACTCTTATTGCATTAACAATAGCCATATGTTTTTTGGGTCCTTCTCAAGGAGCATTAGAGATTTTTTTATTGATTGAGCTTGGGGTTATTGGCCTCGTCTTTTCTGACATATTACAAAGAAACCTTTCGATTGAAAAGACAGTTGCATACTCTGTCTTTATTATCCTAGGAGTTGGGGCAATACTTGTGTACCTTTATAGTTCGATCAAAATGGTAAATCCATGGCATTTTGTTGTACAACAGATCAATGAAAGCGTGAATCAAGCTGTCCGTCTCTACCAGGGATTGGGAATGTCAGCAGAACAGAGAGAATTATTTAAAAAAGACGTGGCAGATTTTTTAATCCGGGCATTTCCATCCTTTATAGTCGTTGGAACGGTCCTTATTGTTTGGATGAACCTTCTCCTCGCAAAGGCACTCAATAAAACAGGGAAAATCAGGTTGCCTGAATTTGGCGACCTCTCTACATGGCAAGCCCCTGATATTCTGGTTTGGGGAGTAATACTTGGAGGGCTTCTTTTGCTATCGAAGGGTTTAACGATAAGCAGCATTGGTCTCAATATGTTGATAATCTGTCTGTGTGTATTCTTCTTTCAAGGTATCGCAATTGTATCTTACTTCTTTCATAAGAAGAATATACCTTTTTTTTTGAGAACCCTGGGTTATATGTTGATAGTTATTCAACAACTCTTTATGTTAATTGTAATCGGAGTAGGATTATTTGATGTGTGGGCTGATTTTAGAAGATTAAAAAACAGGGGTTATCAGATTTAAATGGAGGCGAGTTGTGAAGGTTGTTTTGTTAGAAGAGATTTCATCGCTTGGTAAGATCGGGGATGTGATTAAGGTTGCTGATGGACATGCAAGAAACTATCTCATCCCACAGGGAAAGGCATTAGAAGCCACAAAAAAAAATGTTAAGACCCTAGAACTCCAAAAGAAATTAACTAGGGATAGAGTTGACAGGACAAAAAAGTATGCTGAAAAGCTTGCTGAAAGAATAGAAGATATCTCGTGTACTATATCTAAGCAGGCTGGGGAGGAAGACAAGCTTTTTGGTTCAGTTACAACTATGGATATTGAAGAGGGCTTAAAGAACGAAGGTATTGAAGTGAATCGGAGGAAGATCATGCTCGAGGAACCGATAAAGAAGCTTGGCATCTATTCCGTTCCTATAAAACTCCACCCAGAAGTTATTTCCAATCTGAAAGTATGGGTTGTTAAGGTCTAAAAATGGTTATAAATGTGGAGCTTATTTAAATGATTAGTAGTGAGGCACAAAATTATAAACTCCCTCCTCAGAATATTGAGGCTGAGCAATCGATATTAGGAGGTATATTACTGGAGAATAGTGCCTTAAATCATGTATTGGAAGTATTAACCACTGAAGATTTTTATCACACTTCTCATTGTAAAATTTTTCTATCTATGATTGAACTTTATGATGGAAATAACCCAATAGATCTTATCACTTTGAGCGACACCTTGAAAAGAAAGAATCAGTTAGAGGAGGTAGGAGGAGCCTCTTATTTGACATCATTGGTTGATGGTATTCCTACTGCTGCAAATATTCCCTACTATGTAAAGATAGTAAGAGAAAAATCAATTCTAAGGAGGCTGATTACCAAAACATCTGAGATTGCATCTTTGAGTTATGAAGATATCAGTGATGTTGATGAAGTATTAGATCATGCTGAAAGATCTATCTTTGAGATCTCAGAAAGCAAAATAAGACCGTCATTCTATTCAATAAAAGAGATGATATCTCAGAGCTTAAGCGTTATTGAAAGGCTCTATGAGAAGAAAGAAATTATAACAGGTGTTTCAACGGGATTTGAAGGGATAGATAGACTGACATCGGGGTTTCAACCATCTGATCTTATTATCATTGCTGGCCGTCCAAGTATGGGGA
The DNA here is from genome assembly GCA_034189035.1 of Thermodesulfobacteriota bacterium. GTDB lineage: Bacteria > Desulfobacterota > UBA8473 > UBA8473 > UBA8473 > JAUXFK01. The sequence goes on from JAXHVA010000004.1 coordinate 25,338, forward strand.
AGACCAGTTTTGCTATGAATATTGCCCAATATGCCGCGATTGAGGGTAATGTTCCTGTAGGAGTATTTTCATTGGAGATGTCAAAAGAACAACTCTCATTGCGGATGTTATGTTCGGAAGCGAAAGTCGATGTCCAGAGGTTACGAACTGGATTCCTATCTGAAAGCGATTGGCCAAAACTTGCTAAAGCAGCAGGTAGCCTTTCAGAAGCACCTATCTTTGTTGATGATTTACCAGGCCTGTCTGTTTTGGAAATGAGAGCAAAAGCAAGAAGATTAAAGAGCGAACGGGGATTAGGCTTGATTATTATAGACTATCTGCAGCTTATGCGAGGGAGGAGTAATATTGAAAGAAGAGAACAGGAGATATCTGATATATCCCGATCATTAAAGGCCCTTGCTAAAGAATTAGATGTTCCGCTTGTAGCCCTTTCCCAACTCAACCGCAAGGTTGAAGATAGACATGATAAAAGGCCACAACTCGCTGATTTACGAGAGTCCGGGGCCATAGAACAAGATGCAGATCTTATTCTGTTCATCTATCGTGATGAAGTATACAATAGAAATGATGACAACTCTGAAAAAGGGAGAGCTGAGATTATCATAGGTAAGCAGAGAAACGGACCCGTTGGTGTTGTACAACTTACATTCGTAGATAAATATACGACATTTTCAGATCCCCCTCCATTTGATCAGGTGTATTAGCTTGACAAACAGCCAAATGGTTATTAATATTGCTATATTAATAAGAGGGTTTTATTCATTTTGTGTTTTTAAAAACAGTATTTTTATATAGAAGGATTTGCAGAATATGTTAAGCGCTAAGATAGGCCACAGACTGGATCCTTACATCTCTAAAGTGGCCGGTATTGTAATCAATAAATATATAAGCCCCAATCTGCTAACACTTTTGGGCTTTTTTATAAATGTTTTTGGGGCGTTTGCTCTTGCCTATGGGAGATGGAAGATAGCAGGTGGCTTAATCATTGTTGGAGGCATTTTTGACATGTTGGATGGTGCCTTTGCCAGAACATACGGAAAGGTAAGTAAGTTTGGAGAGTTATTTGACTCGGTTATCGATAGATATTCGGACTTGACACTCTTAATTGGTTTGATTATCTATTATGCCAATATGGGAAATATCCCTTTTGTAATACTGACATGCATAACATCAATAGGTACTGTATTGGTCCCGTATACTAGAGCAAAAGCAGAGATTTTTGTACCTAAATGCAATGTGGGTTTAATGGAACGGGCGGAGCGAATCGGTTTATTGGTAATAGGGGCGCTCTTTAATGTTATGGGTATTGTCCTTTGGATTCTCGCAATCCTGACAAATGTTACGGTTTTCCAAAGATTGTATTATACATGGAAAAAAGTTGAACAATAAAGCGTATGGGTGAGTCTACTTTAAAAGGGAGATAGAGATGACAAATCAGGTTAAGACTGTGTTTTTACTTGGAACATTAACAGGGCTAATAATGCTTATAGGGAAGTTTTTTGGTGGAAATTCTGGTATGGTTGTAGCCTTTTTTTTTGCTACGCTTATGAATTTTAGCAGTTACTGGTTTTCTGATAAGATTGTCTTAAAGATGTATAAAGCAAAAGAAGTAACTCCTCAACAGGCACCACATTTGTTTTCTATGGTAAGCAATCTCACTCAAAGTGCTGGACTACCAATGCCGCGCTTGTATATTATTGATTCCCAATCCCCCAATGCTTTTGCGACAGGAAGGAACCCTGAAAATTCGGCTGTTGCTGTTACAGAAGGTCTTATGAGTATTTTAAACAGCGATGAGCTTGAAGGAGTATTAGCCCATGAATTGTCTCATATTAAAAATAGAGATATCCTGATTGGCTCTATAGCTGCTACTTTAGCTGGAGTGATTATGATGTTGGCGACTATGGCACGCTTCGCAGCTATATTCGGCGGTTTTGGCGGCAATGATGACGATGACGACAGTGGTGGCTTTTTCGGGCTTATCGTTCTGGCTATTATTGCTCCTCTGGCTGCCACTATAATTCAATTCACAATTTCTCGGTCGCGAGAGTATCTAGCCGATGCAAGTGGTGCAAGAATCGCAGGGACTTCCACTGGATTGGCAAAGGCGCTAGAGAAACTCCACCATTCTTCGAAGAGAATCCCAGTAAAATCGAATCCTGCTACTGCCCATATGCTCATTGTCAATCCTTTATCTGGCAGGGCATTCCTCAATCTCTTTAGTACCCACCCACCGATTGAAGAAAGGGTGAAGAGACTTTTGAAAATGAGATAGGAAAAGGTATCTTTTCATGTTAGATTTTACCGAATATAAAGAGTACCTCTCTGATCGATCATTTCATATCCTGACCCTCGCCCTAGAGGAGACGAAAAAGAGGAAACAGGCGTATTTAGGCACTGAGCATATTTTATTAGCTTATATTCAGGTTGAGGAGACCTTTTTTAATGATTTAATGATTGAATTACATCTTAATCCGAAAGATGTTATCAATTATCTGAATGAGCATATTGGTTTTTCTAAACAGTGTCTTGGCGCAGGATTACGTGTACCTACTGCTACAAAGACAGCTTTTAAGATTGCCTGGGGAGAGGCTCAGCGCTTTGGGAGGGATACAATAGAGCCCCTCGATATCTTTACAGCTATTTTTCGAGAGAACCAGAGTGTGCCTGTAAAGATATTTAAGAGTCTAGGGGTTGAGCCTGATGCTGTTTTGCGTTTAATTACGATGAAAGTGAGGAATTCTGTAATTAATAATAAAGAGATCGAGAAGAGATTTGAACTCCCACCTCACATTAAATATTTTGGCGTAAATCTAAACAGGTTGGCCCGGTTAGGTAAACTGCCGCTAATTATTGGGAGAGAGGATGAATACAGACAGATAATAGAGATTATTTGTCATAGGGAAAGGGCAAACTCTGTTATGATTATTGGAGAGTCAGGAGTTGGTAAGACAGCGATTGTAGAAGGCCTCGCAATGAAACTGGAATTAGAACCTGAAACTGTACCCATCCGATTGAGAAACTATCAAATCATAAATCTGCAGATGAACACAATGGTTGCCGGTACAGTCTTCAGAGGGATGTTTGAAGACAGGATGGATAAGGTTATCAGAGAGCTCAAGAATCGTAAGAATCTGATACTGTTTATTGATGAGGCCCATAGTCTCATTGGTACGGGTTCAGCCATTGGGGTGCCAAGCGATGCTGCCAATATATTCAAGTCAGCCCTGGCCAGGGGGGAAATACAGATCATAGGGGCAACAACAGCAGCAGAATATAAGACCTATATTCAAGAAGATGAAGCATTGGCCCGTCGTTTTCGTGTTGTGCATATTACTGAGGCTTCATTAAATGATACAAGGAAGATCCTCTATGGTATTCGTCCGAGATTAGAGAGGAATTACTCTGTTAAGATTGCTGATGAGGCTATTGAAACATCACTTGAGATGTCCAAAAGGTATATACGATCAGTGCGTATGCCGGACAAGCCTATTTCATGGATAAATACTGCATCGGTAAAGGTAGAGATTAACGATTCGAAGAGCATCGTCTCTAAAGAAGAGATCATTGATGTAGTTTCTCAGGAAGCAAGAATTCCGCGTGACATGGTATCGCGGGACACAATAGAGAGGTTTAAAGACATTGAAACCGAACTCTCAAAGAGGGTTGTGGGGCAGAAAGATGCAATTTCATCTGTAGCCAGACATCTCAGGTTAAACAAAGGCCCTTTAAAAGAGAACTTTGATCGGCCGGATGGGGTTTTACTCTTCTTAGGTCCTACTGGTGTAGGCAAGACTGAACTAGGGAAGGCTTTGAGTGAATTTCTTTTTGGGGATGATAAAAAGATGGTTCGTCTTGACATGTCGGAATACAAGGACTCAACCGTTTCAGTCGATAAACTCATAGGTATGCCGCGTGGGATTGTAGGTTCAGAGAGGGGTGGAGTATTATCGAATAAGGTGAGAGACAATCCATATACGGTTGTCCTATTGGATGAGATTGAGAAGGCAAATCATTATGTTCTCAATCTTTTTTTGCAGGTCTTTGATGAAGGATGGTTGACTGATGGAAGGGGGAAGAGGGTATATTTCAGTGATACAGTGATTATTATGACTTCGAACCTTGGCTCAGATGAATTCAAACGTTTTACTAAGCCAATGGGGTTCCTAGATGATGGATATCGGTATGATACAATAAAGAAGACAATATTGAAGGAGGTAGAGAGCACATTTCCCCCAGAATTTATCAATCGCATTGATGATATTGTTGTATTCTCTCCTCTTAGCAAAGAGGATGTAAAGAAGATAACCCTTATGTATATCGATAAGATAAAGGATATTTTGATCTCTCATAATAAGGGGGTAAAGGTGACGGATGAGGCATTGGATTACCTGGTGGATGTTGGATTCAGTCCCAAATACGGTGCACGGTTTTTAAAGAGGATCATAGATGAAAAGGTGAAGATCCCCTTAACCCTTTATTGGAAAGATGGAGCAGAATTTCTGGTAGATATTAAAAATAGTGAGGTAGTGGTCGACTGTGTTTAAAAAGGAGGACGTTTATGACTGAAGAAAGCGAGGGAAGAGGATTCAAGGTTTCTGATAAAAGACATTTTACAATGAAAGAAACACAAGAAGAAGATAAGAAGGATGAAAAAGTATCATTAAAGGGAGAACAAGAGGAAGAGCACAAGAAAGAAGAACGAAAGGCAGAGCCAAAAAAAGAAGAACAAATCCCATTGCCAGAGATAAATTTTTCTACCTTTATTTTTTCACTTAATTCGTCAGCCCTTTTTCATTTTGGCCATATACCAGACCCTGTAACCAATAAGACAGAAAGAAATCTTCCTATGGCAAAACAGGTCATAGATATCATTGGGATGTTGAAAGAGAAGACAAAAGGAAACCTATTGAAGGAAGAGGAAACATTGATCGACAATATACTGTACGATTTAAGAATGAGATTTGTAGAGGAGACGAGAAAGTCGTAAGCTAATATATCTTTAGCATTTGTGGCATTTTTATCTCCATTAATTGTGGGGCTACAGTAAACAATAAGGAAGGAAATTTGGACGTTCTTAGGTTAGTTTCTCCAGCGAAAGTAAATCTGAGGCTTGATGTCTTATATAAAAGGGATGATGGATATCATGAAATAAGGACCATACTGCAGCGGATTAGTCTTTGCGATGAAGTGGAAATCTCATTGAAAAAAGGAGGGATTGATATCTCATCTGAAGGCATAGAGTGCCCGCAATATACTGACAATATAGCATACCATGCAGCCAAGATGATATTGGATAGACTCAAGGGAGATACAGGGGTTCGGATACTTATAAAGAAGAAGATTCCAATAGCCTCCGGTTTAGGTGGAGGGAGCAGCAATGCAGCAGCAACATTAATCGGTATGAATAGAATCCTGAAACTCGGATTGACAAAGAGAGAACTCATGGATATGGGTACACAACTTGGGGCAGATGTCCCTTTTTTCATATGTCAAAAGCCTTCATTGGCCACGGGTATCGGTGATAGACTAAAGACGATTGTCCTTCCTTCCCCTATGTGGATGGTATTGGTAAACCCAAAAATCAGAGTTTCAACCGCATGGGCTTATGAAAGTTTAAATATAGGGTTGACAAAGAAAAAAAATAATATTAGTATGCTTACGCCTTTTATAGGCATTTCTGATGTTGTAGATTTTTTATATAATGATTTAGAGGCTGTGACAATAAAGAGATTCCCAGAGGTACAAAAGATAAAGGAAGAACTGATTGACAAAGGGGCCGCAGGGGCGCTAATGTCAGGAAGTGGACCGACTGTATTTGGGATTTTTTTTCATAGGGAAATGGCTGAAAAGGCCTTTCATCGATTGAGTATTGCATGTCCTGATTACAGTGTTTTTTTAACTTCTAACTTCGGCAATAATTAATTAAGGAGGATTAAATGGAAGTAACAGAAGTTAGGGTATTTCCTGTGGATGAAGAAAAACTAAAGGCCTATGTAACGATTACTTTTGACGATTGCTTTGTAGTTCGGGATCTAAAGGTAATTAAAGGGAACAACGGTTTATTTGTAGCAATGCCTAGCAAGAAAAGGAGGGATGGGACCTTTAGAGATACAGCTCATCCTTTGGATAATAGAACCAGGGAGACTATTGAATCAAAGGTTTTAGAGGAGTATAGAAGAGAGTTAGAAAAGGGCAATACAATATTAACTTAAGCTAGAAAGCCTTACTCTTAGCCTGGAAAACATATTTGTACATCTGGGTAAAATTACCGCTTTGCGGAAAAGATGTGGGAGATTAAGTATATTATTTGGGGCGTCGACAAGTGGCAAGTCACAGGATTTTGGTTCCTGCATTCGGAGGTTCGAATCCTCCCGCCCCAGTAGGTTTAAATACCAATAACCCCCAAGCTTCGTTTCCTCTCAACTTATGAATCCCTGTCTATATTTTAATCCTTATTATATAATGAAGAGGGGAATATTGTTATGCTGAGTAACTTAAAGCTATTCTGTGGAAATTCGAATGTTGAATTGGCAAAAAAGGTATGCCAATATCTTGAGATTCCTTTGGGTAGTGCGAAACTAAGAGCTTTTAGTGATGAGGAGATATCTGTAGAGATAGGTGAGAATGTTCGTGGCATGGATGTCTTTATCGTTCAATCTACATGCACACCAGGCAATACAAACCTTATGGAACTCCTGATTATGATCGATGCCCTTAAGCGGGCTTCGGCTGGAAGAATAACCGCTGTTATGCCATACTATGGTTATGCACGACAGGATAGAAAGGTAGCGCCGAGGACCCCTATTACAGCGAAGTTAGTGGCCGACCTCATTTCTACAGCCGGGGTTGATAGGATTCTTACTATGGATCTCCATGCAGGTCAAATCCAGGGTTTCTTTAATGTGCCTGTTGATAATCTCTTTGCTACACCAGTAATATTAAAGTATATCAGAGAAAAGCTTAAAAATAACTTGACTGTAGTCTCTCCTGATGCCGGAGGGGTAGAGAGGGCCGCGGCATTTGCAAAGAGGTTGGATTCATCCCTTGCTATCATAGATAAACGAAGGATAGACATCAATGTGGCTAAGGCCATGAATATTATTGGTGAAGTTGGAGGCAAGGTTACAGTGCTTTTAGATGACATGGTAGATACTGCGGGCACTCTTACACAAGCCGCTGATGCCTTGTTAGAAAAGGGAGCGGTTACAGTTTATGCCTGTTGCACCCATCCTGTTCTTTCTGGTCAAGCTGTGACCAGGATCCAGGACTCCTCTTTAAAAGAGCTGGTTGTAACGGATACGATCCCATTAAAAGGAGAGGGGAAGTTGTGTAAAAAGATAAAGGTACTGTCTGTTGCAGAACTTATAGGTGAAGCAATACGAAGTATCCATGAAGAGAGTTCAGTAAGCAGATTGTTCGTATGAGTCTGTGATACTTCAATTAATTAATTAGAGGGTATATGAGGAGAAAGAGTAGTGAAACAGATCGTTTTAGATGCAAGATCACGTAATGACTATGGGAAATCTGCAAATAGAAAGCTACGAAACGCTGGATTGATACCCGCTGTTCTTTATGGCCGAAAGAAAGAACCGGTTGGCCTTAGTTTGTATTCCAGCCAATTAAAAAAGATTCTGGATGAAGGGGCAAGGGAGGGTACTTTAGTTGAACTTACAATTACTACGGATAAAGGTTCTCAAAAGAGAAAGGTTATTTTAAAAGAGCTCAAGGTTCATCCTGTGAATAGTAGTTACCTTCATGTAGATCTTTATGAGGTAGATGTAAGTGAAAAGATTGTAGTGCCTGTCTCTATCAAAATCGTTGGAAAGGCGAAAGGCGAGGAAGATGGGGGCGTTTTAACGCAGGTCAAAAGAGAGATTGAGGTGAAGTGTCTCCCATCAAATATCCCTGAGTATATTGAGGTTGATGTCAGCGACTTGGAGATTGGCAAGTCGATTCATGTCGAGAATATTATACTGCAAGAGGATATAGAGCTCATAGAGAGTTTAGACACTACGTTGGTAAATGTGTCATCACCTGCAGTTACAAAAGAAGAATTATCTGTTGAAGAAGATGAAGAAGGAGTAGCTGAGGGTACTGATGAAAAGCCCCGGGATGAGGGAAAAGACTGAATGCGTTTTGAATAAGATTAATTAAGGTACTATAAGTGGAGTTGGTAGTTGGGCTTGGAAATCATGGAGAGTACTATAGACGGACCAGACATAATATTGGCTTTCTTGTAGTTGAAAGGTTGGCAAAAGAAAATAAAATAGAATTTTCTCAAGAAAGGTTCCATTCAAAAATCGGTAAAGGGACAATAGTTGATAAAAGGGTAATTTTAGCCAAGCCTTTGACCTATATGAATCTCAGTGGTAAGGCAGTAAAGAAATTGATCATCCACTATGAGATAGACCCTAAATTTTTAATCGTTGTCCATGATGACCTGGATATGGAATTTGGGAAAATAAAAATAAAAGAGAAAGGAGGGCATGCTGGGCATAATGGCATTCGATCAATCATTGATACCATAGGAACAAAGGGCTTTTTAAGATTAAAGGTAGGAATTGGTCGGCCAGACAGAAACCGGGGAGTTAAGGATTATGTTCTTAGTTCTTTTGATATAAAGCAGCAAGGATTTCTCCCCGACGTAATCGATGTAGCAGCAAAGGCTGCAATTTCTGTTATCACAGACGGAGTGAAGGCAGCAATGAATGAGTTTAACAGAAAGAGTTTTAAAGATGTGGGAAATGGTTTTTGTTAAACAGAAGAGGGATTAGGGCAACAGCCTGTTCATAGTAGAAACCCTCAGGGGTAAGGTTGATCGTCTATGTATAAGAAAAGTGAGGATCTTGCCTTATAAAAAGAAACCATTTATGAGGAAACTGTTTCAATAGGAAGATGAGGTGGAGCGGTTTTTATTTAAATTGAAAAGGAGGATGTAAGAAGAATGTTAAATGAAGGGCTGATGTATTTGGTCCCTGTTTTTGGTATTATCGCTTTGATCTTTGCCTTTTATAAGGCCCTTTGGGTAAATAGGCAAGAACCAGGGACAAAGAAGATGGTGGAGATTTCCGGACATGTAAGAGAAGGGGCAATGGCCTTCCTCATGCGGGAGTATAAGGTTTTAATCGTTTTTGTTATTTGTGTGGCTGTTCTATTGGGTCTGGCGAATGCAAAGGAATCACCGGAAGTATATCGAAATCCATTGATAGCTCTTTCCTTTGTTGTTGGGGCACTTTGTTCAGGACTTTCCGGTTTTTTTGGAATGAGAGTGGCTACAGCGGCCAATTCTCGAACTACAAATGCAGCAAGAACGAGCCTGAATAATGCCTTGATTGTGGCCTTTTCCGGTGGAACGGTTATGGGCATGTGTGTTGTAGGGCTCGGAATTTTAGGACTCGGCTCCCTTTTGATTCTTTATAAAGGTTTAGGAGTTATTGGATCTAGCCATGCAGATCTCCCAAATGTAATTACAGTTATTACAGGGTTTTCTTTGGGCGCTTCTTCTATTGCTCTGTTTGCAAGGGTAGGCGGTGGTATTTTCACCAAAGCTGCTGATGTCGGAGCGGATCTCGTTGGCAAAGTGGAGGCAGGGATCCCTGAAGATGATCCCCGTAATCCTGCGACGATTGCTGATAATGTAGGAGATAATGTAGGAGATGTAGCCGGGATGGGTGCCGATCTTTTCGAATCTTATGTGGGCTCAATAGTCGGTGCAATGGTACTTGGAGCTACAGCAATCGGATTCACGAATTGTGGTTTTAATATGGTGATACTTCCTTTGATGTTGGCAGGTGCCGGTATAATTGTTTCCATTCTTGGAACCTTCTTTGTCCGCGTGAAGGAAGGTGGAAGCCCTCAAGCCGCATTAAACATCGGAACATTTGGGGCGGGTATATTCATGGTGATCGTAACCTATTTCATTTGTCGCTACTTTGTACCCCAGGAGGTTGAAATGGCCGGTGCGGTTGGTGTCTCTGCAATGGATCTCTTCTATGCTACTATTGGAGGTCTTGCTGCAGGGATTGCCGTAGGGCTTACTACTGAATATTACACATCTAAAGAGAGAACACCTGTCCATACAATCGCCAATGATTCTCAGACAGGTCCTGCAACAAACATCATTGCGGGCCTTGCAGTGGGTATGCGTTCTACAGTCCTACCTGTGATCTGGATATGTCTTGCGATCATTATCGCATATAAATTTGCAGGGCTCTACGGTATAGCCATTGCAGCATTGGGTATGCTCTCCACTACAGGTATACAGTTAGCAGTCGATGCATATGGCCCTATCGCAGACAATGCAGGCGGGTTGGCCGAGATGGCCGGGCTTCCCCCTGAGGTGAGAGAACGTACGGACAACCTGGATGCCGTGGGTAACACCACTGCTGCTATAGGCAAAGGATTTGCTATCGGCTCAGCAGCTTTGACGGCCCTGGCTCTTTTTGCTGCATATCGGACACAGGCCGGTGTTGAATCGTTGGATTTAACTGACCCCAAGATAATGGTTGGTTTATTTATTGGCGCCACCTTACCGTTTGTGTTTTCATCTATGGCAATCAAGGCAGTTGGCCAGGCAGCCAATGCCATGATTGAAGAGGTGAGACGGCAATTTAGAGAGATAAAGGGGCTATTAGAAGGGAAGGCAAAGGCCGAATATGCCAAGTGTGTGGATATTTCCACTGCTGCTGCGATTAAACGGATGATGGTCCCGAGTCTTATGGCGATCATTGTTCCAGTGGGTTTTGGTTTTGTAGATAAATATGCTTTGGGTGGACTTTTGGCTGGCGTGACTGTATCAGGGGTATGTATGGCCATTTTTCAGGCCAATGCCGGTGGAGCATGGGATAATGCCAAGAAATATATTGAAGAAGGAAATCTCGGCGGAAAAGGATCCGAGACTCATAAAGCAGCAGTTATAGGTGATACTGTGGGTGACCCTTTAAAAGATACAAGCGGTCCTTCCCTCAACATCCTGATTAAGCTTATGTCTGTTGTTGCCCTGGTTATTGCTCCATTAATTGCTTAGAAAGGGCTGAAGTTCGTTCGTAAAGGATATCTTTTTATGATGTAAAAGAGCCCAGGTTGCCTATTTGTAAAGGAAGCCCGGGCTTTTTTAATGCATAACCTTTGGACTATGGGGGGAGGTGTTCGATCTGGGCTTTACATGTGGAATCATTGGACTTCCGAATGTTGGTAAATCGACGATATTCAATGCGCTGACCTCTGCCAGGGCTGAGGCCTCGAATTATCCCTTTTGCACGGTCAATCCAAACTTAGGTATTGTGAAAGTGCCAGATGAACGTCTGAAAAAAATTGCCGAGATAATTAATCCACCGAAGACGACACCAACAACCCTTGAGTTTTTAGATATAGCGGGTTTGGTAAAAGGGGCAAGTCATGGAGAGGGGTTAGGCAATCAGTTTTTGGGACATATACGCAACGTTGATGTTATTGCCCATGTTGTTCGTTGTTTTGATAACCCTGACATTGCTCATGTTGAAAATTCGATTGACCAGAAACGGGATATCGAAGTTGTAAATACAGAGTTGATACTGGCCGATCTCGATACTTTGGATAAGAGGGTGACCAAGGCTGAGAAACTCATAAGGACCGGGGATAAGAAGGCAGCGTATACCCCCCTGGAGATATATAAAAAGACGAAAGAAGCCTTGAATAGGGGAGAACCGGCAAGGGTATTTAAGGGTACTGATGATGAAGTCCTTGGGGAGTTAAACCTGCTTACCTTTAAACCCGTCTTCTATGTGTCAAACGTAGATGAGAAAGAACTCCAATGTGGAAGGTATACTGAATCCGTCAGAGAAGTCGCTGAAAGCGAGAACACTGAGATGGTTGTAATATGCGGAGATATAGAGTCGGAGATCGCACAGCTCGATGAAGAAGACAGGGGTGTCTTTCTAAGTGAAATGGGAATTGAGCAAACAGGCCTGGAAAGACTCATAAAAATCGGATATGATCTTTTGGACTTGATCACGTTTTATACGACTGTTGGATCAGAGCTGAGGGCATGGACAATCCCCAGAGGTACGAATGCAAAGAGAGCTGCAGGGAAGATACATTCGGATATGGAAAAAGGATTTATTAAAGCAGAAATAATAGCATACAGGGACTTTTTAGAGTCTGGATCTCTGGCTTTAGCAAAAGAAAAGGGACTTGTCCGCTTAGAGGGCAAAGAATATCCTGTTAAGGACGGGGACATAATTCATTTTAGATTCAATCCCTGAGGCATCGACTCTATTTTTCTATCCCTTTTCTTGAATCTATCCCTGTTGTATAGTAGTGCTTGATATCCAACATCTCTGTGACCAGGTCGGCGGCCTTTGTTACTTCAGGTCTTGCATACCTCCCGGTTAATATCAGTTCCACATCTTCAGGCTTCTTTTCAAGCAACCGTAAGAGGTCTTCAAGATCGACTAATTTGAAGTCTACCGCGACATTAATCTCGTCCAGTATGACGACATCGTATTCTTCGGATAACAATACTTCTTCCGCGAGTTTGAAGGCCTTTTGGGCCCAGTCAATATCGACCTGATCAGGTGCTTCTCTATTAACAAAATCAGCCCTTCCCATCTGTTTAATGGTCAAGTAAGGGGAGAGCAGTTTTTGTGCGGCAATTAACTCTCCATAGTCAATATCACCTTTCATGAACTGTATCATATAGACCCTATATCCATGCCCTATACAACGAAGAGCCAGGCCCAATGAGGCCGTTGTCTTTCCCTTCCCATTCCCTGTATAAACCTGAGTCATTCCTCTTTGAAGCCTCTCCCTTTTTATACTCTCTCCCATATCAACAACCTTTACCCCTTCTGTTTAGTCCAACACTGTAAGTAGTGCGATGATTATCCTAAAGTCCCAGCTCTTTTGCTATTTTTTCTCTGCATAAATCAGGGCTGCCAAAAAGGGGCAAGGCCTGCCTAGCACGTCTATAATAGAGTCCCATGTCGTGTTCTCTGGTTGTCCCGATCCCCCCAAATATTTGAACTCCCATCCGAGTACAATGCTTATAAACATCACTCATTCGAGCCTTTGCCATGGCTGCCTCTTTGGAGCAAGGAAGTCCTTGTTCTAGAAGCCATCCTGCATAATAAACGAGTCTCTTGGTATGAGAGATATCTGCCCACATCTCTGCCAGATAATGTTGAATAATTCCAAAACTCCCAATAGGCTTGCCAAATTGCATTCTTTCTTTTGCATAAGCGACACAGCTTTCCACAGTCCAATCCGCTCCACCGATCATCTCTGCACATTTTGCTATAGCTGCAAAGTTAAGGAGCCTTTCAAGAGCCGGCCATCCTCTATTTAATTTGCCCAAGGCATTCCCTTTTGGCACAATTACATCCTCAAAGACAACTTCATTTTGCTTATCATCTGCAATAGTTGGCACTGGAGCGATCTTTATCCCCTCTGAGCTGGCATCGACTAGGAATACCGTAATGCCTTCCTCGGGAGGTGAGTTTGGATCCGTCTTGGTAACACAGATAAAATAATCAGCTACTTGTGCGTCATTAATGAAGAGTTTAACGCCATTTATCTTGTATCCATCGTTTTTCTTTATGGCTGTTGTTTCAATCCCGGAAGCATCATATGATGCACTCGGTTCTGTTAAGGCGAGAGTAAAGATTTTTTCACCTGAGGCGATCTTAGGGAGAAATTCCCTCTTTTGCTCTTCATTTGCGATATCTAACAACAAAGAAGTGCAGATAAGGGTGGAAAACAAAGGAGAAACCAGGCAGCCTTGCCCAGCCTCTTCGAGCAGGACCATGAGGTCTAGGAAACTTCCACTGCTCCCTCCATACTCCTCTGGAATAATCAATCCCATCCAACCAAGTTCCGCCATTTTTTTCCAGATATCCGGTCGAAAGCCAGTTGTATCCTCCTCCATTTCTCTTACCAGCGTTTTCGGAAACTCCTTTGTTATAAAGTCATGCGCCATCTTTCTTAATATTTCCTGTTCTTCTGTAAAGTCAAAATTCATATTTCCTCCTCTCAGTGGAAGTCTTCGGGTTTCATTCATCCCATAAAGGCAAAGCCCTTTTTTAAACATAAAGAGAACCACTATGGTTTGATGAATCGTATTTTTTTCTTGGCTGGGTTTTAGCCTCTGGGTAACTTCAGTCCTATCCAGGCGATTACATTTTTCCTTATCTCTGTAGTTCCCCCGGCAATGGTAAAACCGGAACCCCACTGGCAAAGATCCTGAAACTTGCCGTAAAGGGGTGCCCATTTGGATTCTCTTTTAATTGTTCCATACAGTCCCATAATTTCCACTGCTGTATTCGCGAGTCGCAGATTGAGTTCACTCGAAAAGTAACCGCATGCAGCAGCTTCAGCTGCGACATCTTGGCCTTTACTTTGAAGCCAGCTTATATAATATGCAAACTTCAAGGCTGCTTCAAAATCAATACTGAACTCAGCCAGCTTTTGGCGGATCAGAGGGTTTTTTGACATTACCTGGTTACCGGAGTGTGTCTGCTTACAATATTCGATCAAATCCTCCAAATCGCGTTTTCCTGCTGCAGCAAATGATATGTTCGCACGAGCAAAGTTTCTCCCTGCCATCATAACATACCATCCCTGATTTACCTTCCCCACTATATTTTTCTTAGGCACTCGGAAATCTTCTATAAATGTTTCATTATAGAAATGACTTCGATTCATAAAGATCAAAGGACGAAACTCTATCCCAGGGCCGATCTCATTGATGAAGAATGTCAGCCCTTTATGCCTCGACTCTTTGGAGTCAGTTCTTGCAAGAATAAAGATATGATCCGAACGGTGTGCTCCGCTTGTCCACACCTTTTGTCCGTTGATTACATAATCATCACCATCTTCAACAGCCGTTGTGTTCAAAGAAGCAAGGTCAGAACCGGCATTGGGCTCACTCAGACCTTCGGCCCAATTTATTTCTGCTTTCGCTATCTTCGGCAACCATTCTTTCTTCTGTTCCTCAGTGCCATATACCATGATACCAGCGGCCACGGTCATAAAGTGGAAAGGGAGAGCAGGGACTCTATAATAGGCTGTTACCTCATTGAAGATAAGCTGCTCAACAGGGCCATGGCCATGTCCACCGTATTCTTTTGGCCAGGGCAGACAGAGCCATCCCTTTGCAGCTACCTTATTTACTACGGATTGATGATAGGCCCAACCTTCATCCGTTTCTTCAGCTGCAAGACCGCCTATCCAGCCTTCTGGGGCTCTCTTCGCCTCCTCTTTACAAAATCCTTCGAATTCATTTTTTAATCTTTCCTGTTCAGATGTAAATCTAAAATCCATATTTTCTCTCCTTTTAAATGCTTTCAAACCGATACTTGATACTTACGCAACTCTTTGGGATGATTCATTAAATAGACCGTTAGGAAGAGACCTTTTAAACAGCGTGTAAGGATTCTAGCTGTAGTAAAAGGGTGAACGATAAAATGTAGGTTTATTAATGAGTGCGTTTCAATGAATTTTTGAGCTAACTGATAATCAACCCCAAAGAAACCAAAGAAGGGGTTGTTATATTGAGAATTACGTTTAAACTCATATAGGGTATTAGCTTTTTCATGTTGTCCGCATACCGAAAAGTGTTTGTAATTACTGGCACAGCGATAAAGACAGTGAGCAGCCCGACGATGCAGAATTTTGGCAAAAACCCGAAATAGATTCCAAATACAATCGCAAGGTAAGCCATGATAAAAAATGCAGTAAATATATAGGCGCTGGCCCGCCTTCCAATTAAAATAGGAATATTCTTTCTGCCAATATGCTTGTCTGCATCAACATCTGGAAACTGATTTAAGAGTAAAAGATTGCTGACCAAAAAGAAGGGTACAAAAGAGGCAAAAAACGCTGTCCAGGAATATTTGCCTGTGATAGCAAAGTCCGTACCCATAACCATCAACGTACCAAAACCCAACCCAGGAGCAATTAAACAAAGAATCGGGTTATACGTAAGCCAAGGTGTATAAGCAAATACAATGAACAACCCAAGAAATCCAAGAGGCAGAAGAGATAATCCCCTGATGTATAAGAAGTAAAGACCAATAAAAAATGTGATGGCAAAAGATATAACCGCCATGAACAATACATTGTTTGCCAGGGTTGGTTTTTTAGGCAATGCTCCACTGCCGCCACTAAATGGTGTTCGTTTCGTTCGGAAGTCTAGTCCGCTTTTAAAATCAAAGTATTCATTGAATAAATTTGCGCTGATATGTGCACAGATTGCTCCTATCAATACGAGTATTAGGTGTATAATACGAATTTCATCTACTCTCCAGATGGCAGTTCCGATCCCTAAGGTGACACAGACAGGCGTTAAGATCAAAAAGGGAAGACGCATTGACCCGATGGCTTCTTTGAAATCGTTCATAATCGTCTCTCTATTTATTAAACAAAAAGCTTTTGCACAGTGTCCCTCTCGGAGGTGGTTGAAATCCCTAAAAAGGATGTTCAGTTATTCCGGTTGTGATAATCAATGAACTTTCCAATAGCATTTGCTGCCCGTTCAGCCGTTGGATAGACGGGGAACCCGGCAGAAACAAACTCTTGCTGGGCTGAAAAACTCTCTTCGAATCTTTCGGGATAGATGCCAGGTTGTACTACAACTGCAACAGGTTTAGAAGAAGAAAAGAGAGATTCTAGCATTGTCTTTGCCATAAGACTATACATGCTCTGTTGCCCAGAATTAAAAGGGAACATGTCACTTGGTCCCAATAGAGCGAGTATAAAATTGATCTCCTTACAATCCGATAAAATTCTGACTGTATTGTCAAATTGCCCAGGGTCCCAAAAGATCACCTGTGAATCTATTGGATTTTTTAGCATATTGCCGGCTTTGGGTGTAAACTTCATTAACTCTTTTGTAGAACGTGCAGGCAGCGAAGGTACGGTTAAACCGTTACTTTCGCATTCATCAGCAGCCAGTACGCTGGCACCTCCCCCAACGCCAACAATGCCCACATTGGATCCTTTCGGAAGAGACATAAACTGAAAAGTTACAAGCACATCGCATAACTCTTCCAGTGTATAGACACGAATCACACCCAATTGTTTACACAGGGCATCCCATGCAGTATCGCTTCCTGCAAGAGCTCCTGTATGACTTGCGACAGTTCTCGTCCCTCCCTCGCTCACTCCCCCCTTAAGCAATACAATCGGTTTTATTTTTGCCGCATGCGTGAGTACATCGATGAACTGCTGCCCATCTTTAACCCCCTCAACATAGAGAGCGATTATCTCTGTGTCCGGGTCATGTATAAAGTATTTCAGGAAATCAGATTCATTCAGGTCACAGGCGTTGCCATAACTAATGACCTTGCTAAACCGGACACCTCTTGACGCTCCCAATTGCACAAGCATTATACTGTTTCCACCACTCTGGCAAAGAGACCCAACTGTGCCTTGCTCTTTTGGAAAATCAGAGCGATAGGATAAACGGGCCTTGGGGCAATACACTCCCATACAATTTGGGCCAACTATTCGAAGACCACTGCCATCTGCAATCCGAACCATTTCCTTTTCTAATGTTTTCCCCTCATTATCACCGGTTTCACCGAATCCGGCAGTAAATAAGTAAACAAACTTTACCCCTTTATCATTACATTCTTTTATCAATTGGGGGCCGAACCGAGCAGGGGTAGTCGCGATGACAAAGTCTAATACACCTGGCACATCTTTAATGCTGGGAAGGATTTTAAGGCCAAGGATTTCTCCTCCCTTTGGGTTAATAGGGTAAATAGGCCCTTTAAAACGAAAATCAAGCAGAGGTCTTAAAAACCTGTCACGTCTTCGTGTTTCAGGATTGCTTGAAACCCCTACAATGGCGATAGACCTAGGGTGAAAAAGGTGTTCAAGGTCGTTTAATCTATGTTTCATGATCAGCGCTGTCTCCTTTTTTTGTGTATGAATCGAGGAAAATGAGTATTGAGTACCTTTCGGTATAAGTTGAGTGAAATAAAGAATCAGCCAACTTCGTCCTATCTACATATACTCATGAGATATTCTTCTTTATCCCCTTGTATTTGTACAAAAGGAGCTTTCAGAAGAGGTTCCCCCTATATTGAAGAGGGGATGTCAAAAATTCCCTTTAATAAAGGGTTGATAGAGGGATTTTAAGTGAATTCTGAAAAATTATAGCCAAGAAAAACCCCTTTTTCTTTTGTGTTCTCAACAAAATATGATATAAATAGAATATTATTAAAGATTACTTCTTATTAAAAAGTATAGAAAAGCTGAGAAAGAGTGTCAAGCAAAATTATACTGCTCGCTATTATGAGGATTTTCGATTTGACAATTCAATTAACGTGTTTATCTTATTAAATATGGTTGGTTAAGCAGGATAAGATAAACTCTTAAAGGAGGTAAAAATGTTTGAGATAACTGATAAAGCAGGTGAAATGATGGGTGAGTATTTCAAGGAAAGAGATGAGGTCCCATCTGTAAGGATTGTACTTACAGAAGGTGGTTGATCCGGACCATCATTGGGGTTGGTTCTGGATGAACCAAAGGAAAATGACGAGGTTATCAAAAAGAATGGAAGCACCTTTGTAATAAGCAAGGATCTCTTAGAACGAGTACAGCCTGTTTTGTTAGATTTTGTCGAGAGCGATATGGGCTCAGGTTACACCATATCTTCCAGCCTTGTAAAAGGAGGGGACTGCGGCGGTTCGTGCAGTTGTTGATAAAAAGTCGCTCTGAGTACAAGAGGATGAAGGGTGACAATACGTATACAGGATATATACAAAGCAGCACAAGCTATAGCCGGCATTGTTGTAAAAACACCATGCGTTCAATCCAGGACACTTTCCGAGATCATTGGAGCGCATGTGATCCTCAAGTTTGAAAACCACCAATTTACCGCTTCATTTAAGGATAGAGGGGCTCTTGTTAAGCTTTTGACGCTTTCTTCGAAGCAGCGTATTGCTGGTGTAGTCGCAATGTCGGCTGGAAACCATGCGCAGGCTGTTGCGTATCATTCCCAGAGGCTGGGTATCCCTGTGACTATTGTAATGCCACGTACTACTCCCAATGTGAAGGTAGAACGTACCCAGGCATTCGGTGCAAAAGTCATCCTCCATGGAAACAGGTTGGAAGAGGCGTTCGAATTTGCAAAAGAACATACACGAAAACAGGGGCTTCAGCTTATCCATCCTTATGATGACAAGCATATCATTGCCGGTCAAGGGACCATTGCAATAGAGATGCTTGAAACCTTCCCCGATATAGATCTTCTTATAATTCCTATTGGAGGTGGTGGACTGATTGCAGGCAATGCAATAGCTGCAAAGGCGATTCGGCCTGAAATTAAGATTATTGGTGTCCAATCCGCACGATTTCCTTCTATGCTTAAGATATTTAAAGGAGAAACCGTTTATTGTGAAACCAGTACAATTGCAGAAGGAATCGCAGTAAAGGAACCAGGTTGTTTAACTCTTCCTATTGTGCAGGAATTTGTGGATGATATTTTAACTGCCGAGGAAGAAGAGATTGAAGATGCTGTATTACTTTTGCTTAATGTTGAGAAAACGGTTGTAGAGGGTGCAGGTGCTGCCGGACTGGCTGCTTTGCTCAAAGATCCAAAACGGTTTAAAGGGAAAAAGGTCGGGTTGATACTCTCAGGGGGCAACATCGATCTGTTTATCTTATCGTCTATTATTCAAAGGGGATTAGTGCACTCAGGTCGGCTCGTGAGGCTCAATGTCGGAATACCAGACACACCCGGTGCGCTTGCTGAGATAACCAGGCTTTTGGGTGAAAATAATGCCAATATCATTGAAGTACGCCATCAACGTGCATTTACGAATCTCTCCTTACAATTGGCAGAAGTAGAATTTGTATTACAAACACTAGGCACAGACCATGTTTTGAATATACTTGAGATTATAAGAAGTGCAAGCTATGAGGCCTCTTTGCTCGATATAGAAGCAATAGAGAGCTGAATTCGAGAGTGCCCATCCATATTTTGCCAATGTCTCTGTTAGACTCAGTTTCCATTGAGTAAATTATCTGCAATCTAGAGCTTCTCTTGATTTTTCCAAATCAATTAAAACAGGTAGAAAAAACTGGTACTACCCAGGATAAGCCAGCTGTAAATACAAACAAAGGAGGTGCTTTATTTAAAAAGTTAATATAAACACATGTTCAGCAAATTAAAGAGCAAGGAGTTTAATCTAATTCGTAAAACGATAGACGCAATGGAATCAATCGACAATCATCTTTATTAAAAGGAGAGGAACTACGTATGCGAGCAAATTTGATATTGAGATTTATACTGACTATAGTCTGTTTTTCAATCTTCTTTGTATTACCGGTTTATGCTGATGGATTACCAAGCCATTCTGCCTTGCAAAAGGCACTCAAGAAAATAGTGAAAGAGAAGAATGGTGGATTTGGTTTAAATATGTGGGCGTCTTTAGTTGACAGAGATGGTGTGGTAAAAGCAGTTGCATTTTCGGGCAAAGACAGGGGTGAACAATGGCCTGGAAGTCGTGTTATTTCAGCACAAAAAGCGAATACTGCAAATGCATTCAGCCTTCCAGGGTTGTCATTATCAACTGCAAATCTTTTTTCTGCGGTTCAGCCCGGCGGCAGCTTATACGGTTTGCAGCACAGTAACCCGGTTGATACAAGTGTTGCTTATGGTGGATTATCAAAAAAGATCGGTACAGAAAAAGATCCAATGGTAGATAAGAAAATAGGAGGCATTAACGTTTTTGGCGGTGGTTTAGCTCTGTATAGTAAAGATGGGAAGCTTATCGGTGCAATTGGCGTGAGTGGTGACAGCTCATGCGCAGACCACAATATTGCATGGAAAGTTCGCCACATGCTCAAATTGGATTATGTCCCCGCAGGAGTAAGCCCACAAAATGATGACAATATTGTCAATGACATCGTTGATGGTATGAGTTCAAGTGGCTGGGGGCATCCTGTATGTTCTCCCGAAGCAGCCGATATTGCAAAGGGATTGTTTGAAACACATCCGGTGAGATCAAAACCTTAAAGATGAGATCTATAGCACATACATTGACACATGTGTTGAGTACCTGAAGGTCTGCCCAAAAAATGTTATAGGGATTCTTACAATGGAGATAAACGTACGTAGAGCAGAGATCGAGGACTCCCGTTCAATCGCAGATATACTCATTGAACTTGGATGGTTTGCACATATTGATCAGGGGGTTCACCTTCTTACTCCCGCCCGAATAAAAAGCCATCTCCGTTACTGTATCTCTGGACAAGACCACAGTGTGTATGTGGCGGTCAATAAAGAAAGAGACGTAGTTGGATATACATCCGTACACTGGATTCCGTGTATGTTTCTCCCTGGCCCCGAAGGGTATATAACCGAGCTTTTTATGAAAGAGTACGAAAGAGGGAAGGGGATAGGGGGATCACTTTTAGCCGTGGTTGAGCAAGAGGCTAAGGAACGGGGCTGCTCCCGACTCATGCTGCTCAATGGCCGCCACAGGGAGTCGTATAAACGGGGCTTTTACAAAAAACATGGGTGGCAGGAACGGGATAGATTGGCAACGTTCGTGTATATGTTGATGGAGACCAATTCAACAGATACGGGCATACGATGATTTGAGAACGAGAGTATCACAAGGAAAGAGAAATACCTGCAAAAGCAAAGAGAAACCTCTTTTTGAACGAACTTTAAAATCGTATAGATGCCTCAGTACCCCTTTGGGATATGAAGTCATCCCATACACCCCCTTCAAAATCCCCTAAGAACAATAACAGTTTTGATGAGTGTCGCATATCCCAGGCTCGATCCTTTGATCAGAATATGTTATTTATAGAGGAAATCCTTATGAAACAGGGCGATACATGTGAAAAACCTACATAACTTTTAGCTGTGAAATAGCCTTTGACTTACCGGTAATCGATTAAAGACCAGGGTTCGAAGGGAAGAACACTACACACAAGAGTTTCTGAAGGACTGCAATTGACAAACAAGAATATCCATTATAGTTGGGCCGTTGTATTGGCCTGTTTTTTTTGCTGTTTTAGCTATGGCATCTTTTATACATTCAGCGTATTCTTTAAACACCTTCAAATGGAGTTCGGTTGGAGTAGGGGGCTGACCTCGACCATCCATTCTCTTCATTGGATCTTCTTCCCCATCTCTAGCCTTGTCATAGGCTGGTTTACTGACAGGTATGGGCCAAAGTTGCCCCTTATTTGCGGGGCGTCCCTATTGGGTTTGGGAACTTCTCTTTTGAGCTGTGTTCAAAGTCCGATTCAGTTCTATCTCTTTTATGCTATAGCTTCCATGGGTTCGGGCATAGTCTGGTCTTTGCCTACAGCTACTGTTCAGCGGTGGTTTGAAAAGAGGCGTGGGGTAGCACTCGGAATAGTAGCCAGTGGGATAGGTTTCGGTTATGCTCTTTCCCCGCTGAGTAGCTTCATTATAGTGAATTTTGGTTGGAGAACCGCTTATCTTCTACTTGGTACAGGGATCTGGCTCATACTTGCCTTTGCTTCATGCATCATTGCAGGCAGTCCGGAAGAGAAGGGTCTCAAACCCTATGGAGTAGAAGAAGATGACCCCCGTTCTGCCGGTGAAATGCTTGAGGGGTGGGAGGCAAAGGAGGCCGTGAAGACTCCAATTTTTTGGCAGATATGCGCCATGCATGTCACTCACCTTTTTGCTGTAATGATCATCGCTGTTCATCTCGTGAACTTTGCCACGGATATAGGGATAAAAGAGGTTCATGCAGCCACGGCGTGGTTCTTGGTAGGTGTTTTTAGCATGCCGGGCAGGATTTTTGGAGGATACATAGGAGAGAGGATAGGATATAGGAAGGGCTTCATACTCTGTGGCTCGGCAAACGCGCTGGCACTTCTGTGGCTTTTATGTGTGAAAGACTCATGGATGCTTTTTGCCTTCGTTCCTTTCTATGGCTTTTTTTACGGAGGACAGACCCCTATGATGCCAGGGCTCTTTTCACGTTTCTTTGGGCTTAAACCCCTCTCCACCCTTGTGGGGCTCCAATTGTTCACAGGAATGATAGGGGGAACCACTGCACCTTTATTCGCCGGTTTTATTTTTGACACATTTGCAAATTACAATATCGCATTCATCACTGCATCGCTTTTCTGGGCTATGAGCGCTCTGCTCGCCTTTCTATTGGAACGCCCGGTGAAGTGATCACTTCATTGAGATCTGAGAATTATGAGATTGACAAAATCGTTATCCTAGATTTTATATAGATCAATCCCTGGTATCTGTTCGAAGTACTTATTGAGGGTAAATATCAAGATTTTCAAATTCCTTTGTGACATCTCCAATCTGAATCTTCCCACTGAGCGCAATAAGCTCCTTGATCTTCTTCAGCCTGACATACTCACTCATGACAGTGGCAATTGCCTTAGTTTAAATTTGTCAAGAGGATACTCACCACGAAGACTATGCTGCAAGTATTGAATCTGTCGCTCTTTTATAAAAAATAAATTTGCAATATTGCAATTTTTTTTTATTAATAAAGGACTTCTGCATTCTTGAGGTTGGGGGAAGGAGGGGTATGAGAGGGGTTAAAAGAAAACTAATATGGATTTTAAACTCGTTCTCGAAAAACTCTTGACCGCATTTAGTAAGCAGGACATCCGTTATGCTCTGATGGGAGGGTTTGCACTTGGGGCATGGGGTGTGCCGCGCGCAACAGTTGATATCGACTTTCTTGTGCATCGTGATGATATGGAAAAGGTTGACACATTTATGGAGGAACTCGGTTATGAATGCAGATTTAAAAGCGAGAATGTTTCACAATATATTTCACCTCAAGAGATATTTGGAGAGGTTGATTTTCTACATGCATTCAGGGTTCCCTCTTTGAGTATGCTTGAAAGGGCATTGGAGAAAAAGATATTCGATGGAAATCTTACCATCATGGTGCTGAGAGTAGAGGATATTATTGGATTTAAAGTGCAGGCTATTGCAAATAATGAATCGAGGAAAGCAATAGATTTGCCAGATATAGAATCACTGATAGCTTTTAATAAGGATAGAATCAATTGGACTTTAATAGAAGAATACTTTACTCTATTTGGGTGTAATGTTCTTTTCAATGAACTAAGGAGTAAATTCGGGTGAAGATGAGTGAGATTGAAAAGAAAGAGTTTTTAAGATTGGCCGAATCGTTATCCATGAAGGAGGATATGAAGAGGCTTTCAGCTCTCAGACATAATCCTGTAATCATTGATGGAAAGATAGATATGGACAGATGGGTTGAATTCTTAACTCAGTTCAATGAATTTATCAATCATCAGCCAAAACCTTTCAGGCCCATGATTGATAAGGTGATGAAGTTATGAATTTAGATTCTATAACGTATTGACTCTGTCGCTCTTTATGACTCCCTTTTACAAAAAAGAATTTGCAACATTGCAAAGATTTTAATATGGTATTTATGTAGATATACTCTTCCTAGATTTTGTCATTTCTTTTTGTCATTCATATTTTTTTAAAAAGAATTAAAATGTTTTTGAATTCCATTTGAAATTATTGTTTATCTATTTAGAATGATCGGTAGTTTCATGTTATACGGAACGTATCTCTTTTCCAGTGTTTTTGAAACTGATGCCATCCTCCCCGTCTATAAAGGATCTACATTTCGAGGTGTCTTCGGCCATGCCTTAAAAAAGGTCGTCTGTGCACTGAAAAGGCGCGATTGTAAAGATTGCCTGTTAAAGGATAAATGTGTATACTCCTTTGTATTTGAGACCCCAGGCAAACCAGACAGACCAGAGGGCAAAAAGAGGATCGCCGCCCCACCGCACCCGTATGTAATTGAGCCGCCTGATACGAATAAAACCCATTATAAAAAAGGAGAGAATTTTGACTTTGCCCTGATCCTGTTTGGCAGGGCAAACGAATATCTGCCGTATTTCATCTATGCGTTTGAGTGTATGGGAGATCTTGGCATAGGGAAAGGTGTTGATGGCAAGAGAGCAAGATTTATCCTGAAAAATGTCATAACAGATAATATAACCGTATATTCCGGAGAAACCAGGAAGATCAATACAGGAAAAGCCTGTCAGGAGCTATTGATTCTCCATAACAACAAAGAAAAATTCCCTCCTGTGAGTGCTATTGAGCTTACCTTTAAAACCCCACTTCGTAACAAATTTCAAAACAGGCTTGAGGCCTCCCTTCCATTCCATATACTTATGCGGGCTGTATTGAGACGCATATCATCGCTCTATAATTATCACGGAAATGGAGAACCGCCCCTTGATTACAGAGGCCTTGTGGAGCGTGCAAAGTATATTGAGATCAAGAGTTCAGCCCTACGATGGTTTGACTGGAAGAGATACTCAAACAAACAGGACCGCTCCATGCTCATGGGCGGGATGGTCGGGAAGGTGACCTATTTGGGAGACCTTACTGAATTTCTGCCGCTGGTAAGGTTCTGTGAAAAGACACATTTGGGCAAACAAACCTCTTTTGGTCTTGGAAAGATAGAAATTACAGGTATATGGGAATGAAAAACATACTCCTTGCTGTCGTGGGTTTGAGCCCCCAGGTCGTTACTGAAACACTCTTTGCTTTGCATCAGCAGAAAAGAGATGTCCATGCCATCTATCTGATCACAACAAGACAAGGCAAAGAGGCCATAAATGCAAACCTCTTGTCTCCCAGGGACGGCAAATACTATCAGTATCTCAGGGAGTATAACATCGATCACGGAACCATCGATTTCAGCACTGAGAATGTCCATACCATTAATAACAGCAACGGCATAGAGATCGATGATATCACTGATGATGCAGAGAACGAACTGCTTCTGAAGAAGTGTCTGGAACTGACTTTTGGTTTGTCCTGCAATGCCAATACAGCCATATTCTTTTCCATAGCAGGGGGGAGGAAGACTATGAGCGCCTGCCTCATGGTTGCTGCACAAATGTATGGACGGCCACATGATCGGGTCTTTCATGTACTTGTATCACCAGAATTTGAAAGCAATAGAGATTTCTACTTTCCACCCAGAAAATCTATTCCCATTGAATTGAAAGACAATGACGGAAAACCCTATATTAAAGAAACAAAGTATGCCAAAATCAACCTCGTGCCCATCCCTTTTGTCTCCATCAGGGATCGGATATCGAATGACCTGCTCCATGAACCCAAAGATCCTGCCACATTAATGCTTTCTCTTGTAAGAGAAAAACCGTACACTCTTGCTGTTGATATTCCAGCATCCAAATTGAGGTACAAAACCCTTGAAATCGACATGATGCCCGCGAAGCTCGCACTCTTTGCCTTTTTTGCCCTACAAAAGAAGGAATGCGAAAAAGATTTGCTCTCCTGTAAGAATTGTGATGATTGTTTCCTGGATATCCACAAAGTATTTGGTCGTCAGAATCAAATCTCTGCACTTTATCAAAAGATAGAGGGGAGCCGTGAGCCTTCCGAGATGAAGTAATACAGGGATCGTAGCTTTGAATGCAGAGAACTTTAATTCATACAAGACAAAGATAAGAAGAGACCTGGAAAAGGGATTCGGGTTGTATGCCCTGTCTGAGCTGGCTATCGAATCTGTTGGGAAGAAGGGTGCGATCAGGTATGGGATAGGGATCGATAAGAGAAAGATAAGGGTGATCTTTTAAGAGAAAAAAAGACTATTACGTCAAGCTGATTTCTCTTCGATAAGTATTGTGAGGATCTCGCTATCGCAACCTTGCTATCATTGAATAGAGAGCCCATTACATGGTAGCCTTAAGAACAATGTTTACGGTCACCTGTATACAGAGCGCAGTTGAAAAGACTGCTTGAATGGAGTTACCACTATGAAAGATGGATTGCAATATCTCAACACGTTTGAAATCGAAGTGGTACGGTCTTTTGTTGCAGAATTGAAAGATAAACTGGGCAGTGAAATTGTAAAGATCTTCTCTTCGGCTCAAAGATAAGAGGAGATTTCACTAAAGAGTCAGACATCGACATATTTATTCTGGTAAATGAAAAAACTTTCCATATCAGAGACAAAGTGGTAGATTTAACCGCTGACTATATCTATGACTATGACATTCCCTTGTCGCCTGTGCTTTATGATTTATTTGAGTACCATAAGAACAAAGAACTGGGGTCTTTTTTCTTTGAAAATATAGAAAAAGAGGGCATTCCATTATGAGTAAATATGAGCTGGCAAAATACAGAATGAAAAAGGGGAGAGAGACACTTGAAGATGCTGAAGACGCATTTAATCGAGATCGCTATATGTTGTCTGTAAATAGTGTCTGAACGAAAACCTATAAAACACTGATATTATAAGGAGTTAATGAGGCATTCTTAAGATGAATATTTTGACCTGCCAGCCTTCAGCGTTCAGCTATCAGCCCTTAAGATAATAATTCCAACTGTTCTAAGCTGAATACTGATCGCTTACCGCTGAGAGCTGCCTGAATCTTCAAGTTACCGCATGTGTTCTACTCCTTTATTATCTCAGTGATAACAGACTTCTCATTCAGACACTAGATGCCGATTATGGAGATTTTGTCAAAATAAGCAAAGAAGACGCAAAAACCCAACTTGAGATGGCCAGAAAATTCTTTCAAGAAGTAGAAAAGCGGTTGGAGGAAAGAGGGGCGTTATAATGAGTGAGAGAGAGGCGGTGATATTGGGGGCTCTTTTGCATGATATTCGGAAGTTTATGCAGAGGGCGGGGGGTGCGGTGTTGCTATGATAAGGATAGAAAAGCGGATTACTGACCTTATTGATGTGCCCGTCGGAAAGAGAGAGCATCACACAAGGGAGGAGGCATGGATAATGATGATGAAAGAGGTGTCGGAACTGGTAAAAGAAGGAGGTTGTACTGTTTATGCGCCTTTCCTTCCTGTGTGTGCTTCCGAAGAGGGTATAGATTGGAGGAAGGGGTTGTGAATATAAAAGAGGTTTAAGGGTTATATCTTGTAACGGTCGATATAAATGTTAAGACTTAACTAGCAGGTGATAACATCAGAGGTGTGAAATGCCAGATGAACTTAAAATTGTTGTTTTAAGCGCTTTGATTCATGATATCGGTAAATTTGCCCAAAGAGCAAAGCGACCCTATACAAAGTCTATGGAAGGTGTATATTTGAGAAATTACAAGGGTAAACCTGGACATTGGCATACTGTTTACTCGGATTATTTTCTGGAAAATGATCTGCCTTTACTTGAAGAATTTGAAAAATCTCGTTCCTTAATAGCTAGAACTGCGTCAGCGCATCATAAACCAGACACGGAAAACCTTATGGAAATGTGTGTTGCAATAGCAGATAGATTAAGTTCGGGTTCTGACAGAATTGAAATGCGAGATAATGAAAGCAAAACAGGGTTCAGAGAAAGCCGGCTGGTCCCAGTGTTCGATGAGGTTGAACTTGTCAAACATACATTCGATTCTCCCGGAAATTTTTATTATAACCTTGCCCCTCTGGATACATCAAGCTCTCAAGTTTTCCCGAAACGTGGGAAGCCGGAAGGTGAAGCTGAGGAATACATCCCCTTATACAAATTGTTTTCGGAGGAACTTGCATGTCTAAAAGTTGACTCTGGTTTCCGGTTTTATTTTGAAAGCCTTGTCTCTTTGATGGAGAAGTACACATGGGCTATTCCTTCCTCTTCTTACAAAACCCTGTCGGATATTTCACTTTTTGATCATAGTTTTAGTACTGCTGGAATTGCACAGGCATTGTATATGTATCATACATCTTCAACTAAAATGCCAACATGGCAGGATAATGAAAAGAAATTTATTCTTCTGGGCGGTGATCTTTCAGGGATACAGAAATACATATTTGGAATAAGCAACAGCAGCGGACGTGGTGTTTCAAAAATATTTCGCGCAAGGTCTTTTTTTCTTCAGGCTATCTCCCGTTCCATTATCTTGAAAATCCAAAAAAGGATCGGCCTTTTTTCAGTATGCCGTCTTGTGGATTCTGGAGGCAAGTTTATTCTTCTCCTTCCAAACATACCGGGTGTAGTGAATGAATTAGATAAGCTAGATAAGGAAATCCAGGGATGGTTCCTTACCAAATTTAAGGGTCTGCTCACTATGACACTTTGTTGGTCAACACTTCTTACCCAACAGGATTTTCAATTGGCTAATTTTCAAAAAAAATTTGACGAGATCAATGAGGTTATTGACTCTGCAAAACTCCGCAAGATGAAAAACGTTTTGGCACAACACGGCCCGGTAATCCACAGCGGTTATAATGATTTTGAAGGGGGTAACTGTTCATTATGTGAAATAAATGCCGCAGATGATGTTTCCTCTGCCAAGTATGAACAAATAGAAGGAGCCACCGTTTCCATATGTAGGGATTGCTGTGATCATATATTATATATTGGAACCAGGCTGCCAAAATCCAATTATCTGATCTATTCCGGACATGGCAAAATTCCATTATTTGGGGATATTTTTCTTTCGCTATCAAAAGAACTTCCAAAAGATATAAAAGAAATTTTTCACATAGAAACAATGGCCGATGACGCAAGTTTCAGCAAGGCGAGAATCGCAAAGCATCTGCCGGAAATAACAAAAGACGAATTGGCGGATGAGAACTGGTTGCAGCTGTTTGATAAAGAGGATGGTTTTCGTGAATTGATAAATAGTTTTAATGAGGACTCTGGGGGATTTGCCCCCAAGACTTTTAGCATGATCGCACTAAAATCAAAGAAACAGCTTAAAAACGGAAGTCTTACCGGACGCCCATTGTTGGCTTTTCTTAAAGCGGATGTAGATAATCTAGGCCTTATTTTCAGCCTTGGCCTTGGCGACAAATTATCCGTAGCAAGACTGGCATCACTTTCCAGGTTAATGAATATCTTCTTTTCTGAATTCCTTGTTCAACTCTTAAAAAAAGAATTTCCGGATATTTATGTTGTGTTCTCAGGGGGTGATGACCTTTTTCTTATTGGTCCTTGGCGGCAGACAGTTTTATTTGCAATCACGCTGCGAAAAAAATTGACTGAATTCTGTGCCAACAATAGTGATATCACTCTTTCGTGCGGGACACTTATAACCAAACCCAGATTGCCAGTAAGGACGGCTGTTGAAATAACAGAGGAACAGCTTGATTTAGCAAAAAAATACAATGGGGAAGGCCGAAAAAAGGATTCCATTGTTTTTCTAGGAGAAACTCTTTCATGGGCTGAGCTTGAGTCTTTGATGGAGACGGGAAAGTTGTTTGATAAAGCCCTGGAGGATAAGGCAAGGACAAACTTTACAACCGCCTTTCTTTACAGGCTTTTGACCTATAACAAAATGTATAGAAAATTTGTCTTTGAGGGTCAGTTAAAATCTGGCATATACCTCTCACAGGCATATTATGATATAGCGCGTAATATCCGCAATGACAAATATAATAATCAAAAGGAGCTGGAAATGCTGTATAGGATTTTTTCTGTCGGTTCAAAGAATCGGAGCGAACTGGATATGCTTCATATCCCTCTTTTTTATGCATTAAATTTAAACAGAGATTCCAAATAGGAAAGGAGTAGCTCATGGAGTATTTTGATGAAGCAGGAATTATTAGGGCGGATTTGCTTGACAAGGATGCCTATGAGCAGGCAAATCGTTTTGTAGTACGATTTAATAAAAAACATAACAAGAATGAAGTTGACACTAGAAAATCATTGTCATATGCGCAATTAAGAAAATTTTTCAATGAGTTCAGACAGCTTGAAAAGAAAGTCAATACTGAGGGTTTTAATAAGGTTAAACCTCTTATCAAGATGGTCAAGTCAAAGGCCTCTTATGCCGCTAATCCTAATAACCCAAAAATTCCTATACAATTCAAGGAATTTCTCATTGACAATGTTAACAGAATAAACGAGGAAAAGGATTTTGAAGCCTTTATGCTTCATTTTGAGGCAGTAGTTGGGTTTTTCTATGGCATAGAAGGGATTAAGAATAACTAAGGAGGGAGGAATATGAGACTCGAAAAAATCAGAACAATAAGCGGACGAATACATATTTTAACCGGTCTTCATATTGGTGCTTCGAATGAGAATATCGCAATCGGTGGGCTTGATAATCCCATTATTAAAGACCCCCTTCCCGGAAGCAATGCCCCCTACATACCAGGATCGTCTTTAAAAGGGAAACTGCGTTCATTAGTAGAAATTAAAGAAGGTCGTTTTGTAAAAGATGGAAAAGACAAAGGCAAACCCTGCAATTGTGGGGAAAAGGAATGTCCTGTTTGTGTTGTATTTGGTACTTCAGCCGCAAACCGGCCTGAAGATTTAGGACCTACGCGTATTGTTGTAAGAGACGCGCACCTCTCAAATCATACTGATAATGCAAATTTACATTCATGGAAAAGTAGATTTGAGGCAGGCGATCTCCCAATGGAAATCAAGTATGAAAATGCCATTAATCGGATCAATGGCATTGCGAACCCTCGGCCCCTGGAACGGGTGCCGGGTGGGGTGGACTTTGATTTCAATATTTCATTTAAAGTCTTTGAAAATGACAATTGCAATTATTTTAATACTGTTTTAAAGGCAATGAAACTTTTAGAGTTGGATGCATTAGGTGGGGCAGGTTCCCGCGGATGTGGTCAGATAAAATTTATTGATGTCTCCATCGATGGCGAAAAGCAAAATATTGATTTTCTTGATTCAGTGAATATTGATTAGGCTTGGAGGGGCAAAATGCTTTATAGATATAAGATCAGACCTATGTCGCCTGTCATGACACCCTTTATGTCTGATACGTTTTTTGGGCATTTCTGCTGGGCAGTCCTTTATGAAAAGGGGGCGGTGTATCTTGATGACTTTTTATCCATCTTCGGCGCCGGGCATAAAGCGCCGGTTCTGTTTTCATCAGCGTTTGTCTCTGGATATCTTCCGAAACCTGTTCTTCCTCCACCTAAAAGAGACGAAATAAGAGAGTTTGTAAAATCTTATTTTGTTGAAAAGCCCTATGCCGGTATTAGAAGTATGTCGGATAAAGGAAAGCGTTTTGATGGGATGACAAAAATTAAAACATGGAATAACCTCAAACTGATTTCTATTGAGGATTGGCTCAGCTTAAAGGACGATTATTGTGAGACCCATCTGCTTGAGATTTTCTATAAAAGACTTCAAGCAGATGTAGATAGTGAAAAACCAATTTTCGAGACTGAGATTGCTGCATCCACCACCATCAGCAGGCTCAGTGGAACTGTACCGGAAGAAGGTGGTGGACTTTTTCAGAGAGAAAAGACATGGTATCATAAGGATATGGAACTTGATCTATACGTGGAAATAAACCAAGAAGAAATTGTTCCTTTAGTGAAATGGTTTCTGTGTGACTATCTTCCATTGTATGGTTTCGGAAAGGACAAATCTGTTGGCATGAGGTGCATTGAGGTCGAACAGGATAATCTTTTTAGTCAAGAACAGTTTTCCGTCAATAATCCCAACTCGAGTGTTACTTTATCACTGGCTGCTTTTGACGGGATGGCAAAGTATAAATCATTTTACAGGCTTATGACTAAATTTGGGAAACTGGGAGGAAACTATGCTTATTCGAGTCCAACAGGTGGAGGTACAAAACCATATAAAAAACCAATTTTAATGATTGAACCTGGTGGTGTGTTTTTTACAAATGAGGATCTGAGTGCAAAGCCACTGCTTGATGAAGTACATTCGGACCCAAGCATCAGACAGTGCGGTATTCCGGTAATGTTACCTCTTAGAATAAGGGAGGATAGATTAGATGGAACAGCTTAAATCGTGCAGAGTCAACCTCAATATTCTGTCTCCGGTTCATATAGGTTCAGGCCAGGAGTTAGATCCCTTTTTATACATGATAAGAGATGAAAAGTTGCTCTTAATTGATTTGCTTCAATGGATGGAAGGTTATGATGATAAGGAATCTCTACATGAAAAAATGGACTCAGATAATTTCGTTGCCCTACGAGCTTTTATTGCTGATAATTTTAATAATGAAAATGCAGTGATCAATACCATTCCTGTGGAGAGCCATGAAGTAGTTGAAGCATACCGAAAAGCTATTCAGGAAACATCCTCTCATAAACAAGCGCTGATCAATTTTATGACCAGGAATGAAATTACTAGTATCCCTTATATTCCGGGTAGTTCAATAAAAGGAGCGATACGTACTGCAATTGCCAATCGATTTGTGGAGATAGCAAAAGTCTCTTCAAAAAATAGCAAAAAGCAGTATAAACCACATTACGAACCGGATTACAATGAAAAAATATTCGGCAACCCTACCAATGATCCAATGAAAAACCTCAAGATATCAGATGTGTCACTGGATATTTTTGGCACCGTTATTTATGAAGCAAGGGAACATACCACTAGAGACAAAAACACCCCTAAAAATGCATATGAAGCTGCTGTTAGTTTGTGTCATATCAACGAAGATGTCATCTATCCGCTACATTTTTCGCACAAACCATTTATTCTGCACGGAGAGACCATAGATCTAAAATTCATAGTTGATTCATTGTACCAGTTTTATGTTCCAAAATTTAAGAAAGAGTATTCGAAATTTTTTAGCAACTCTCGTCACAAAGATATTCAAAGGTCTATTGCCAAGATGAACTCCAAGATAATTCAATTAAAAACCAATGAAGCTCTGATCAGAATTGGACATTTTTCTCATGTGGAATGTGTAACTCTGGATGAAGTACGAAGACCAATAACAAGAAAAGGGAAAGATGGTAAACAGCTACCTTGGGGCACTACACGTACACTTGCAAATGGAATTTATCCTTTTGGCTGGGCCAAACTGGAATTTTTAGATTTAGAACAACAACCAAGGGCTGAGAATGAATGGCCTTTTACCATTGAAGAGATTGAAAGGCTTGTTATAGACAGAGAAGCATTGATTAAGAATGAAAAGGCATTTGCTGAAGCAGCAGCTCGAAGCACTAAAGCAGAAGAAAAACGGAAAAAGGAACTTGAAGCAATGTCTCCCGAGGAAAGAGCTATTGAGGAAATTAAAGATCCGTCTACTTCCCCGAACAGGATCTTTGAAATATATAATGAGTTGGATAAATGTTCTGAAGAGGGAAAAAAGAGAATTGCGCTGGCATTGAAAGACTATTGGCAACTACATAATAATTGGCAGAAAAAAGATTGCTCCAAAAAACAACAGATTAAGGTTCAGAATATGAAAGAGATACTCGGAGAAAAGTAGACTGAAAAGGGATGGGATTATGAACATACTTAAAGATAGACAGCAAAATACTATTATGTCAATGGAAAAGCCCAAAGCTATTCTTATCTCCCTGGGCGGAACTCCAGCCCCTTTGATCTTTAGCCTCAATCACCAAAAACCGGATTATATTTGTTTTTTTGTCTCCGAAGAAAGCAGAGCAAGTATTGATCAGGATATTTTGCCTAATTTGAGTTTTAGATTTCTCAATCATGACTGGATTGTCACTCCCTCGGCGGAAAGTCTATCGGAGTGTTACCAGTCCATCACACGGGACTTACCACGGATATTGAATAAATGGAATGTCGACCCAAAGGAATTAGCTGTTGATTACACCGGTGGGACCAAAACCATGTCAGTTGCCCTGTCTTTGGCAACTGTTGAAAATACTACCCAATATAGCTACGTAGGTGGAACTGACAGGTCCAAACAGGGTGTTGGCGTCGTTTTAAATGGGAATGAGAGGATGTGGTATCAGGAGAATCCCTGGGATGAAATGGCAGTACTGGAAAGCAAAGAAGCATCAGCCCTATTCAATCGGGCGAGATATGCTTCTGCTGTTGAAATCTTTTCTCGTATTTCCCAGAAGGTAAGTGAAGAAAATAGGCCTGTTTTTAAGGCGTTAATGGTATTTTCCGAAGGATACAATCTGTGGGATAATTTTCAGCACAGGCAGGCAAAAGATAAGTTATATAGCTGCCGTGATGTGCTTTTTTCTTATGCGTGTGGAAGCGATAAGGAAAATATCCATTCCCTGGCTGACAGCATGAAATCCAATCTTCAGTTTCTAGACCAAATAAATAGGAATACTGAGAAGAAGGGACTTTTGCTTTGTTACGATTTGATTGCCAACGCAAAAAGGCGGGCCGAGTTGGAACATAAATACGATGATGCAATGGCCAGACTCTACCGAGCATTGGAAGCTTTGGCCCAACATCAGTTGAATTCAAAGCATGGGATAAACACTTCTCACGTAGATCAAAACAGATTACCTGCTTTCTTAAAGGAAGAATATAAAAGGAAATATTTTGATAGCCGTGAAAATAAAATGAAACTCGCGCTATATGCTTCCTATCAATTGCTTAAAGAATTAAATGACGAATTAGGGCATATATTTTTTGGGCAGTATGATGCCAACATAAAGCCCATTCTTGATTTGCGAAACAGTTCCCTGCTTGCCCATGGGTTCACATCAATTAAGAAAAATACTTACGAGAAAATGTATAAATACTTTATTGATTTCGTTGGAATTAAACAGGAAGATATACCTGGATACCCTGTTTTGAATCTTTAGAAACGGATTGTTTTCCGGCTAGGAAATATGTCCAGTAGGGTTCTATCCTTTATGCTGTGATGAAAGGGTTTGCAGGAGGTTAATGCCTCCTCTTAAGCTAAGAGGGGCCCAGGTGGGGCTATGAGTTTCATCCGTAATCACCCAGAACTGAAGGAAAGAAGGTGTGAGCTGCGACGTAATCAGACAGAGGCTGAAAAGCTTCTTTGGGGCTATTTGCGGAAAAAACAGTTTAAGAATTTGAAGTTTTTCAGACAGTACAGTGTGGGTGTATATATTCTCGATTTTTATTGTCCAAAGTTAAAACTCGGCGTTGAATTGGATGGAGGACAACATGCAGACGAAAAAATCCGCGAATATGAAATGGCCTGCTCTGAGTATCTCAGGACGCAGGGGATTGAAGTAATACGATTCTGGAATCAGGAGGTTATGAAAAATATTGAAGGGGTGTTATGTAAGATAGGGGAAAAGATAACCCCTCCCAACCTCCCATTAGCTTAAGGGAGGAGTTTGCTCATTGACTCAATTCCCCCTCTTAGACTAAGAGGGGCTAGGGGGAGTTAAATCAGCAGGGCCTGACGGAATAAAAAAAATCAACCATAAGCTCACTCCGCTGCAAGAGCAAGATGCGCGTACATCCCTCGGTGTTCGAAGGATAATGTCACCTCCTTCTCAACTCAAAGACATATGGAGCACTATCCCTCCGGATATCCTTTCACTCAGTAATTAACTCAAGCCTGTTCAGGACTGGCTTTCAAATCAGGCTAGAGATAATGACTGTGTCCTCATCCAGGGAGATTTCGGCGAATGTTATTTAATGGTAAATTTTGCCTTTGAGCGTGGACTGATACCGATCTACTCCACGACAAAGAGAGAAGCAAAAGAAGAGCATAATTCAGCTGGCTCGGTTCATCTGGTTCATCGGGTTGAACATGTGATATTCAGGAAGTATCGAGTGTGATTATGCGTAACGTGTTCTTAAGCTATTGCCCATCCATAAATGGTCTTTTTGCCCAATATCTGCGTTATGCTCGAAAAATAATTCTCGAAATATCAAACATATGCCTGCGGTTATTTTTCTCGCATTCCTTGATCTTGAACAAAAATCCTCATTTCTGGATGGACACTAAATAGCGGGCTAATTACTCCGTTTTTTAAAAAAGATCGATATTTATGATTTCACCAGAAATACAAAAAACTCTCGTGGAATGTGTTCTAGAGTTTAATGTGAAGGCAGTGTGGATTTTTGGGTCTTTGCTTGAAGATGATTCTGTTGCGCATGATATTGATTTGGCCGTTGAGGGAGTTCCACAAGATCAGATGAAGAACAGGATGAAGCAACTCCGGCAAAAAGGAATACGCAAAAGACCATTTTAAAAGCGTGAACAAGAAACTGAGTGAGTTCAATCCAGCTTACCTGAGTAAAGAGTATCGCAGTGATGCAAGAGCAACACCAACCTTTCTTCGGCTTTTGTTATCCAGCAGCACAGTCATTTTTTGGTTATTCCTTAATATCATTATTTTGTCTTGCCCCGCCTGATTTTATCCGGTTGTCCACTTTATCTCTCTCAAACTTCCAGAGACAGCCCATTCGATGTGCAGGCATATTGTGATTGTTAATCCATCGATACACTGTGTCGTTACTTATCCCGAGGTATTGACATATATTATGATGCAATACGCCCAATTCGTATACGCCCCATGAATATACCCGCAAAAGCCTTTTATCAAGCGCTTTTAACCGTATTAACCAGCATATAGACGTTAAACTAACCGTTTGATCTATCCGGTCCAAAACATTCATCATCGAGGGGGCAGCACCACAACTATTCAATACTTCCTATAAGTCCTGTTTGATTGAAGGCGGTTGTCCTATGGATAAAACGATCCATTTTTTTACATTTTATCTGCAATGAAGCAGGTGGAAATTGGAAGGGTAGAATTTGTTTTATTTCTCAGACCTTTTCTAAGACCAACATGGCTAACTGAGGAGTTACTTTAGGTACACCGGTCTGCATTTTTTGTGATAATTCTACCGGAGTGTAACCTCTTTTTTATTTCTACCGTTTAACAGGACATCCCGAATTATTTTACAATACTTGATATCACGCGCACCCCTTCGCTCGGAGTCACTATCTGAATGCCCTTATAGCTTTCAAGCTCAATTAAATGCCTATCCCCTGAAACAATAAGGGATGCGCTGTTTTCCGAGGCAAGCCCCAAAAAAGTATTATCAAATGGATCTTGTTTGATGACGTCCGGTAGGGTTTCAAGTGAGGAAACATAGGTTGCAAGGTTCACAAAATAAGCAAAGACCTGGGGTGCAGTTGTCCCTAAAGCAGAAAGCCTATCATAAAACCGGGGGTACTGAAGGACTCGTTTGACTTCATCCAATGTTTCGTCGCATTCAAGAATACGGACCAATCCTTTCCTGCACAATTTTAAGATTTGATTGGGTGCTCCTCCCCACAGTAATCCTGAAATCGCCACATTCGTATCAATGATGACTTTCAACTCATTTCCCTAATTTTATGAACGATACCGGCGATATCCTGAAGGTCCGGTTGTGCCGGATCCTGAATCGCGGCGGCTCGGTCCAGTAAGTCTAAAGGGACCTCTTCGAAAGGTACGACTTTGAATTGGGGTTTTGATTTTTTTAGTACGATAATCTCCCCCCATTTTTTGAGATCTTCGGAAATCCTTGGGATTCGTTGACGAAACTCCTTAGCGCTTAAATATTGTGCCATCTGAAAATGCCCCCTATTAAATTTAAAAATAACTTGTAATTTATCTTAAATTAACTTTAAAGTCAACTTTAAAATTGTGAAGTCCCCGATTTGCCCGGCTGGTTTTTCTCCATCTTATTTTAATACTACAGCGACAGATTTTTTTACTAAACAAATAAAGCGACATCAGGTATCATAACATCAACTGGGATAGAAATGACAACCTAATTTTGACCACACTGATTACTTTGTAATAGTAGTAGTAATGAGGGGGGGGGACTGATAACTCCCTGAAACTGTGGATAAGTTCCCAACCCATTAAAACTTTAAAGAAGACTTTCCCGGTAAAGAAAACAACGCTTTCAATATGTCTATTGACTTCCACCTACTATATGACTACAATTCTGGCCAACCAAAAAAGAGGTATTTCTATGAAAACATTATCATTGTCCGAAGATTACAGATATTATCTCTGTAGGCCCGCGACGTATAGTATATGAAATTACTTACAGAACTTTAAAAAGAGAAACAGGCATGGAAAAATAATTCCTCTCTTTTAAAGAAGGAAGCCAAATGGACCTTGAGACATAAAAAACTAAACACAATTGGAAAACAAACAACTCCTTGAGATAGTGAAATAAATGGACTTTAAACTCGTTCTTCAAAAGCTCTTGACTGATTTTAAGGAGCATGACATTCGTTATGCCCTGATGGGTGGGTTTGCACTTGGGGTATGGGGTGTGCCCAGAGGAACAGTAGATATAGATTTTCTTTTGCATAGTGATGATATGAAAAAGGTTGACGGAATAATGGATGGACTCGGTTATGAATGCAGATTTAAAAGCGAGAATGTTTCGCAATATATTTCACTTCAAAAGGTATTCGGAGAGGTTGATTTTCTCCACGCATTCAGGGTTCCGTCTTTAAGCATGCTTGAAAGGGCGGTGGAGAAAAGGATATTTAATGGAACCGTTGCCATCATGGTATTGAAAATAGAGGATATCATCGGATTTAAAGTGCAAGCTATTGCAAATAATGAATCGAGAAAGGCTATAGATTTGCCTGATATAGAATCGCTGATTGCTTTTAATAAGGATGGGATCAATTGGGATTTAATAGAGGAATATTTTACTCTATTTGAGTTCAATGATCTCTTCAATGAACTTAAGAGGAAATTAGGGCGATAATTAGCGAGATTGAAAAAATGAGTTTTTGAGATTAGCAAAATCGCTGTTCCTGAAGCAAGACATGGAGCAACTCTCGGCTCTCAGACATAACCCTGTGACAACTGACGGAAAGGTAGACATGGATAGCTGGATTGAGTTTTTAACCCAGTTCAACGAATTCATTAATCACCAACCAAAACCTTTCAGGCCCATGATTGCCAGAGTGATGAAGTTATGAATTTGGATTTTTATAAAGTGTTACTCCGAGAATCTGTTCGAAGTGGCGAAGTATCCTTTTTAAAGAAGAGCTGGAAAAAATATAGCCCTCCCACTGAATAACCGCTTTAATGATAATGATTCGGAAAGAGAGATCATTGATTTCATTGATATACCCACCAGATGGGTAGAGCTTCTGATAAGGAAGGAGTAGAAGATCATGAAGGTGAGAGTGGTATTGGAACCGGTAGAAGAAGGAGGTTATACATTTTATGTTCCTTCATTGCCCGGGTGCATCTCCGAGGGAGATACATATGAGGATGCTGTCGAAAATATCAAAGAGGCTATTGAAGTTTATGCAGGGGGCAGAGGTAAAATGGAAATGGATATAATAAAATAAGACAAAGAAGGGGTTAAGAGGGGGCCAGGGGGGAGTTAAACAGTAGAATCTGCTTGAATAATATGAAAGAGAATCGGGAAAGAGTATTGTGTATACACCGATCCGAACTACCGGATGCATGGCTTCATCATTTTACAGCTGTCGAGATGTCAGATTCTCAATTCTTTGAGAAAATAAGTCGGGCTCATATGCACTGGTTTGAGAGGGATAGTGTTGAAACCGATCCCACATTCAAACAGTTGATCCCCTATATGGTTCTGCAAACCAGAAAAGGTTTTGATACTGCCTGCTACAGAAGAAAAGGAACCGAGACCCGCCTGCACGATCTTTGGTCTATCGGCATTGGCGGGCATATCAACAAAGATGACTCATCTGATGCGGGCATGTCATTTGAGCGTATAATCAATAACGGAATGATGCGTGAGATCAATGAAGAACTCAATTCAATGCCCCCAGACATTGCCCCTGATTTTTGCGGTATAATTAATGAAGAAAGGACTTCAGTGGGAAATGTTCATATGGGGCTGGTCTATCGTCTTGTGATCGGAGACAAAGATCAAATTGAACCGGGCCCTGAGCTTGATTCCTTTTCCTGGATAAAGGCTTCCAACCTTAGCCGTCTTAATTTGGAATTGTGGGCGCAACTGGCCTTGAGATTACAATGTCTTTCGCAAAAGTTCCCTCATTGAAAAGAGGAATCAGTATATAGTCCAACTTTATTGAGAAGACACAAAAATGACAAAGCCACTCTCTCCATCTTTATTTTTACTCTTCAACCACGCGCTTACCCCGCTGCAAGAGCAAGATGCGCGTGCGTCTCTCGGTATTCGCCGGATAATATCACCTCCTTCTCAACTTAAAGACATATGGAGCACTCTTCCAGCGGATATCATTTCACTCAGTAATTACCTCAAGCCTGTACAGGACTGGCTTTCAAATCAGGCTAAAGATAATGACTATGTCCTCATCCAGGGAGATTTCGGCGCATGTTATATAATGGTAAACTTCGCCTTTGAACACGGGCTGATACCGATCTACTCCACGACAAAGAGAGAGGCAAAAGAGGATCATAATTCAGATGGCTCGGTTCATCTGGTTCACAGAGTTGAACACGTGATATTCAGAAAGTATGGAGTGTGATCATGCGTAAAGTTTTTTTGAGTTTTTTAGGCATGGGTTCAAAGAAAGAAAATGGATTGTTCCGATATGACAAGGCGTTTTATGAACTTGATGAAAGAGAATCGGGGAAGACGGAGTTTGTTCAGGTTGCACAGATCCAAATTCTCGGCCCCTCCAATTTTGATATGATCCTCATTGTTGCCACTCAAAAATCATATGACGAACATTTTAAAGAGCTAGAAAATCAATTATTAAAGACAGGGGCCAATGAAGTTTCATACATCATTATCAGTGAAGATATGACTCCTGAAGGACAGTGGGAGTGGTTCGAGAGGATATTGAATCATATTGAATACGGAGATGAATTGACTATAGATTTAACTCACGGATACCGCTCCATACCGATTGTCTTTTCCACAGCGATCAATTTTTTGCAAAAATCCAGGGGGATAATACTTAATGCAGTCTATTATGGAGCCTATGATAAAAACCGGAAGCTCTCTCCTATTATC
This sequence comes from Thermodesulfobacteriota bacterium, assembly GCA_034189035.1. GTDB lineage: Bacteria > Desulfobacterota > UBA8473 > UBA8473 > UBA8473 > JAUXFK01. The sequence goes on from JAXHVA010000004.1 coordinate 66,934, forward strand.
AACATGAAAGACTTTTACATCATCAATGAATGGGCTGATGCAGTGAGCAGATTGGTTGAAGACGCGGATGCAAGAAAATTAGCAGAGGTTGCTGAGAACACAACGGATTTTCAGGTTTCCGAACTCAATGATAAAGAACTTGTGGAATCCTTTGAAGAACTTACTGAGGTAGTCAAAAATGTGGATGTCAATAATATCGGAGCAAAGGCAAACAAAGCAATCAGCCTGGTCAAAGAGAAGGAACGGGGTGCTTCCATTACAGGCAGACTGCTTCTAAGGCTTGTATACGACAAATTCATATCTATAGCGACCCTTGAACCGGCGACAGGGCGATATGACAGTGCTTATTTTTTTCTTCAGCTTGAAATAATAGATTTACTGCTCAAGCATAAGCTCTTTATGCAGGCATACACGGTTATGAGAGAATTTATCGGTTCAATAGGTATGATTGAGATTGAAAAAGCAAGAATAAACAGTAATAAAGGTAGAAAGCAGCGCCGTATATTTGCAGAGATTTTCATACAGATGTTTCAGCGTGAGGAAAATAATTGGAACTTTGAGGGGAAGGAGGAAAAGCTCGAATCATTAAGACCTTATTACAATAACCTGAAAAGTGTAGGTGTTGAAAAAATACTGAGAGATTTTACCGACGAATTAGCAGATTACAGAAACGGCTTTGACCACGCATGGACAGCAAAGAAACAATCGTATTCAGACATCGAAAAAAAAGGGCATACTTTTTTTGACAATTTAAAAAATGTCGTGCATCTCTTGCGGGAAAACAACATATTAGTCTAAAATCAAAAACCGCTCTTTGACAACCGAAAATAGCAACATTGCAATCATTGCATCTGACCATAGCGATCTTATATATTGTATTATAAAAAGGAGGTGGCATAATGGTCATATATATCAGAACCCAGGGTGCAAAGATTGTAAAAGAGGGGAAGCACCTGCTGGTAAAGAAGGAAAAGACGATTTACCATACCCTTTTCACATACAAGCTCAGCCAGGTGGTTATATTCGGCAATGTGGAGATCACCCACAGGGCAATGGCGCAACTTATGCGATACAATATAGACGTAGTATTCATGAGCTATAATGGCCGCTATCTTGGAAGAATTGCCCCGCCGGAGTCAAAAAATGTCTTTCTTCATAAGCTTCAATATATGAGGCTCGACGATCATGAGTTTGGCCTTCGGGCTGCACGTTGCATTATTTCAGGTAAGCTTGCGAATATGGCAACAATCCTGATGCGTATAAAACGAACCAGGAATGACGCTTTGCCTGGTCGCAAAGCACAGGATATCAGAAACCTTATGCATCAACTCGAATCTACGGACAATATAGATAGTGTGCGAGGTTATGAGGGACGTGGCAGTGCTTTTTACTTTGAGGCATTTCCCAAAGGTTTTGTTCAGAACATGGGCTTTACCCGAAGAATCAGACGTCCGCCTACAGACCCTGTTAATTCTGTGCTTTCGCTTTTGTATACATTTCTTATGAACCGGGTATATTCTGCAGTGCGTTTAGCCGGTTTAGACCCATACCCCGGGTTTCTCCACTCCATTGACTACGGCCGCCATTCTCTGGTATTGGATCTGATGGAAGAGTTTCGAACTATTATTGCAGATACATTGACATTGTCGCTCTTCAATCTGAAGATACTTCAAAAAGAAGATTTTTTTGTAGAAAAACCCCAGAGCAAATTGGAATGGGAAGATAAGAAAGAGGAGATTCCTGATGTGAGCAAAGATTCAATAGGTCTGATATACGGTAACGAAACCGAGCAGGAGATTCTCGATCTGCCTGAACAAAGGATGGAAAGCGACACACCTGCATCAGAGGTGCATACAGGTAAATACCCTGTAAAACTTAACCACAATGCATTCAAGCGTGTGATAGAAGCATTTGAAAAGAAACTGACTACCTCCTTTTACTATCCTCTTGCTGAGCGAAGGCTTACCTATGGTGATGTTATCATCTATCAGGCAGAACATTTTCGTAAGGTTATAGAGGGGGAGGCAGAGGTCTATCAACCGTTGTTATTGAAGTGATGGGGGAAGGCAAAAGGCATAAGGAGCAAGGCAGAAGGGGCAAGATATGGGATTTTTAGAGGAATATAATGGGGAAATTTCAAGATCTACAGGTATGGCAACGTGCAAAACAATTGGTTTTCTTTATTTACAAACTGACAGGAAAAGGCGCGTTTTCCAAAGACTATAGTCTAAGAGAACAAATTCGCAGAGCCACTGTTTCTATCCCAAGTAATATTGCAGAGGGAGATGAACTCGATACGGATCGGCAGGCTATTAAGTTCTTTTACATAGCAAAGGGTTTAGCAGCAGAAGTTTTAACACAGATTATCATAGCTCATGAGATAGGCTATGTTTCTGAAAGAGATTTCGATCATGTTAAAAAAGAATGTATGGCTATTTCAAGGTATGCTGACAAGGCTCATACAGGCCAGAGCAAGATAATTGCGGCGTAAGGCGCAAGCCCTGTGACCCAAGGATAAAAGCCTTGCGCCCTAAGCCTTGAACCTTTTGACCTATGCCTTTAGCCTTGCGCCCTACACCTTGCGCCTTTACCCTTGTACCTTTAGCCCTACGCCTTTTGCCTATACCACCCCTTTACAAAGAGATAAAATGATAATACTCGTAACTTATGACATTACAGATCCAAAAAGGTTAAGAAAGACCCATAAATTCCTCAAGGAGTTTGGTCTGAATACCCAGAAATCTGTCTTTGAATGTAACATCGATGATTTGGGGCTGAAGAAGATCAGGAACTATTGCAAAGATAATCTCGATATTACCAAGGATTCTGTAAGGATATACAGAGTCTGTAACCGTTGCACAAACAAGGTGAGCATATCAGGCAAGGGCCTTAAAGTGACACAGCTCGATTTTATGGTGGTATGAACCATGAACATGATAGTAGCATATGATATTGCAAACCCCAAGCGTCTCAAGAAAGTAGCAAATATTATGCTTGATTACGGTATCCGTGTGCAAAAGTCCATATTCGAGGTGAGTGTAAATGAGAGAGTCTTTGCTGAAATGAAAACACGAGTGGAAGGGGTTATCGTACCTGAGGATGATGGGGTGAAGTATTTTCCTGTTTGTGAGAAGTGCGCAGGCACAGTGGAGATCATCGGACAAGGGCAGTTTACTGACCCTGACCAGGAGTTTTATATATATTGAAAACGCAGATCTCAAGCTGGAGAGCATTTGATTTTGTAACAATTTGATATTACAGAGTTTTCCAGAAATGGGTATCTTTAGGTTTGCGGAGTTGATATTTATCTTGTAATTTCAAAAATTTATCCTCTATAACAATCAAAGAAAGGAGGGGAATAATGCCTAAAAGCGGTTTCTCAAAAGGAGGTTCGCGGAAAAGCCTGAACAAACCTTTATTTGTCGCATATTACAGAAACTGCTATGAGAATTGACCTGAATTAAGAAGGGATTGCGACTATAGTTGAGAGCCATTAGGTAAAAAAGATGTTAATGAGAATTGACCTGAATTAAGAAGGGATTGCGACTATATTCGTCCCTACCTTTGGCCCCGGCAGGGCGCCATGAGAATTGACCTGAATTAAGAAGGGATTGCGACTCTAGGTTTGCTCCTTTTAGGTTTGCTCCATAGAGGATGAGAATTGACCTGAATTAAGAAGGGATTGCGACTCTAGGTTTGCTCCTTTTAGGTTTGCTCCATAGAGGATGAGAATTGACCTGAATTAAGAAGGGATTGCGACAAAAACTTTTCGCCTTCTTTTACCAACCACACACCGATGAGAATTGACCTGAATTAAGAAGGGATTGCGACGGGCAAATAAAATATTTTATTGGCATGGTGTTGTCTCCATGAGAATTGACCTGAATTAAGAAGGGATTGCGACCCTTTTAGGATCCTCTCTATTTCTCCCAAGGAATCCTTGAACGATGAGAATTGACCTGAATTAAGAAGGGATTGCGACCATAGCAAGGAAGGGGAATTTCTTTGTAATTTTGAGACCCGCAATGAGAATTGACCTGAATTAAGAAGGGATTGCGACGCTTAATAGCCTTCTCTTGAGCTTCTTCAGTTGTGGCATGAGAATTGACCTGAATTAAGAAGGGATTGCGACGTTTGTTCTTCGTAGGTTTGCTCCTTCGAAGTCTATGAGAATTGACCTGAATTAAGAAGGGATTGCGACGCAAGGGAAGAGACAATAAATATTGTTCCCTCTTCTGGTATGAGAATTGACCTGAATTAAGAAGGGATTGCGACCATAGCAAGGAAGGGGAATTTCTTTGTAATTTTGAGACCCGCAATGAGAATTGACCTGAATTAAGAAGGGATTGCGACGGCCCTCTCTATACATTCTTTCAGCAACTAATGATGAGAATTGACCTGAATTAAGAAGGGATTGCGACCAATCGTAGTGCTCCGAAAAAACAGGGAACAATGGGGAGTTAAAGAATGGTTAATGGAGGAAGGAAAGATATTGAAAGGGTACAATTAAGGGGGGGGGCTCTCTGTTAAAATTGAGCCTTTTACCTTTTACCTTTTACCTTATACCTTAAGTTACTTGCAGCTTCTCTTCCTGCGATCCGCCCAAATGCCAGACATTCACCTAGATTACCCGCGCCCTGGTAAAGCAGACCAAACAATGACCCCAGTTCTCCGGCGCTGTACAGGTTTGGAATCGGTTGGCCGTCAGGGTAAAGGACCTGTGCTTTTTGGTTTCTCTTTGGCCCACCTTGGGTATTGATCAGACAGGGCCAGAGATTCATTGCATAGTATGGGCCCGGCCCTATAGGGGAGAGCTTCTCTTTGGGACGGTTATAATCCTGATCCTCATCGATGGAACAGAAGTAATTATATTGGTTGACTGTCTTTTCTAAGACACATGGGGTGAGACCTATTTTCTTTGCGAGACCTGCGAGAGTCTGGTCTGAAACGATCCACCCGCGACTCATTTCTTGTGAATTGTCTTTTGACCATCTATACTTATCATGATTGTTCCCTAAGGCACTGATAACAAGAGGGCCGGCTGCACAGGCAGTTTCATCAAAGATCATAAGGCAGGGGATACAAGGATAATCGATCGTATTCGGATCAAATCGATCCACTATAAAATGATATGCATGGTGTTCTGCAAATTCCGAAGCAAAGCGCTTTCCATTCCTGTCAACATAAATAAAGCGGTTGGAGGGTGGATGAGACATAAAGGCAGCATCAAAGTCAGGAGCTTTAAAACCCAACGATACAGATACACTCGATGTATGCCATAGATCTGCTCCGACGCGTTGTGCCATTTTGATACCATCACCTGTATTTCCGGAAGACCCAAAGCTGTAATATGGATACCCCTTCAGATAATTTACCTTCATCGATTCATTATATTCAAAACCACCGCATGTTAGGATGACCCCGTTGATCGCTTTTACTGCCAGTTCCTTTTCTCCCTTTTGGATAGTGGCACCGATAACAGCCCCGCTTGCATCAGTAATCAGGTCTTTTGCTTTAGAATCTTTCCACAGATCAATCCAGCGTTTTTCCACTTGTTGTTTGAGTAAGCTCCAAAATGCATTTCCTTCTTTTGTTTTACCACCTATTATGATTCGCTTTTCTATTGCATCTGCACCGGGCAATAGAGGAAATGAGGCCCCTCCGTAAACATGGGTGCTTACTCCAAAGCCTTCCACCCAGTCCTTGTTTTTGTGACACTGTGTAACATAGACACGGAGGATATCAGAGCCTACAGTTGTACAAATAGAGTTGCAGAGATTCTCAAGATACAAAAGGCCCTTATCAATATCCGTAATGCTTAGGAACCCGCCGAGAGAGAGAGTTGTATTTCCCCCTCCCTTCTCCATTTTTTCTACAATCAATACCTTGGCCCCAAAATCGTGGGCAGTGATCGCAGCTGTAGCTCCGGCTCCGCCAAAACCGATGATCAGTACGCCTGTTTCCTCTTCCCAGTTCATCCGTACCCTCCTTGAAATGGGCTTGTCTGTATTGGTAATATTTTAATTAAAGCAGGGATGTTCTTTACTGGCTGTTACCAAAAAAAATCCTTTGAACGGTCATCAAAAGATTTTTTATTATACGTCTTGGTGAAAACGGAAGATGAGCGATTTCAAACATTTGAGCCCCATTGGGAGAGTTTTGAAATTGCCTGGAGAAAGCATTAGACGTATAAAAAAACGTTTTGGGTAAAGCGAAAAGAGATTTTTTTTTGGGCAACAGCCCCTTAAGATACGATTCAGTTGGTGGTTAGCAAATAAGATCCATTCTGGAAAATGATATTACAGAAGATCGTCAGGCGTAATAATAGTCCCCTTTTTTTCTTTTAATGCGAGCAATTCATTTTTCTGCTCATCAAGGATTTCAAAAAGCCTTGCAGGAATATTTTTTTCTTTACTATATGCGTTTTGTTGAAGTGCAATCCTGTCTAAAATATTATCAACATATAAAGAAAACTGTTTGATATATAGCCCTTTTTCATACTCTTTGTCAATTATTGATTTAAAAATTACCTTGAGATCCGCATACAAAGGGAGATACCCAATGGGGGTTTCAATTGCGCCGACTTCTTTGTGGAATCTCCTTTCAAGCCATCCAAGCCAGACCTTCACATCTTTTTTTTCACCGAGGAGTTTATTCGATTCTCCACCACGGGATGCATGAGTGAGAAAGTAATTGAGTCCGGCCATGATAGGCTGTTTGTCAGGCGTAATCTTTTCATTGCCAAAGAATTTGAACTGGGCATCCATATAATCGCCCAATGCTCCTGGAATAAATGGGGCATTGGCCCAAGGTGCACGCTTTACTCCGGTTACACCTACTTCTGTGGCTGTTGCTGCGGATACGATGGATGCGCCGATTACGACACCATAATCGGAGTTTTTTGCGATCCATACAGGGGGCATTGTGTCCGAATCCCTTCCGCTGTATGTAATGACACTGGTCTCAATCCCTTGAGGGTCTTCTGACCTTTCAGAATAATTTGCAAGTGCTTTTGCAACCAGTGTTACCCTTGCATTGGGATGGGAGATCGGGATTTTTTTTCCGTTTCCATCCACCATACCTTTCTTCCATTGACCCTGAAAATTCTTCCCTTCAAGCGTTGATTCCTCTCCATTTCCATTCCAGTGAGGCACACCATCTGAATCGACAAGAACATTGGACCAGATCACCTCGGTTCCGGGTTTTCTCAAAAGCTCCATGAGTTTGGGATCTCCTTCCCAGTTCACATCTTCGACAATTCCGAAGATTCCTGATTCCGGGTTTATAGATCTGACGACACCGTTTTCATCGATCCACATCTGGGCAAGGTCATCACCGATAAAATGGTTGCCGACCATTGCTGTAGTGGTTTTGCCGCAGCCGCTGGGAGCAGCACCGGCAAACCATGTGATTCGTGCGTTCGGCCCTTCTATGCCTGTAATGAACATGTGCTCACAGAGCTCATTGCCTCTGTTTTCATAGACAGCCCTGTCTACTGAAAATCTGTGATTCCCCTTTTTCAAAAGGAGTGTATTGCCTGCATATGTACAGTTCATGCTGTATGTCGTCTGGTAATTGCGGTCCATGTAGATTCTTGCATTGGCGAGGTCCTCGGGCCTGTTTTTTCCTTGGGAATGTATATTGGTATAAAAATAACCCAACCGCTTGACTTCTCTGTCGAATTCTGAAAAGCAATTTCTGTAAAGCAGTTCGGCGCTGTGTGAAACATAGAAAGAACTGCTCATTTCGATTGCAGGATTTGCAACGGGTGATCCGATCGGCCCTCGCATATAGAAGCCGATGATCATTGTCATCCCCTTCATGATGCCTGTCATCTTTCTTGTAATATCTTCAATCGCCTCTTTCCTATCGAACCTGTTCGCCAGTGAACTGATCTCCTCATCCGGTTCAGCTATATAAAAGGTGCGATCCACAATTCGTCCCTGTTCCTCTTTCAGATCATAATGGATCGTATGGTCTTTCATGGCCAAAGGAGCCTCTTCCCCATTTTTTAAGGAACTCTCTTTGATAAAGAGCTTATCCTCTTGAGATCCATTGTTAATGAAGATTGAATCCGGATCGCACATGTTCACAGCATTTGCGATCTTTAATACGGCATTTTCCGTCTTGATTTCCCTGATCTTAGATATATTGTCTTCATCCATTTTATTCTCTAAAAAAAGGATCGCTTCTTCACGTGTAGATATTTCTCCTTGTATTCTTTTTGCTTCCATTCTTTTATTTCACCTTTTTAGTAGATTTGTGATTCATGTTCCGCAGAAACCTTTGAACTCTATTTTCATCAACACCGATCCTTTTCTTTTTCAGATATGCTGAATGCATAAAGATAGAAAAAGGTGCCAATGCAACTATTTACCTGATTTTGTTGATGGATTTTAGAAAGGGCTGAATGAATTTTTATAAATTTTTTATTATAGTTTAAATAACGGCAATTGTCAAAACAAAAAGGAAGAAGACTTCGAAAGAGAAGGGAGCACCAAATATGAGGGCTATGGTTTGATAGATGATTTCATCTGTGCTCTTTTCGAAGCAGATCATTGATTGTTTTTACAGGGTTGAAAGTGATCAGAGGCACTTCAATAAATACAGTATTCCAATCAGACATTGCTCCGTTCCAAAGCCCGGGTAGCTCAATGGCCTTCAAATCCCGACCTTCTTTCGACTTCATTGAGATCAGCATAGCCTCTGGGTCAACAAAGCGCTTCAGTTCAAAGGGCTTCCCTTGCCAATCATGTACTCCGCAGACCATATCTACAGGGTTAAAATGGGTGGATGAATCCAATATTCTTTGCTGTTCCTCTGATTCTGGATCGACTTGGGCTTTTTCTACGATCTGAACAGAGAGTCCCCCATCCCTTGAAGTGACCCAGAAAGGCCCACCTCCCGGCTCACCCACGTTTTGAACCATCGCACAAACCCGTATTGGACGATTCAGTTTTTTTATAAGATATTCTCGCTTTGTCTGAGCCGAAATAGACTCTTTCGATACAGGAAACAAAGCGCCCAGTTCTGTTTTAGCAAAGTCCAAGGCCTCGTTGAAGAGGGCTTCATCATCCGATCTTCTTTGAAATTGTTCAAGATAGGAAAAGATCTTCTCTTGTGTCCTTATTAGGTAACCGCCGAGTACTTTTTCCCATTCAAGCGTATGCCCTTTTAGCCTGTCGGGAACCACATTGTCGATATTCTTGATGAAGATGATATTCCCTTGTGCCCTGTTCAGATTTTCGATCAATGCGCCATGACCACCTGGCCTGAAGAGAATGCTTCCATCGTTTAACCTGAAAGGTCTGTTCTTCATATCCACTGCAAGAGTATCTGTGGATCTTTCTTGGAAAGAAAAATCCACTTTATATCTGACACCATAATTCCTTTCATAACGGGGACCAATCGATTCTATAAGGGATTCAAACTTTTCTATATAGTGGGGAGAAACAGTAAAATGGAGAGAACAGGTTCCGTTTTGGTCTTTAATATACCCTGTAGCCTCAACCAGATGCTCCTCAAATGCAGTTCTGACAGTGTCGTTATACTTGTGGAAGATGAGCAACCCCTTTGGCATTTGCGAATAGTTGAGACCTTTTTCAGTGAGCAGGGAGCTGATAATATCTTTGAACTGTCCTTTTTCTATGAGACCATCGGCATTCAGGCCGTCTTTTTTCATTACTGATTTTAGTGTTTCATAAAATGCAAAGTCTCTGATACCATCCATGAATGAAATCATCTGAATACTGTCTTTGTCTTTTTTCTCTGCCTTATAGAGGATCGACTTTCTTTCGATCACATCGTATTTTTTGTTAAAAGAGAGCAATGTTTTGAACATCCTGCTCGCAGCCCCTGATGCAGGCACAAATTTTAAAAGCCTCTTTTTTTTGGCAGTTTTGTTATAAAGGGAGATCAGCTTCCCTGCTTCATCATTCGATAGGGATTGAATGCCATCTCCAACAGTGCAGGGTCGATTAAGTTTCAGGTAGGGGACTCCTCTTTTAAAGGTCTCTATCTGATGGGAAACCTCCTTAAGTGATTTGCCAAGGGCTTCGATCTGTTTTTTATCCGTATCTGTAAAGAGACTTTCTTCCATCTTCCTCCACCTCTTTCCATTAGAGAATATATGGTTTCTTGTCACTTCTTATAGACTGGGAGATGCTCTTTTGGGATCTTGCTTAATTTCGGATTTGTGCTGTCCTTTTCTGAGAGAATAGGGTTTTTGATAGGCCAAGCGATTTGAATAGAAGGGTCAGACCATAAAATGCCGTATTCATCGCCTGGAGCGTAAAAGTCAGTGTTCTTGTAAATGACATCCGCTGTATTGCTCAAGACACAGTAACCGTGTGCAAAGCCCTGTGGGATAAAGAGCTGACGTCTGTTTTCCTCTGATAGAATGCCTCCGCTCCATTTCCCAAATGTGGACGATCCGCGCCGTATATCGATTGCAACATCGAAGATCTCCCCTTTTATTACATAGACTAGTTTTCCCTGGGGATTTTGCAGCTGATAGTGAAGCCCTCTTAATACGTTCTTTTTTGAGTGGGCATGATTGTCCTGTACAAAGGGCTTGAGGATCCCTGCCTTCGAATATTTATTCAAGTGATAGGTTTCCATAAAAAAGCCCCGATGATCTTGAAGAATATCAGGCTCAATCATGATCACTTCCGAAAGGGCATTCTGTTTAAACTTCAATTCCATTCGATTCTTCCTCGCCTTCTGAAACGATCTCCATAAGGTATTTCCCGTATTCATTATTTATCATTTCTTTGGCAGTATCTTTAAGCTGTTTTTTTGTAATATATCCTTTTCTATAGGCAATTTCTTCAATACAGGCGACCTTGAGTCCCTGTCTTTCTTGAATTGCACGCACAAAGTTGATCGCGTGTGCCAATGATTCGTATGTACCGGTATCGAGCCAGGCAAATCCTCTACCAAAAAGCTCCACTTTAAGCAGACCGCGCCTAAGATATTCGAGATTGACATCCGTAATCTCAAGTTCACCGCGTGCTGATGGCGTGAGGTTTTCGGCAATTTTCACCACATTATTGTCATAGAAATACAATCCTGGCACTGCATATCTCGATTTAGACGTAACAGGTTTCTCTATCACTTCGGTGACAGTACCATCCACGTCAAATTCGACAACACCATAACGCGTTGGATCATGGACGCGATACCCGAATATCAAACCGCCTCTTTTTATATATGCACACCGTTGGAGCAACTCAGGAAGACCGTGTCCGTAAAAGATATTGTCACCCAGAACAAGACAGACCATCTCTTTTTTGATAAATTCCTTTCCAATAATGAATGCCTGTGCCAGACCTTCAGGCCGTGGCTGTATCTCGTATGAAAATGACAGGCCGTATCTTGAACCGTCACCGAGTAAGTCCTCGAATCTGTTGATGTCTTCAGGGGTTGAAATAATCAGAATCTCTCGAATCCCTGCAAACATCAGCACAGAGAGTGGATAGTAAATCATCGGTTTATCATAAACAGGTATAAGCTGCTTGCTGATAACTCTTGTAATCGGGTACAGTCGAGACCCAGAACCCCCTGCCAATATAATTCCTTTCATTTTCTTATCCTTGCCAGCTCATCTATAGTGTTCTTTAATCCACGAACGGTATTCTCCGCTTTTTACATGGTTTACCCATTCTTTATGACTCATATACCAGTTGATTGTTTTGCGGATTCCAGTTTCAAAGGATTCCTCAGGGGCCCAGCCCATGGCGTTTTTTATCTTTGTAGCATCTATTGCATACCGTTTGTCATGTCCGGGCCTGTCTTTAACAAAGGTAATCAATTCCCTTCGAGGCATTTTATCTTCTCTGTGGCTCATTTGATCCACAAGATCACAGATCATCTCAATAAGCCTGATATTCTCAAGTTCTGTGCCTCCGCCGATATTGTAGGCTTCCCCTCTCTTGCCATTTTTCATAATCTCCCAGATGGCAACGCAGTGATCCCTTACATAGAGCCAGTCTCGAATATTCTTTCCGTCTCCATACACAGGGATCGGCCTTCTCTCTTTTGCGTTCAGTATTACCAGGGGGATGAGTTTTTCTGGGAACTGATACGGGCCGTAGTTATTCGAGCAGTTGGAGATGGTGACAGGCAGTCCGTATGTTTTATGGTAGGCCCTGACAAGATGATCCGCCCCAGCCTTGGAAGCTGAATAGGGACTGTTCGGGCGATATGCGGTCTTCTCAGTAAAAAAACCCTTCTTTCCCAGGCTGCCGAACACCTCATCAGTACTGATATGATGAAAGAGGTTGAGTCTTTCCTGGTTCGATTTAGCAATTTCAAGGAGGGTAAAGGTTCCTATGATATTCGTATGAATAAAGGAGTCAGGTTTTACGATTGACCTGTCCACATGGGACTCTGCTGCAAAATGACAGATCGTATCTATTCGGTACTTTTTGAATATCTGCGACATTGTCTTTGGATCGCATATGTCAGCCTTTATAAAGATATACTCTTTTGGGAAACCTTCCTCAATATCCCTCAGATTCTCTGGATTTCCTGCGTAAGTCAGGTTGTCTACATTCACAATCCTGCCTGAGAAATCCGATTCTGTAAGGAGATACCTGACAAAATTGGTTCCAATAAAACCGGATCCTCCGGTAACTAGGATATTCTTCATCCGATCTTCCATAGTGTCTCATCTAGCCGTTTTGTACTTTAGACCCCTTTGGGAAACCTCCTGTATAAGATGGGGCTTGAACTTTGAAACGAACCGCTTTACATCGATCTCCCAGTTTTCCATAATATTGATCCCTGCATTATTGAGACGTTGGTTTTTTTGAATAGAATTTGCCGGTCTAGAGGCAGGAGTGGGATATTCTTCAGAGGAACAGGGGACGAGTGAACAGGGTAGATCCATCTCTTTAAGAAAGGTATTGGCAAATTCATACCAAGTGCAGTATCCTTCTGAACTCGCGTGGTATATACCATTGCTTTTTATGTCTATGAGTTTCTCAATCTGTCTGGCAAGGGTGTACGACCATGTAGGTGAGCCGAACTGATCGTTTACTACCCGTATCTGTGTCTTTGGAGATTCAATAGCCTTCCTGAGTATTGCCTTTAAGAAGTTGTGTCCATTGAGACCGAACAGCCAGGCTGTACGAATGATTACATGATTGTCCGTCCCCAACTGGACTGCTTTCTCTCCTGCAAGCTTGCTTCTCCCGTAGTAAGTGGCAGGGCAGGGCTCGTCTTTTTCTGTGTAGGCTTGCGGTACTTTTCTTTTACCGTCAAATACATAGTCTGTGGAGATATGGATCAATCTGAGCTCATATTTTTTTGCAATACAGGCAAGGTTTTTGGGGCCTTCAGCATTGACCTGATTTGCTAAATCCCGGTTCGTTTCGCAGTCATCCACATTGCTGAAGGCTGCACAATTGAGTATGATATCAGGCATTACCTCTTCCACCAATTTTTCAACCGAATACACATCAGTAATGTCGAGTTCTTTTGATCCCAAAGATACAATATCATGATAATTACAAAGGACATCTGTGCAATCCATGCCCAACTGTCCTTTGCCTCCGGAAATCAGTATCTTCATCTGCTTTCGTTTTTTTCGTAATTGTTTAACTTAATGAAACTTTAGTTGCCCAAACAGTTGCACAGGTTAAAATTTGATTGCCATTGAAGTTTGGCTATAGCTTTCTGTTTTATAAGGCTAAAATAGTACCGTTTTTTTTCAATAACCGGCTCAAAGACCTCACATTTTCTTCTATTTCCCCCTTACTTTGTGCTTGAACTTATTCTTGAGGTCATATCCGATTAATGGGATTTTCATCCACCAGGAAAAACCTCGTTTTTTTTTGTTCATGTATATGGTTATAAATTCTTTTCGGCATTTCCAGTTTGCCGGATGGGTTATCCTTTTCAGGTCACTCAGACGAAGGCGCAGACCGATTCCTCCCCTGTAAAAGTGCGCACGCGCTGTGTCAATCAGACAGAATTCAACATGACCGTTATCCTTACGGCGGAAAAGCACGTTGCCTGCAGACAGATCTCTGAAAAAGACCCCTCGTCCATGCATATTGTTCAAAAAGTCGGCAAGCTCTGAATACAACAAGTCACGAGATATCCCTTTGAATTCAGTCTCTCCTTCACTGAAGGCCCGAAAGGCCTTTCTCATTGAGCCGGTGTTTTCGAACATCTCGTACACAAAGTAACTATCACGGATCGACGTGTTTTTATGCTGCTGGAAGAAAGCAATCGGGCGGGGAGTGCAAATTCCACGCCGTAGCAATTCATGTGCCCCATTCCAGCTTCTCATTGCCCTACTCGGCCGTATGCGTTGGACAAGCTTCTTATGGAGTTGCTTTATCTGATGGCGTTTCACAACGATTGTATTGGATGGATTTCGAGGATCCGCCATTGACCATACGCAATTTCGCTTGTTACGCATGATATTCTTTGTATTTCCGTACTCCAGTTCTTCAGGGAGGAAGGATTGGAGGGTATCGTCTCCATTGGAGGTATAGTGAAACAGCCCGTTGTATTTGTCATGAACCACATGTCGGTAATGGGTGTCTTCATTGTGTGAAATACGGATGCCCGGAACAATTCTGGCACTCGTACTAAAACGCGGTGTGTAATCCTTGGGCCACAGGATATAAGTGGGGCTTTCGGATAAAATAGATGGAATTCCGGAGAGTCTTTCCCCATAAAGGCTAAATGCAGTTGCCAAATCAATATCCTTTGTTTCATAACACTGTGAAACGGATGCACAGTTCCCGTTTGTTGTCCATGCTACGTGCATTCTTTGTTTGCTGCGAATAAACTCATGGACTTCCAGTCCTTGTGCACTGGCCAATGATTCCTTGAATTCACAGCCAGAAAGGAATTTAGCTGCTGTTTTGTAACTGTGGAATGCCTTGCGAATCCGGTAATCACTGACTTGACCGTTTGCTTTTTCATATAGGGTTACGTGAGGCAATTCAGGAAATTCTGAGGTGCCGTCATCGATCAGACCATCCTGCTGACCGATGAGCGGTCCCCAGTATATTCTTGTAAACCCTCCTGAGGCTGCTGCAAGACAACAGTACCGTGTTAGATAGTCGGCCTGTTTCTCTTCGAGGTTGTAAAGTACCCGGTTGATTCGCTTTAAACTCCATTCAACGTGGGAGCAGATTGTGGAGGGGATTTTGTAATAATCCGATATTCCGGCAATGGTATGCACCTTCTTTACAAGGTTATACTTGATGAGCGGGGCAAAGAGATACCCTGCGATTTTGTGGTCAAAGGCCTCTGGCTCACCTGCGCGTTCCACGTACAGGTTATCCGAATGAACCGTTGGAAGGGTTCCTGATCTATTCATAATACCGAGTAAGCCGATATTGTATAGAGGCTCGAAGTCTGTGACGTTCGGTCCGGCAAGGAGGACGCCCCTCTTTGATATCTCCTCGTATGCAATGTCCCACGATTTCATGAAAGATGAAAGACTGTACCCTGCCCATTTGCGTCGATTGCATGTGGATCCGATCTCAACCATTTCAAGGCGGTCTGTGCAATACTCAAGGGTATGTATAATGAAATCTCTCCACCGAGTTTGAACCTCCAGCGTATTCATCTTTCTGGCCTCTTCAAGGGGCTGGATCAGATGAAGACAAACCCGAAACCCGTTGTCCAAGAGCTTATCGAGCAGGGGTTTCGTATAGGAGTTCTCACTGGAATATGTAAAATCGAGTCGGACATGCTGCAGACCCAATTGATGGAGAGCTTCCACTACATAATCGCCACATTTCGGATCAGGTGAACCTGCAACGCGAATGCCGAAATAGTCCTCTGGTATAAGATTTTTGTTCTGCGGGAGATGCCCGGCTGTAAGAAAAGAGTTCCCAAATAAAAGATACGAAATGCAATATCTTAGATGTTGAACAGTCAGGGGCAAGTCTTTATAGGTCGCAAACATCTTCTCAATAATTCTCCTTTGAAGCGGGTGATGTCAAACAGGGTTTCTTTGAGTGGAGGGATCAATGTCTTTTCACTCTGATCCGCAATCTGAGCTCTCCCCCTTAATCTTCTCAATTGCATGGGGTAAACTGGGAAGTATTGTATTCAGATTTTCGCATACAGCCCTAGGATTTCCCGGCAGGTTAACGATAAGAGAGTTTCTCCGTATTCCTACTACAGCCCTGGATATCATCGCATAAGGGGTCTTCTTAAGCCCCTCAAATCTCATTGCCTCGGCCATGCCAGGGACTTCCCTGTCTATAACATTTGATGTGGCTTCTGGAGTGACATCTCTGGGGCTGACTCCTGTACCTCCTGTAGTGATAACCAGATCGAGTTTCATATGGTCGACATAATCGATTATTTTTTCTTCTATAATATCTTTCTCATCAGGAATTATTTCATATGCATCCACCCTTGCAGGAAGTTCCTTTATCAAACGCTCAATCTCTATACCACTTCCATCTTCTCTTTGTCCCAGTGAACCTTTGTCACTGATTGTAAGTATTCCAACAGTAATCATATGATCATCCCAGTTTAACTTTTTGAAAAGAGTCGCTTCAATGACGGTCAAATTTAGATTCGTGTAAAATTTGCATCTAAGTGAGCTTGATGATAATTTCCTATTTCATAGCGTTAAATTGTATACTTAGAGATAGGCATTCAATACGATTTGTACCAGTCCGATGATAAACCCCAAAAAGCCGCCAAAGAGTGCAATGTATGTCAGATGCTTCTGAGTTACGCTCTTAATCGCCGCTTCCAGTTCTTCTAAAGGGAAATTACTTACTTTATCCTCAACAATATCTTTGACGTTTACAATGTCCATAAAATTGAGTAATTCGTCCTTGATGAACGTGGAAATCCTTGATGCCAAAAGCTTTTTTATTTGAGATATAGCTGTCTCTGGTATGAGTAAGACAAATTTGCCGATATTTTTTTCGATAGTTTTTCCCAATATTTCATTTACCTTCTCATTTATTTCTTCTATTGTTATAGTACTTTCGATCTCTTCTGGTTGTAAGAGTCTCTCTTCAACGAGGGTCCCCAGACTCTTTGCGATCATAGTTTGATCTCTTGGCATGAGGCCGGGGGTAAATGGAATCCTTAAACCAAAAATCCTTCTTTCCGTTTTTGGATTAAAGAGCATCCAGATCGCTAATTTGTTTGTAGACCAGCCGATAATACCGCCGATGACCGGCGGCAGGATATATTGAAAAAGGTTTACCATCAATGCCTTTTTTGATGTTTTGTTCCCAGATAGAATAACATAAAAACGGATATCATCCCGAGTATGATTGCAATAAATTGGGATGAAGTGATACTGTGATAAAAGATGAGCCCTCTCTCGTCACCCCGAAAAATTTCCAGAATTGTACGAGTGGTTGCATAGAGTAAAACATAAAGCCACAAGATGAATCCATCAAATTTTTTATACCTTTTTGCTATCGTAAGGATAATAAATATAGAAAAGGCATTGATGGAGGCATAGAGTTGTACGGGGTGCAGAGGAACTCCGAGTCTTGCTAGGCTTTCGTGATGAGAAAAGGTTACTGCCCAAGGGAGCGTCGTCTCCTTACCAAAACAGCAACCAGCGAAAAAGCAACCCAATCTTCCAATGCCCTGTCCTATAGCTATGGACGGAGCCAGGATGTCAAGAATTTTCCAGAAATTCAGCTGATTCTTTCTTATATACCAGATAACAACGCTTAAAGCCAGTAAAAAACCCCCATAGAAGACCAATCCGCCTTTCCATATCTTTATCATCTCCAGTGGGTTTTCTAAAAAATACGGATAATGGAGTATAATATACAAAATTCGAGACCCGATGATTGCACCAAGAATCAGATAGAATGTAATATCCAGGATTTTTTCAGGGTCTTCTCCGGTTCGTTTTGCCTCCTTTGCAGCGAGAAAGATACCAACTAAAAAAGCAAACGCGACTAAAATGCCGTATGTGTGTATCTTAAAATTGCCGATCTGTAAGAGTATTGGGTACATTTTAACCGTCGTTGAAGCTTGCTGATCTTAATTAGCCTTTCAAAAGGCCTCTTTTATAAAGAGGATTTCGATGATCAGAAAGATGCCGCCAATGGTAATTGCTGAGTCAGCCAGATTAAAGGTCGGCCAGTGATACGAATACCAGTGAAGATCAATGAAGTCTATAACCTCTCCCAACCTGAGCCGATCTATCAGGTTTCCAATGGCTCCAGCCATAATCAATGAAAGCCCTGTTATTGGAACGATCTGATGACCTTTTAGTTTTATTAAGAAGAAAGGAATGATGAAGATCGCTACAATAGAAATAATAATAAAGAATACCCTAAGAAAAAGGCCTTGATCGGCCATGATACCAAAGGCTCCACCTGTGTTTCTTACATGTACGATATGAAAGAAGTCTTCTATGATCGTTATTGGATCATGGATGGGCATTACCCTCTCTACATATAGTTTAGTGGATTGATCGAGTAATATGATTGCCAAAACAATTGTTATTGAAATAAAATATTTTTTCTTCATGGTTCGATTAATACCTCAGAACATCTGGGGCATATGTTTGGGTGTTCTTCATTATCTCCAATACCCTTAGAATAGGTCCAGCATCTCTCACATTTGTTCCCCGGGGCTTGGTTTACTTTGATCTTTAATCCATCGATCTCCTCGCTTGTATATTGAGCTCTGCCTTCTTCCATTTTCAAAAGATTCACCTTTGAAACGATAAAGATCGACTTCAGTTCATGCTCATATGATTTAAGAAAATCAAGAATTTCTTCGGTTGCAAAAATTTCTACCAGGGCATCCAATGAATGGCCGATTACCTTGTCCTGACGGGCTATCTCCAATGCCTTGAAGACTTCCCCCCTGATCTTCAATAACCTATTCCATCTGTCTTCTAGATTCTGATCTGTATATTCTTTCTTCATTGGAGGAAATTCTGTAAGATGAATACTCTCAGTCTTATCCCCATCAAAAGGCAGATGTCTCCAGACCTCTTCAGATGTAAATGAGAGGATGGGAGCCATCAGTCTTACGATTGCGTTGAGTATCTCATACATCGCGGTCTGAGCAGACCTTCTCTCTTTTGAGGTCTGTTTTGAAATGTATAATCTGTCTTTGAGGACATCGAGATAAAAGGCGCTCATATCAACGACACAGAAATTATGAAGTGAGTGGTAAACCACGTGAAAAGAGAAGTCGTCATAGGCATCCTTGATTTTTTTAATGAGTTTCTGCAGAATATGGAGGGAAAACCGGTCAATCTCAATTAGATCCTCGTATTTCAAGGCATCTTTTGAAGGATCAAAGTCATATAGGTTGCCGAGAATATATCTGCAGGTATTTCGAATTCGTCGATAGGCCTCAGACATCCTCTTTAATATCTCATCCGATATCCGTATATCGTCCTTATAGTCCTCTGCTGCGACCCATAGCCTGAGGATTTCAGCCCCGTATTTTTTTATGATCTCATCCGGTGCGATCACATTCCCAGAGGACTTGGACATCTTTTTACCCTGACCGTCAACAACAAAACCATGGGTCAGTACAGCACGATATGGTGTTGTGCTTCTCGTATTCACAGATGTTAACAAAGAGCTATGAAACCACCCTCTATGTTGGTCACTCCCTTCTAAATAGATATCTGCAGGGAATTTCAGGTCTTCTCTTCTTTCCAATACTGCGGCATAACTGACACCAGAGTCAAACCATACATCGAGTATGTCCATCTCTTTGTTGAAGTCATTATGATTACATTTTGGACATTGTGTACCCGGGGGAAGCAGTTCCTCTGCTTTTTTTGAAAACCAAATATCGCACCCTTCTTTTTCGAATTGATCGGAAATAAAGTCTATGACTTCCTTTTTTGCGAGAGTATAATTACATGCTTTACAATAGAAGATTATTATCGGGACTCCCCATGCCCTTTGACGAGATATACACCAATCAGGGCGATTCTCGATCATTGAGTAGATCCTGTCCCTTCCCCATTTGGGAATCCAGTTGACCCTGTTGATATTTTCAAGGGCATTTTCTCTCAGTCTGTTTTTCTCCATAGAGATAAACCACTGTTCGGTAGAGCGAAAGACAATCGGGTTCTTACACCTCCAGCAGTGAGGATAGGAGTGTGTTATTGACTCTTCACTCAGCAGGCAGCCCACTTCATTGAGCTTTTTATTAACGGATTCATTTGCATCAAAAACGAACTGCCCCGCAAAGAACTCAATATCGTCGGTAAACCTACCATTGTCATCGACGGGAGTATATATGTCGAGGCTATACTTTAGGCCGATCTCATAATCTTCTTGTCCATGTCCTGGAGCAGTGTGGACACAGCCAGTCCCAGCTTCCAGTGTCACATGATTGCCTAAGATGATAAGTGATTCTCTGTCTATAAAAGGATGCTTGCATTTTAAACCTTCCAGTTTCAAGGGAGAGAACCTTTCAATGACTTCATACTCTTTGATCCCCACTGCCTTCATTGTGTTTTCCAATAACCCCTCAGCAACAATGAATACCTTATTTTGTGCCTTTATAGCAACATATGAAAAATCCGGATGGAACGTAATTGCCAAGTTCGCAGGGATCGTCCACGGTGTGGTTGTCCAGATGATGACGGAAACCTTCTCACCCTTTAAGGAAGGAATGAGATCCGTAATCTCTGAAAGGAACGGAAACTCAACATATATAGACGGTGAGGTGCACTGTTTATATTCAACTTCGGCTTCTGCCAAGGCAGTCTTACAGGATGCGCACCAGTGAATCGGTTTTTTGCTCTTATAGACACTGTCTGTTTTTACGAAGTTGCCGAATTCTCTTACAATAGTGGCTACATAGCTATGATTCATTGTGAGATACGGATTTTCCCAGTCACCGAAGACTCCTAATCGCTTGAATTCGTTCCTTTGGATATCTATAAATTTCTCGGCATATTCCCTGCAGCGTTTCCTTATCAGTGAAACAGGAATAGAATGCCTCTTTTCTCCCAGTTTTTTATCCACTTCATGCTCTATTGGAAGACCATGACAGTCCCATCCTGGCACATAGTTGCAGTTAAACCCGTCCATGGTCTTTGATTTGATGATGATATCCTTCAGTATCTTGTTGAGGGCTGTTCCTATATGGATATGTCCGTTGGCATAGGGGGGGCCGTCATGGAGGATGTATTGTTTTCTGTCTTGAGTCAGCTCTTTTATTTTCTTATAAATTTGTAATTTTCCCCATTCTTTTAAGGTTTCCGGTTCTTTTTGAGAAAGGTTAGCCTTCATTGGAAATTTGGTTCTGGGTAAATTTAAGGTGTCCTTGTAATCCACTCTCTCCTCCGTATCATTTATGGATATATCAATGCATATAAATAGGTTAAATTAACATAAATTGGGCGATTGTCAAGGGAAAATCATGCGTTAGGTATTGCTTTTATTATTGACTATCTCCTTTTTTCTCTGTTAATATAAAAAAATATTAATTGGCATTTACTTACAGTTCCTTTCCTATAATATTATTAACCTATTTTTAATAAGGAAGGATGATCCATATGCGAAGGTTGTTTTTCATATTCATATTTGGATTGTTACTGCTGTTTATACGCCATGAGATATGGGCAAAACAAAACGAGGTAAATTATGTACCAGGAGAGCTGATTGTGAAGTTTCTCGATCTATCTGTTTATCCGGATACGTATCTGACCTCATCATTCGATGAGTTCCAAAAGAAGATGGAAACCTTGGGGCTGATCTCTTTCAAACAGTTCATGGCTGATTCTCTTCCCTTTCGAAATTCAAATCGAGGTCTCAATTCTTTGCGATTGAAGAGGTTGTCACGTATATACAAAGCGCGGTTTCCAGCACAAAGGGACCTCTTTAAGATCATCAAAGAGCTAAAGAAGTCTCCGATTGTTGAATACGTTGAACCAAACTATATATTCAAAGTCTGTACCACCCCTAATGATCCATATTTTAATAATCAGTGGGCATTGCATAACACCGGTCAGACCGGCGGTGTGAATGATGCGGATATCGATGCAATTGAGGCGTGGGATATTGAGCAGGGAGATCCGGGGGTGATCATTGCGATCATCGATACAGGAGTTGAATACGATCACGAAGATCTTGCAGGCAATATCTGGCAAAATCCAGGAGAGATTCCTGACGATGAGATTGACAACGACGGCAATGGATACATAGACGACATTATCGGATGGGATTTTGTTGATACTACAGATACAGAATGTGCATTTGGCGAGGATTGTCAGGACTGGGATAATGACCCCATGGACAAGCAGGGGCACGGCACGCATGTGGCAGGAATAACAGCAGCAGCCTCAGATAATAGTATTGGTATTGCAGGTATTGCATGGAACTGTACGATCATGCCAGTAAGGGCAGGATACGAAACGCCTTCAGGTAATGGATCATTGGAAAACGATGATTCTGCCGCGGCCATTGTTTATGCTGTTGAAAATGGGGCCTCTGTGATCAATCTGAGCTGGGGGGGATATCAGAAGTCCAACCTGGTTGAAGATGCGATAACCTTTGCTACGGAAAGTGGAGTGCTAATATGCGCTGCAGCAGGAAATGAGGAAACGAGTGATCCTCTATACCCAGCAGCATTGGATAATCATGCTATCATCGCAGTAGGCGCTACCGATGACAGTGACTTATTTGCTGTGGCTTTCTCAAATTTTGGAGACTGGGTGGATGTCTCAGCTCCTGGTGATGCGATATACAGCACCTATCTGAACGATTCATATATTGAGTTGAGCGGTACATCTATGGCTACCCCTGTTACTGCGGGTGTGGCTGCACTTTTATCCTCTTATTTCCCAAGCCTCTCTTCCTTTGAGCTGAAAGCGAGGATTATGCGTTCAGTGGATGTGCTTGGGAGTCTAAACGGAAAAAACATTACCTCCGGCAGAATAAATCTCTATTCCGCGCTTATTGATACCTATACAACACCCCATATCTTATCGGTGACTCCGAATGCAGCCCATGAGACAGAACAGCTCACCCTGTTTGGCGACCGTTTCGGTTCTGTACAGGGCAGCGGGTATGTGAGTTTTCCCCCGGGTATAGAGGCACCGATTCTTTCATGGAGCAACTCAGTGATTGTATGCGAGGTTCCCATTGGGGCGGATACAGGCGACCTTACTGTCACCACATCAGAGGGAACCAGCAATGGATTTGGATTCACTGTTCTCATACCCTTCTATTATGAGACATTGATAGGAAACGAGTTTTTAGGTGCAGGGGTTGCCCAGGGATGGCGAGCTGACGATCAATCATGGTCATACGATCTTCCCTTTACTTTTCCGTTCTTTGGCCAGGATTATGATAGTATGTTTATCTGTTCCAATGGCTTTATTGACTTTACAGACAGTACCCAGTCAGCCTCAAATTCGGATGAAGAGCTTATTAAAAGGGTAATAATTGCACCTTTATGGGATGACCTTGTTACGAACGGTACTTCCCAGACAGGTGAGGATATTTATATATACAGTCCCACTTCTGATTCTCTTTCCATCAGATGGGCAGGCGAGTTGTATGAGACTTCGGAGCCGGTCAATGTGGAAGCCATTCTCTATGAGGATGGGAGGATCAAGTTCAACTACGGAACGGGAAATACCAATTTAACTCCAACAATAGGTATATCCGGAGGGGGCAATGATACGTATCATTTCTCTACCTATAATAACCAAAGAGGTCTGAATCAGGTTCAGACGGTCCTTTTTACTCCAAATCAGCCGCCTGTAGCAGATGGAGGCCCTGATCAAATTGTTGAAGAGGGTGTCATAGTGACATTGGACGCCTCAAATTCTGATGATCCTGACGGCAGTATTACCTCTTATCTATGGGAACAGACAGGAGGAACAATAGTAACACTTTCCGACAGTGGAGCGGTTATGCCAACATTCACAGCACTGGACATTGGACCAGCCGGTGATTCTCTGATCTTTCGGTTGACCGTTACTGACAACGGAGGTCTTCAAGATGATGATACATGCATCGTTGATGTGACATGGGTCGATATAGGCCCGCCGACAGCTTATGCAGGCGGTGATCAGACAGTGAATGATGGGGCATTGGTTGCGCTGGACGGATCCGGATCGAATGATCCTGATCCTGATGATACCCTCTCTTATCTTTGGGCACAGACTGCTGGAACATCGGTAACACTTTCGAATAGTACAATTGTAAGTCCTGTATTCATTGCACCGGAAGTCGGGATCGGTGGTGAAACCCTTACTTTTGAGCTTACTGTTACAGACCAAAACACCTCCCAATCGATAGATACCTGCAATGTGAAAGTCACATGGGAGGATGACCCGCCAATAGCGAATGCCGGATTTAACCAGACAATAGATGAAGGGACTGTGGTGACATTGAATGGTTCTGGTTCGTATGATCCTGATCCTGGAGACGGGATTTCTTCGTATCAATGGACACAGTTGGACGAAGTAGGTGTAACCCTTTCGGATTCTTCAGTGGCTATGCCCACATTTACTGCGCCGGATGTAGGGCCAGGTGGTGAGATCCTTATATTTCGGTTGATAGTAAAAGACAATAGTGCACAGCAATCGACAGATACCTGCGTTGTCAATGTCAGATGGATCGATTTGGAGTTCCCGGTAGCCAATGCAGGGCCCGATCAGACAGTAGATGAAGGGACTGTGGTGACATTGAATGGTTCTGGTTCGTATGATCCTGATCCTGGAGACGGGATTTCTTCGTATCAATGGACACAGTTGGACGGAGCGGGTGTAACCCTTTCGGATTCTTCGGTGGCTATGCCCACATTTACTGCGCTGGATGTAGGGCCAGGTGGTGAGACCCTTACGTTTCAGTTGAAGGTGACCGACAAAGGAGGTCTGCAATCTACAGATACCATCGTTGTTAATATTAGATGGCAGAACAATCCCCCCATAGCTGATGCAGGGTCTGATCAGACTGTTGATGAGGGAGATACGGTTGTGCTCGATGGCTCAGGTTCAATTGACATTGATGACGGGATTTCTTCGTATCAATGGACACAGTTGGACGGAGCGGGTGTAACCCTTTCGGATTCTTCGGTGGCTATGCCCACATTTACTGCGCTGGATGTAGGGCCAGGTGGTGAGACCCTTACGTTTCAGTTGAAGGTGACCGACAAAGGGGGTCTGCAATCTATAGATACCATCGTTGTTAATATTAGATGGCAGAACAATCCCCCCATAGCTGATGCAGGGTCTGATCAGACTGTTGATGAGGGAGATACGGTTGTGCTCGATGGCTCAGGTTCAACTGATATGGATGATGGAATCGATTCTTATCTATGGACACAGATCGATGGCCAGGAAGTAACTCTTTCTGATAAGCAAGCGGTGAATTCCACATTCATTGCCCCGGATGTTGGATCGGATGGAGGATCTCTTACATTTCAGTTGAAGGTGACCGACAAGGGGGGGCTCAGATCCGTTGATGACTGTACGATTCAACTCACCTCTACAGATAGTGATGGTAACGGTGGTGGCGGGGATGATGATGGGGGCAGCGATTTTTGCTTTATTGCTACTGCAGCATTTGGATCAAAGTTAGAGCCCAGCGTAATTATCCTGCGGGATTTCCGTGATATGTATCTTTTAAAGAATCGATTAGGACAGTCCGTTGTGTCTTTTTATTATAGATTTAGCCCGCCATTAGCCAAATCTATTGAAAAACATGATACACTAAAAGCCTGTGTTAGGGTAGGGTTAATGCCATTGGTCTTTGCAGTGTCTTTTATAATGAATTCATCTATCTTGGAAAAGATAATTGTCTTTGTCAGTCTGCCTGTTCTATTTTGGCGCATCGGAGTTTATTTTTATTATACACGAAGAAAACGGGCTGTTGCCTAAACTGTGTTACCCATATCCTTATTTCGGGATAAGCGAATGGATACCAAAGACTCTTCAAAGAACAACAATCAGGAATTAAAGAGGCGAAAACGGGAACGTTTTATAATCCTGTTTGCGTCTGTATTAATCGTCTTTCTTACTTATCTGCTGTTTCATTCATCAAAGGTGAACAATCAGCTTTTTATTCCTGATAATATCTTTGTATTTGGGTTGATAAATATCAATGTGGTTTTACTATTGCTTGTAGCTTTTCTCGTGGTAAGGAATATAGTAAAACTCGTTTTCGAAAGAAAGAAGAATATACTCGGTTCCAAGCTACGTACAAGGTTTGTTTTAGCTTTTGTGAGTCTATCGATTGTACCAACTGTTCTGTTGTTTTTTGTAGCCGCTGGATTTATAACCAACAGCATAGAGAATTGGTTTAGCATTCAGGTTGAAAATGCCCTTCAGGAATCCCTTACAGTTGCACAGGCGTATTATCAGAATTCTGCAGACAATGCCTTGGAATATGCAAGACAGATAAGCCGTGATATTTCAGAAGAAAAACTCTACAAACCAAGGAGGATCAATGCCTTAAAGAGGTTTGTAAAATCTAAATTGGATCAGTACAATCTTTCAAAAATAGAGGTATTTTCGAACAAGGGAACAACCATAGTAAAAGTGGTTAACCTAGGGATACCCACTGAGAATACCACAATGAAAGAGCCTGAAATGGTGGAGCAAGGGTTAAAGGGCAGGGATATTACTAAGATAGTATCTTCTGGGGGTGGAGAGATCATCCAGGGGGTAGTTCCTGTCTATTCTAGAGGAAATGAAAGAACCGTTGGTGTGATAATTGTAAACTATTTTGTGCCACAGAGTCTGGTTGCCAAAATGGCAGAGATATCTTCGACTTTCGCACAGTATATGCAACTCAAGATGTTAAAGAACCCGATAAAGACGAGCTACTTTGTCACCTTATCCATTGTGACTTTACTTATAGTATTTTCTGCTATTTGGTTCGGTTTTTATCTAGCTAAGGAGATTACTGTACCAGTTCAAAGACTGGCGGATGGAATTCATGAAGTTGCGAATGGAAATTTAGACTTCCATTTGGAAGTTGTTGCTGATGATGAGATCGGCAGTCTTATGAATTCTTTTAATAAGATGACTGGTGATTTAAAGGCCAGTAAATCTATGCTTGAACAGGCAAATATTGGATTGAAGGATTCCAATATAGAACTGGATCAACGCAGAAGGTATATGGAGATCGTGTTAAAGAATATAGAGGCTGGTGTGATTTCTATCGACCAAGAAGGCAAGATCAGTACGATGAATAAATCGGCAGAAAAGATGTTTGGGATAAAAGCTGAGCATGTTATAGGCAAGAGTTATAATGAGGTGTTTGCGCCCCAATACATGAAAGAAATAAGAAACTTGTTAGAAGAGGTCACCGGCTTTGGGAGTGTAACGATAAATCGGCAGGTCGCCTTGTCTTTACCCGATGAAGAATTGATTTTATTTGTAAGTGTTTCCATATTAAAGGATGAGGATGGAAACTATTTAGGCCAGGTTGTGGTCTTTGATGATTTAACGCAACTCCAAAAGGCACAAAGAGCAGCAGCATGGCGAGAAGTGGCGAAACGCATTGCCCATGAGATTAAAAATCCCTTAACCCCTATACAACTTTCTGCTCAGAGGTTAAGAAAAAGGTATCTCAATCAATTTTCTGAAAATGGAAAGGTCTTTGACGAGTGTACCAGTACGATCATCGATCAAGTTGAAGAGTTAAAGAATCTGGTAAACGAGTTTTCAAGCTTTGCTCGTTTGCCCACAACAGTTGTTCATCCAAATGATATTAATAAGATAATTAGAGAAACCCTTATTCTATATAGAGAAGCGCATAAGAATATACGATTTGAGTTTAAAGAGAGCCTTGATTTGCCTCCTTTTGAATTAGATCGAGAACAGGTCAGAAGGGTAATAATCAATCTTTTGGATAATGCTGTTGATTCAATAGAGGAAAAGGGAGATGTTGCGATAGAGACCCACTATGATTTTGACTTAGAAGTCGCAAGAATAGAGATCGCCGATAATGGTTGTGGGGTTCCCAATGTTGAAATATCGAAGCTGTTTGAACCATATTTTTCTACGAAAAAATTAGGGACTGGTTTAGGTTTGTCTATTGTCAATACAATAATATCCGATCATAATGGATATATACGGGTAAAAGAAAATCAGCCCAGGGGGTCCAGATTTATCATTGAATTACCAATAAGGATTTAACATGAAAAGGAGTATATTGATCGTCGACGATGAAAAGAGTATCAGAAATGCATTGAGTGGTGTATTGGATGACGAAGGTTTTCATGTCTGCTCAGCAAGTGACGGTATGGAAGCGATTCGTAAGGTTGAAAGAGAAAATCCTGATTTAGTGCTTCTCGATATCTGGATGGAAGGGATGGATGGAATTGAGGTTTTAAAGAAGCTAAAAGCGATATCTCCAAATCTTTTGATTATTATGATTTCAGGGCACGGAACCATAGAGACAGCGGTAAAGGCTACAAAGCTTGGGGCATATGATTTTATCGAAAAACCATTATCTCTTGATAAGGTTGTATTAACGATAAACCGTGCGCTCAATTTCCAGCAGTTGGAAAAGGAGAACGAAATACTGCGTAATAAAATTCATAAAAATTATAAAATTATCGGCAATAGTGATGTTGTCGTTAAATTAAAGCAGCAGATTGAGATCGCTGCCCCGACCAACGGGTGGATATTAATTACGGGAGAAAACGGTACAGGAAAAGAACTGGTAGCACGTTCAATCCATAGGAAGAGTCTCAGGTCTGACAAACCATTTGTTGAAGTGAACAGTGCTGCAATTCCGGAAGAATTGATAGAAAGCGAACTTTTCGGCTATGAGAAGGGGGCGTTTACAGGGGCAGTATCCCAGAAGAAGGGCAAATTCGATATGGCAAATGGTGGTACGATATTTTTAGATGAGATAGCGGATATGAGTCTTAAGACCCAGGCAAAGATACTGAGGATACTTCAGGAACAAGAGTATGAAAGAGTAGGTGGAACAAAAAGCATCCATGTCGATGTGAGGGTAATCGCTGCTACCAATAGAGACCTGAAGGAAGAAATGGAGCGAGGGAACTTTCGAGAAGATCTCTATTATAGATTGAACGTTATCCCCCTTGAGGTTCCTCCTCTGAGGAAAAGAAAAGAAGATATACCTGTATTGGTCTCTCAATTTTTAAAAGAATTCTGTGCAGAAAACCATAAAGAGCAAAAGGCGTTGTCAAAAGAAGCTCTGGATATGTTAACGGAGTATAATTGGCCGGGGAATGTCAGAGAGTTGAAGAATATCGTTGAAATGCTAGTAATAATGACCCCAGAAGTAGTGGTATCAGCTGGAGATATCCCCGTTTCGATTAGAAGAGAACTCAATGAAGAGAAGAAGGAGAATCTCTATGAGTACGATTCCTTAAAGGCTGCCAGGGAGGAATTTGAAAAGCAGTTTATCATAGAAAAACTCAAGGAGTTTGATGACAATGTGTCAAAGACAGCCCTAGCAATAGGTGTTGAAAGAAGCCATTTGCACAGAAAGATTAAGAACTTGGGTATAGAAATGGAAAAGTAGAGAACAAAAAAGTGAAAGATTGGAGGATTTTAAATGTCTGAACCTATTGATTTGAAAGAAGAACTTAGCAGATGGAACGAGAGTGTAAAGAAAGCAACAAGTAAATATCCAGAGCGCAAAGAGAACTTTGAGAGTACATCTGGAATAGAATTAAAGAGGATCTTTACTCCGTTGGATATTGAGGGGCTGGACTATCTTAATGATATAGGATTTCCAGGCAAGTATCCTTTTACAAGAGGCGTCCAACCCACTATGTACCGTGGAAGATTTTGGACAATGAGGCAGTATGCAGGTTTTGGAAATGCAGAGGATACGAATAAGCGTTATAAGTATCTTTTAGGACAAGGTCAGACTGGTCTAAGTGTTGCATTTGATCTGCCTACTCAGATAGGTTATGATTCGGATCATCCATTAAGCCTAGGTGAGGTGGGTAAATGTGGGGTCGCTATTGACTCACTAGAGGATATGGAAACCCTTTTTGATGAGATTCCTCTCGACAAGGTCAGCACATCAATGACTATTAATTCTACATCAGCAATTTTACTTGCAATGTATATAGGTGTAGCTGAGAAACAGGGAGTAGCCTTAGATAAACTTACAGGGACGATACAAAATGATATTCTGAAGGAGTATGTTGCAAGAGGGACATATATCTTTCCTCCAAGAGAATCGATGAGGGTAATTACAGATATCTTTTCATTTTGCAAAGACAATATGCCTCGCTGGAATACGATTAGTATAAGTGGGTATCATATTCGAGAAGCTGGATCTTCTGCTGTTCAAGAGGTTGCTTTTACATTGGTCAATGGTATTGCTTATGTTGATGCTGCCATTCAGGCTGGGCTTAATGTTGATGACTTCGCTTCTCGTCTTTCCTTCTTCTTTAACTCACATAACAATATTATCGAGGAAGTGGCAAAGTTCAGAGCAGCTAGGAGGATGTGGGCGAAGATAATGAAAGAGAGGTTTCATGCACAAAAAGACAAATCATGCATGTTACGGTTTCATACGCAGACAGCTGGGTGCACGCTTACTGCTCAGCAGCCGATTAATAATATCGTCAGGGTTGCATTCCAGGCTTTGGCCGCTGTTTTAGGTGGTACCCAATCTCTCCATACAAATTCCTTTGATGAAGCCCTGGCACTCCCCTCTGAAGATGCGGTACGAACAGCCTTGCGAACTCAACAGATTATTGCCCATGAAAGTGGTGTGGCTGATATCGTAGATGTCTTAGCAGGTTCTTATGCACTCGAAGCATTAACGGATACGATTGAAAAGAAGGCAACTGAATATATTGAGAAAATAGATTCACTTGGAGGTGCGATTAAGGCGATAGAGGCCGGTTATATACAAAAAGAGATTGGTGATAGTGCATTTCAATATCAGATAGATGTGGAAAAGGAAGCGAGTATTATCGTAGGTTTAAATAAGTTTCATATAGAAGAACAGCCTCCGTCGAATCTATTAAAGGTAAATCAAGAGGTTGGCAGATTACAGAGTGAGAAGTTAGAGAAGTTAAAGAGCCAAAGGGATAGTGCAAAGCTTCAAAAGACGCTGAAAGACCTCGAAAGTGTGGCAAAGGGAGATGGAAACCTGATACCAAACATATTAGAAGCTGTGAGAAACTATGCAACGCTTGGTGAAATCACGGATATACTCAGGGATGTTTTTGGTGAGTATCGAGAGACGTAGAATCGACTTTTTTTAACCAATAGATGGCGCCATTCATTGCTTCTTCGTGTATACGAAGCCTATGAGAAGCCCCATCAACTATAAGTATATCTCTGGGATTTTTAGCTTTTTCGTAGAGTTTCCATGCATGACCGATATCAACGACTTCGTCATTTGACCCGTGTATTATAAGAATGGGCCTGGGGGAGATTTTGTCAACCCATCTTATTGGACTGATTTTTTTAAAACCAGCTAACCATTCTTTTAAAGAGGGGGGATAGGTCTGTTCCCTTATTATTCCTATCCCCCTTGCTTGGTTGATGAATAACGCTACCTTTTCAGGTTCATTAATAAAATTGAACTCTGATGGACATGCACACGTCACTAAATGGGAGATCCTCTTGTCTTGAGCAGTTACAAACATAGATACCGCTGCTCCTCCACTGAATCCCATTAATGAGATGCGTTCTTTGTCTACCCAAGGTTGCTTAAAGAATGAATCGATAACAGCGGTTAAGTCCCTGGCCCAACCACTGATGTCGAAATTTCCATCACTCTCTCCCGCCCCCCTGAAGTTAAAAATCAATACAACGAAACCCTCCTTACAGAACTTTTGAGCAAGGAGTTTGTAGCCTCTATCTTTTAGGTCTTTAATCCTTCCGGGAATACCATGACACAGACAAATTCCTGGATAGAGGATTCTTCTCGTGCTTTTTGGAATATAATACTCACCTCGTATACGCAAACCATCCACTACTAAAAAAAATGTCTCTTTCTCCATTCATCTCTCCATCCTGTTCTTGTGAGAATATGTTGTTGATAACGTAGCATTATAGGGTGGGTTTTAATCTTAAAATTAAGGGGCTGCTTAAAAGGAGTCTTTAAAAGTTTAAAAACTCGAACTGTTGTGATAGCAAACCTATAATAAGTTTCCCCTTGATTTGGCATGTAGCCAGTATCCAATAGTTTATATTAAATAATGATAAATATAGTTAAAATCCATTTTAGAGAGTTAAAATATTTCTAAGGCATATTGTAATGGGCCTCTCGATTTGATAAGCTGTATTTTATATCATATATTAATTAATAAGGTTAGTTATATAAATAAGGTATCCTGAATAAATAGTCAAAGCCTATTACTGGCAGTTTCATAACCACATGAGGCTCTAAAAAGTTCCTGTTCGAGCAGGAACTTCGATTTCAGCTCTTTGAAAAACAGACGCAAAAAGATGGCTTTCAGCCACTT
>JAXHVA010000040.1:0-41143 GCA_034189035.1 Thermodesulfobacteriota bacterium
CCATCTTGTTGCGTCTGTTTTTCAAAGAGCTAAAATCGAAGTTCCTGCTCGAACAGGAACTTTTTAGAGCCTCATGTGGTTATGAAACTGCCAGTAATAGGCTTTGACTATTTATTCAGGATACCTTACATAGGCGAACTGCTTAAGACCTCGGTGTTAATGGCCTCTTTAAAGCTGCTCTTTTTTATGTCTTCTTTCGTTGCGATATTGTCACGGGAGAAATCATCTTCTTCGAGGACTTGGAGGAGGTGTTGTGCTGATGTGTGTTCTTCAAGGTGGAAGAAGACCAATGATTTGAGTTCATCTTCAAAGGTCATCTGTAAAGGCCTGTTCCTTTTTGCTTTGAGTAGAGGCATTTCAATTATAGCTGCATAAGCAGGCTGAATAGACTGGTCAAAACGCAGTGTACGTTTTTTATCATAAGGATAAATTGTTTGCGGCATGGTTTATAACTCTGCTTTTTTTTGACCTTTTTGATCTATACATGCAATTTTCTAACCGGAAATTACTAAGTCTCATTCATCACTATCGTAAACTCAAATATCACTTTACCCCTAAATGTTAATAACTTAAGTTTTACATACGTAATACCGATTATGTAATTGATACACCTACATTCTCAATGGCCAAGGAAGAAGACCTCCTAAAATTGGTTTCATAACGACTTAGACCTTAAAAATTAATGACGCAGTGTCTATACGGAAATAAGTAGCTCTGTTCAAGATCAAAAAGGCGAAGATTTTAATTGCAGGAATATATTGACATGCATGTGCGTAGCGCGCTTTGCTCTTAGATCTGAGCCTGAAAAAGAGATTGGGCGAAAAGGCTTTTTTTTAGATAAACACAAGTTAATAAAGATTATATGGCTCAAAGATTAGGCGAATTGCTCGTTCGCAAAAACATTATAACAGAAGAACAGCTGGAAAAGGCCCTTGAAGATCAGAGGAATAATGGGGGACGATTAGGGCAAGCCCTTATCAGGCTGGGGTTTTTAAAGGAGAGCGATTTAACCTATTTCTTAAGCATACAATATAATGTTCCAACTATCGATATATCGGAATATGAGATTGATCTTGAAGTGATAAAATTGGTTCCAGTAGATATTGTTGAAAAATATAGAGTCATTCCTGTAGAAAAGACCGATTCTGCATTAATGCTTGCTGTAGAGGACCCTTCAAATATCTTTGCCATAGATGACGTAAAGTTCCTCACAGGTCTCAATGTAGAGGTTTTTGTTGCTTCGGATTCTTCTATTCGATCTGCTATAGATAAGTATTATGATTCTTTTCAGTCGTTATCTGATGCGATGTCTGACTTTGATGATAGTGGAGTTGATTTTGTTAGAGACGAAGAAGCAGTCGATGTAAATGAACTTGAAAAGGCAACTGAAGATGCGCCGGTAGTTAAACTGGTCAATCTCATCTTGACTGATGCTATCAAGAAGGGTGCTAGTGATATCCATATTGAAGCATTTGAAAAGAGCTTGAGGGTGAGATTGAGGATTGACGGGGTTTTATATGAAATCATGAAGCCCCCGATGAAGATGAGAGATGCTATGGTATCCCGTTTGAAGATCATGTCAAAACTCGACATAGCAGAGAGGAGATTGCCTCAGGATGGACGGATTAAACTCAAGATGGGTCGTGGTAAAGAAATGGACTTTCGGGTTTCGGTTCTGCCCACTCTTTTCGGGGAAAAGGTCGTTCTTCGGCTTCTCGACAAGTCAAATTTGCAGCTGGATATGACGAAATTGGGTTTCGAAGAAAAAGCATTAAAAGACTTCAAAGATTCGATTAATAAGCCTTTTGGTATGGTTTTAGTGACCGGCCCTACTGGAAGCGGAAAGACAACGACCCTGTATTCGGCTTTATCTGAATTAAATAAAGTATCAGAGAACATCTCTACTGCTGAAGATCCTGTGGAGTTCAATCTGTATGGCATCAATCAGGTACAGATGCATGAAGAAATTGGGCTAACCTTTGCCAATGCACTCCGGTCTTTTTTGCGCCAAGACCCTGATATTATTATGGTTGGAGAGATACGGGATTTTGAAACCGCAGAGATAAGTATCAAGGCTGCTCTTACCGGCCATTTAGTCTTAAGTACTCTTCATACAAATGATGCACCTAGTACAATCAATCGACTTTTAAACATGGGAATCGAACCTTTTTTAGTCGCTTCTTCAGTAAACCTCATTCTGGCACAGAGGCTGGCACGTAAGATATGTCAGGAATGTAAAGAACAGAAAGAGGTTCCTCCCCAAACCTTGATTGAACTTGAAGTTCCTGAAGAAGAGGTCTCGGATTTTGACTGTTTCCATGGAAAGGGATGTACCAATTGTAGTAATACCGGATATAGAGGCAGAGTAGCTCTCTATGAAGTGATGCCAATATCAGAAGAACTGAAGGAGTTGATCTTGAATGCAGATTCTGCTTCTGAGATTAAAAGGACTGCTATAAGGCTGGGAATGAAGACACTCAGACAAAGTGGGATAACGAAACTCAAGGAGAGCGTTACTACTATTGAAGAGGTCTTAAGAACGACAATGCCTGATCATTAATATTAATTACTTTTATGGAGATGAACGATGCCAATATATGTTTGGGAGGCAAAGACAAGAGATGGGAGTACTCAAAAAGGAGAGATTGAGGCAGGCTCAGAGGCTATAGTGAGAGCCCAGCTTCGAAGACAGAGGATATCACCTACAAAAATTAAGGAAAAACCAAAAGACTTACTTGAAAATATAGCTTTTCTTCAACCAAAGGTCACTGAGAAAGATTTGGTGGTCTTTACCCGCCAGTTCTCTACCATGATAGATGCCGGGTTACCCTTGATTCAAGCATTAGATATTCTCTCATCTCAGCAAGAGAACAAGACCTTTAAGAAGATACTCCTTAAGATAAAAGAGGATGTCGAAGGAGGAGCGACTTTTGCTGATTCTCTTAAAGAACATCCAAAACTTTTCGATGAACTCTATGTGAACCTGGTTGCTGCTGGTGAAATGGGCGGTATATTGGATACGATTCTTTCCAGACTGGCAAACTATATAGAAAAGGCGATGAAACTGAAAAAGCAGATAAAGGGAGCCATGGTTTATCCTGCCAGTATAATGGGCGTTGCGGTGGTTGTCGTTGCTGTTTTGCTTTTATTTGTCATACCGGTTTTTGAAAAAATGTTTGCTGACTTTGGATCAGCACTTCCAGCCCCTACCCAATTTGTTATCAATTTAAGTCGTTTTATGAAAGGAAACATTCATTTCATAATTATCGGTCTCATTGCAGTCATATATAGTTTTAAGAGATTTCGTGCCACAACAAAAGGGAGATTGATAGTCGATGACATGCTCCTTAAACTCCCGGTATTTGGCCCCCTGCTTCGAAGTACTGCGGTTGCAAAATTTACCAGGACATTAGGGACAATGGTCTCAAGTGGAGTTCCAATCCTCGATGGTCTGGATATTACAGCTAGAACAGCAGGCAATAAGGTAGTGGAAAAGTCAGTATTTGAGGCAAAAGCAGGCATTGCCGAAGGGAAGACCATATCTGAACCTTTGGCTGAGAGTGGGGTTTTTCCTCCTATGGTAACAAGGATGATAGCCGTTGGAGAAGCAACCGGTGCCCTAGATCAAATGCTTTCAAAGATAGCAGACTTCTACGATGATGAAGTCGAAGCAGCAGTTGCTACTCTGACCTCGATGCTTGAGCCTATGTTAATGGTTTTTCTGGGGACTATCCTTGGTGGATTAGTAGTAGCTATGTACCTCCCAATATTTCAGATGGCAGCAGCGATTGGCTAAATTTTAAATTCTGATAAATGTTTATTGACTTGCTTCAGCAAAGAATCGGTCACAGTAATAGCGGTCACATATATAAACTGATGAAAACTCGCGCTTTAAAAAGTGTATCTATTTTTATAATGTAACCGTTATTGCTATCTAGTAGTTAGCTTAGTAACCATTTTCAATTTATATCCGCTCATATACATCATTCCTTCTTACTCAAGTGCGGTTCTGCCCTTTATTTCGTATATTGTAGAAAGCGCATATTTGATCCGGCATGTGTACTCTGGGTTTATTGAGGATGCATTTAGGGTCTAAGACACATATATTGGTAAACTCCGTACCTCCATCCGTTTGGATACGGCGTATAGGAAAAGGAGATTCTTTGATGAGTCTGTTAACGAACTCTTTTTAGGATATATATCTGCAAAGCGCCATGTGGTATAATCATCTATGGCAGTGAACCGATAGTACTGTTCCCCTCTCATACGATAAGGAACATACTTTACAGCAATCTGTACCATGTCTCCGGGGTTTGGCATCTCATATCGCTTTGTATGTATCTTCTGTTTTTTTAGGTTTTGAAAATCCTTCGCGTCTATATGGCCGATAGTAGATAGTGGCAGAGTTATGTTGTGATCTTTATTCAAGCAAAAGGCAATTCTGACAGAACCATATCCAGTCTTCTCCCGCAGAGCCTTTATGAGTTTTACCTTATCAGCTTGAGTCGTACTTGGATGAGACTTCGGCTTTGGAGAACATTTTTCCAAAGACGAAATATCCCTATTGGATCTCTTGAGACGATTTAACCAATCATAGTAATTAGAACGACTAAAGCCCAATATCTCACATGCCAAATTGACATTTTTTTGCTCTTCAGCTTTGAAGAAAAGAGCGACTTTTTACGAATTTCAATTATTACGATTGTATCTCATTTGTTCTTTTACTCTACTTTTCCACATAGGCACCCTCCTGGCTTCTGGTATTGTTAATGTTTGAAAAATAAATTATACACTTTTTTGCCAGGATCTCGCCTCTCTTTTTTTGTAAAATGATGGATACATCTTATTGAGTTACACTCATTCTCACAATTACTACTGCGTATCATATCAATCAATACCCAGTGTTTGAATTGTATTTGGTCATTATACTCCAGTATTCTTTTGTCTTGACTATAAAGAGAAAGTGCGGTAATTATATATATTTTAAATATTTTCTAGATATGAAAGGAATAACATGGAAGGTGTAAATCCTCTGATATTGAACCGAATCGAAAAGATCAAAGCATTGGAAAGAGAAGGTATAAATCCTTTTTCGAATGATTTTCAGGTGACGCATACTACATCGGATATTTTAGAAGAGTTCCAAGATAAGACCAATGAAGATTTGGAAAATATAAAGACCCTATTTTCTCTTGCTGGAAGGATAATGTCTATTCGTAATTTTGGTAAGGCATTTTTTTTACATATCCAGGATAGGACGGGCATGATTCAGGCTTACATACGTCAAGACAAGATTGGGAAAGACAATTTTAAGATTCCCAAAATATTGGATAGCGGTGATTTCATTGGTATCATTGGAAAACCTTTTCGGACTAAGACCAAAGAGTTTACAATAATGGTAGAGGAGATGAGGCTTCTTACCAAGGCGTTAAGACCCCTTCCCGAAAAATGGCATGGGTTGGTAGATATTGAGACGCGATATAGACAGAGATATCTCGATTTAATCGTTAACCCAGGAGTAAGAGAGGTCTTTTATAATCGGACTCGTATAATACACTTTTTAAGAAACTTCCTCAATAAAAGGGATTTTTTAGAGGTAGAGACCCCAATGATGCAGTCAATACCTGGTGGAGCCACTGCCCGCCCCTTCAAAACCTACCATAATACCCTTAACATGGATCTTTATTTGCGAATTGCCCCGGAATTATATCTAAAACGATTGGTAATTGGTGGATTTGAACGAATTTATGAGATTAACAGAAATTTTAGGAATGAAGGGATCTCAACGCAGCATAATCCAGAGTTTACAATGTTAGAGTTTTATCAATCCTATGCGACATATCATGATTTTATGAATCTTACAGAAGAGATGCTAACGTGTATCGCGAAGATGTTCTTTGATGGATTTAATTTTGAATACCAGGGTGTAGAGCTTGACTTTACACCACCATGGACACGTATAACGATGAAGGATGCTATCGTAAAATACGGAGAGCTCAATGAAGCGGATGTCGAGAATGAAGAAAAACTCTTAGAATATGCGAAAGCATGTGGGTTACAGATAAATGAAAAGATGGGCTTGGGGGGCATACAAAACCAGATATTTGAGAAGGTTGTAGAGCCGAAGTTATTACAGCCTACCTTTGTAACCAGCTATCCAACGGAAATATCTCCCCTATCTCGTAGAAACGATAAAAACCCCCAAGAGGTTGATCGGTTCGAACTCTTTGTATGTGGAAGAGAGATCGCAAATGCCTTTTCTGAGTTGAATGATCCAATAGACCAAAAACAGAGGTTTTTAGAGGAAATCAGTCAGAGGGAAGAGAGTGACGATCAGTTTGGATTATTCGATAAGGATTATATCCATGCCTTGGAATACGGTATGCCTCCTACGGCTGGTGAAGGCATCGGAATCGATCGGCTGGTTATGCTGTTTACAAATGTTGCTTCTATCCGAGATGTCATCCTCTTTCCACAGCTCAAGTCCAGGCCATAGGTGTGAGAGCATTATGATTTCCTACGAATTGTTTATAGGGTTAAGATACTTAAAAGCCAAGAGAAAAGAGACCTTTATATCTATTATAACCCTTATTTCGATTGGGGGAGTCTCCATAGGCGTAATGGCACTTATTGTTGTAATAGGAGTAATGACCGGTTTTAAGGAGGACTTGAGAGATAAGATCCTCGGATATTACTCTCATGTCGTTGTATTGAAACATCTGAAAGGAATAGATGATTATAAAGGAATCATAAAAGAGGTTGAGACAGTACAAGGAGTGAAATATGCTACTCCTTTTATATATAGCCAGGCAATGGTAAGTTCAAAGCATAATTTTATTGGGGTAGTACTTAGGGGGGTTGACCCTGAAACGATTGGGAACGTAATTAACATCGGAAAAAATATGAAACAGGGAAGTCTGTCCAACCTGACAAGGCCACCAAAAGATATTGCCGGAGATGACCCGCCCGCTTCTGCCCCTTCGGGGATTATTATAGGAAGAGAACTTTTGAAAACCCTGGGAATTTCTTATAGTGATACAGTAAATCTCATTTCTCCAATGGGTATTATGACTCCTATGGGGATGGTACCGAGGATGAAGAAGTTTAAGGTTGTGGGCATCTTTGAATCCGGGATGTATGAGTATGACTCTTCTTTTGTATATATTTCATTAGAGGATGCGCAAAATTTTCTCAATATGGAAAGAATCGTTACAGGGATAGAAACGAAGATCGATAATATCTACAAAGCAAAAGACGTTGCCGCAAAAATCGAGGAGAAATTGGGTTTTCCTTACTGGACAAGAGACTGGATGGAGATGAACAGAAATCTCTTTGCCGCATTAAAACTGGAAAAAGTAGTCATGTTTTTAATCTTAATACTTATAATCATGGTGGCTGCATTTAATATAGTAAGCACCCTAATTATGGTTGTCATGGAGAAAAATAAGGATATTGCTATCCTTAAATCTATGGGTGCAACTGGCAGGAGTATAATGAAGATATTTATTTTCGAGGGCGTTATCATCGGAGTAATCGGTACTTTGTTTGGGACAATCGGGGGGTATACCCTCGGTTTTCTTCTGAGAAGATACAACTTTGTTGAGCTGCCCCCTGAAGTATACTATATATCAACGATTCCTGTGAAGATAGAGAGCATGGAAACTCTCATTATAGTATCATCTGCTATTTTTATCAGTTTCGTTGCCACCCTTTATCCTTCATGGCAGGCATCAAAATTAGTTCCAGCAGAAGCCTTACGATATGAATAGGATAGGATGCCCCCTTTGTCTATTAAAGTAAAAAATCTATACAAGGTCTTCGAATCTCACGGTAAAAGAGTGGAAGTCCTTAAGGGTATAGATCTGAATATCAAAAAGGGAGAGATGCTTTCTATTGTGGGAGCATCTGGAGCAGGTAAGAGTACATTGCTTCATATTATTGGCACTATTGAAAGCCCCACTACTGGAAGTGTCTTTTATGAAGACGAGGACCTCTTTTCAATGAATGATAAAAGACTTGCTCAATTCAGGAACAATAAGATTGGTTTTATATTTCAATTCCATCACCTTCTCCCTGAGTTTAGTGCAATTGAAAATACGATGATGCCAGCCTTAATAAGAGGAGTAAGGAAGAGAGAAGCCTATAATGGTGCTGAAGACATGTTAAATAAGGTGGGACTCAGACATAGAATTTCACATAAACCAGGTGAGCTCTCCGGAGGAGAACAGCAAAGAGTCGCTATTGCCAGGGCTTTAATGCTGAAACCCGAGGTTATACTCGCTGATGAACCTACAGGAAATCTTGACACAAAGACTGGGAATGCAATACACGAACTCTTGATTGACCTGAATGCTGAATTGGAGATAATCCTCGTTATGGTTACCCACAACAGGATTTTAGCAGAGAAGATACCACGCAAGATAAGTTTAATGGACGGCAGAATCGTCTCAGATGTAGTATCATAATGCTATTTATTTACACCGGTTAGGAGAAAAATGAGCCTAGATGCATAAGAAAATATTGATTTGCCTGTTCTACCTTTTGATTTATCAGGTAGCCTATGGTCAAGAGTCTATTAAAGTCATTCTATTTCCACTTCAAACGAGCAGTCAAGAGAATATAAGCGATATAAGGGAGAAGCTTTATGACAGTATAGCTTCTTATTTAATAGAAACCAGAGAGATTGATATTATAAGACCTTCTTTTTCAAAGACCGAATTGAAGGAGATATCTGAAGGGGAGATAAGTGAAAACGCAATAATGCAATTTGGCACAAAAATAGGTGCAGATTTTCTTATAAGGGGTACTTTGACGAAGCTAAAAGAGAGCATTCGCCTCGATATTCATTTATGGAAAATCGATACAAAAAGTTCGATAGCAGAACTCTGTATAAAAGGGGAAGATTCAAAGAGACTGGCTTCTCAACTCGATGGGCTGACAAAGCGTATTCATTTAATACTCACAGAGAAAGAAAGGATAGCCAGGATATCTGTAAGAGGAGATAAGAGGATTGAAGAAGATGCAATTAAATCTCAGATTTTGACAAAAGAAGGGGATTTATTTTCAATCACGACATTGCGTAAAGATATAAAAAACATCTATAATATGGGCTATTTTGAGGATGTAAGTATTGATAGGATCGACAGCCCTGAAGGCACGGAGATTATTTTTATTGTTAGTGAAAAACCTTCCGTTAAAAGAACAGAGATACACGGCAACAGGTCTATAAAAAAGGAGGATATTGAGGAAGTTATCGATATTAAATTACGTTCGATTTTGGACTATACCAGGATAGAGAACAATCTTAAGAACATCCTTAGATTGTATAAGGACAAAGGATATTGGTCAGCAGAGGTTGATTACAAGATATATTATTTAAAAACAAATGAAGCAATATTGGATTTTATCATTACAGAAAACAAGAAGGCCAAGATAGAGGAGATTGTTTTTATTGGCAATAGTGCCTTTACCAATGAGGAATTACGAGATGTCATAAAGACAGGTAAAAAGGGTTTCTTCTCCTGGTTCACGGATTCTGGGGTGTTAAAAGAGGATGTCCTAGAGCAAGATGTAGATAAGCTAAGCTCTTTTTACAGGAACAATGGGTATATAGATATAAAAATAGGCAAGCCGGAAATAACCCATGATCTAAATAAATTATATATTACAATCCCAGTTAATGAAGGAAAAGAATTCAAGATCGGAAAGATAGACATTCAAGGCGAGATGATATCAAAAAAAGAGACGTTGTTAAAGGATTTAAATACAACCTCAGGAAAGGTATTCAACCGCAAGCTGCTGAGAGAAGATATAATCAAGTTAACAGATAAATATACAGAACTGGGATATGCATTTGCAGATATAGTCCCTTTAACTTCTGTTGATAGAGATACACAGTTGGTCGATCTGACATTCAGTATTCGCAAAGGAGAGAAGGTATATTTTGAAAGGGTAGATATAACGGGTAATGACAGGACTAGAGATAAGGTAATCCGACGAGAACTCAAGATAGTAGAGGGAGATTTATTTAATAAGGAAAAGTTAAACAGGAGTTATCAACGAATTTATCGGTTAGGTTACTTTGAAGAGATTGACTTTAAAACACAAAGAGGAAGTGCGGATGACAGACTGAAATTACATATTAAGGTAAAAGAGAGGGCAACAGGGGCATTAAGTTTTGGTGTGGGGTATAGTTCTGTTGATAAGGTTATCGGAATGATAAACTTATCCCAGAGCAATCTCTTTGGCAGGGGACATAAACTGTCAGTGGCTGCAAGAATAGGCGGGAAGAGTCAATATTATAATTTGGGTTTTACTGAGCCGTGGCTATTTGATACCCCTATATCTGCAGGCTTTGATGTTTATGATGTGAAAAGGGAATATACTGATTATGATAAAAAAGCAAAAGGTTGGGATGTGAGGTTTGGTTTCCCGATAACAGAAGACTTTACAAGGTTGTATTGGACATATAAACATGAAGAAGTTGAAATTGACAATATTGAAGATACTGCTGCTGCAATAATAAAAGAACAGGAAGGCAGAAGTATTACAAACAGTATCGAAACTGCTTTAGTGAGGGATTCAAGGGACAGCGTTATATTCCCAACGAAGGGGTCGAAAAACAGTATTTCCCTAGAATATGCCGGCGACTTCTTAGGCGGTTCAAATTATTTTACTAAGGTTATAGGTAGCACAACATGGTATTTCCCAATTTTTTGGGATACAGTCTTTATGTCTCGTGCAATAATTGGGTATGCTCTGGGAAATCAAGGAAGAGAGCTGCCGATTTTTGAACGGTTCTATCTAGGAGGAATGAATACCGTAAGAGGTTTTGAGACCTATTCTATTGGCCCGAAAGATCCGGATAGTGGTGATATTATTGGAGGAGATAAAGAACTGATCTTTAATATAGAGTATATTTTCCCCTTATTAAAAGAAGCTGGGGTAAAGGGCGTTGTCTTCTTTGATGCTGGGAATGCCTTCAATGATGATGAGGATTATAACCTAGACCACTTGAGGAC
Source organism: Thermodesulfobacteriota bacterium (assembly GCA_034189035.1). Taxonomy (GTDB): domain Bacteria; phylum Desulfobacterota; class UBA8473; order UBA8473; family UBA8473; genus JAUXFK01. The sequence continues at coordinate 11,022 of JAXHVA010000040.1, forward strand.
AAGTGTGGGATTGGGTGTGCGATGGTATTCGCCGATGGGCCCTTTGAGGTTAGAATGGGGATATAATTTAGATCCAAAGCCAGATGAAGATCACAGCAATTGGGATTTTTCTATAGGAACGATGTTTTAAAATTCAGTTTGCCTTTAATAGATAGAATGATTTTCTTTTTGAAAGAATGGAAAGACTGTAAAAGGGGGGAATAAAGATGAAAGATTTATGTCTGGTTCTTATGGTAACTTTGGTATTATCTTTTCCAGGTCTGGCTTTAGGTGATAATCCTATAAAGATAGGATATGTTGACATGCAAGAGGCCTTAAACTCTTCTATTAGCGGAAAGGAAGCAAGGAGAGAGTTTTCTAATAGAGTAAAGAAAACCGAAGATCTCCTTGAAGCAAAACAGAATGAATTGAAAGAGCTGAAAGGGAGTTTTGAAAAGCAGAGTCTTGTCTTGAGTGAAGATGCAAGAAAAGAAAAAGAAAAAGAATATCAGAATAGAATGAGAGATTATCAAAGATTAATAAAAGACTCGCAACAGGAACTGAAGAGCGAAGAGTCTGAAATGGTTAAAAAAATATTTAAAGAATTGAGAGTCATCATTTATAAGATAGGGGGAAAAGGCGATTATACAATGATCTTTGAAAAGAATGCGAGTGGGATACTCTATGGCTCCGAAACAGCAGACCTCACTGATGAATTGATAAAGGCATATGATAAGGAAAAAAAATAAAAGAAAGTGATATATAAAGAATGATAAAAAAGACTCTAAAAGAATTGGCAGACCTAATTGGTGGTGAGGTAATAGGTGATGATCGTGTTATCCTTACCGGAGTAAACAGTATTGATCAGGCAAAAAAGGGAGAGATAACCTTCATCTCCGATCCAAAGTATCTGCCAATGGCGAGAACTACCGAGGCCTCTGCAATAATCGTTACCCCGGGTTTTGAAGCGTCTGAAAAGCCTATCTTATATACTGATAATCCTTATCTAGCCTATGCAAAGATTGCAACCGTCTTTTTTCAAAGGCCGTACCATACAAAAGGCATCGACAGAAGATCCTTTATTGGAAAAAACTGCGATATAGGAAAAGATGTATCCATATACCCATTTGTTTATCTAGGAGATAATGTCAGGATTGAAGACAGAGTAATTTTGTGCCCTGGAGTATTTGTAGGTGATGATGTTCATATTGGTGAAGACACGGTTGTATATGCAAATGTCTGTATTTGTGAGCGTTGCAAGATTGGGAAGAGAGTTATCCTCCATTGTGGTACAGTTATCGGAAGTGATGGTTTTGGCTTTGCCAAAGACGGAAAGAGACACCATAAGATACCTCAAGTCGGTATCGTTCAAATCGATGATGATGTAGAACTCGGTGCAAATAACACCGTTGACCGTGCTGCATTAGGCAAAACATGGATTAAAAGGGGTGTAAAGTCCGATAATCTTGTCCAGATTGGCCATAATGTAATTATCGGAGAGGATACCATTTTGGTTGCACAGGTAGGGATCGCAGGAAGTGTTGAGATAGGCAACTGTGTTACCCTAGCAGGGCAGGTGGGTGTGGCTGGTCATATCAAGATAGGAGACAATGTGACAGTAGGCGGTAAATCCGGTGTTACCAAAGATATAGCCCCGGGTCAGATTGTCTCTGGGTTCCCCTGTATCCCTCACAGAGAGTGGTTAAAATCGCAGATCAGTATTACGAAATTACCAGAGATGAGGAAGAGGATCAAAGAACTGGAGATACGCATAAATGAATTAGAAGAAAAAAAGAATAATCAATAAAGGGGAGAGAATATGTTGGATATAAAAGATATCATGGGTATTTTACCTCATCGCTTTCCATTTCTTTTGATTGACAGGATTGTAGAGGTGGAACCGGGAAAGAGGGTTGTTGGAATCAAGAATATCACTGTCAGTGAGCCTTTTTTTCAAGGACATTTTCCTGATTATCCAATTATGCCTGGGGTTTTGTTGATTGAAGCAATGGCTCAGACCGGTGGAGTCCTGGCATTGAGCAGTGAACCTGAAAAGGTCGAAGACAAGAATTTCTATTTTTCTACTATAGATAAGGTGAAGTTTAGAAAACCTGTAGTTCCTGGAGATCAGGTGAGGTTTGAAGTGGAAGTAATTAAACAGAGGAGCTCTCTTTGGAGGTTTAAGGGCAAGGCATTTGTTGGGGAGTCCCTCGTTGCTGAAGGTGAACTGCAAGGTATCATATCGGATAAATGACACGTTAAAAGGAGAACTCTTAAAATGATACATCCAACAGCCATTGTTCATCCAAAGGCAGAGTTAGATGAAGGGGTTGAGATAGGACCATATTCTGTCATTAACGATTATGTAAAGATCGGAAGAGATACAAGGATAAGCTCTCATGTTGCTATAGAAGGGACAACAGAGATCGGTAAGAACTGCGAGGTATATTCGTTTACTTCGATTGGAACTCCACCACAGGATTTAAAGTACAAAGGGGAGCGTTCCAAGGTAATCATCGGTGATAACAATACGATTAGAGAGTTCGTAACGGTCAACAGAGCCAGTTCTCATGGAACAGGAGAAACAAGGATAGGCAACAACAACTTTCTCATGGCGTACTGTCATATAGCTCATGACTGTATCATATGGAATAATGTCGTAATGGCGAATGCAGCAACCCTTGCAGGCCATATTGAGATTGAAGATTTTGCTGTTATCGGTGGGATGGTGGCTATCCATCAATTTGTCAGGATTGGTGCATTTTCCTTTGTTGGAGGGGCCTCTGCAGTTGCTAAAGATGTGCCCCCTTATCTTATGGCAGTAGGCGATAGGGCGAAATTGTTTGGCTTGAATACTACAGGGCTTAAAAGGAACAATTTCTCTGAAGCCACAATAAATAAACTCAAAAAGGCGTACAAGACTATATTTAGATCAAGTATGACCCTGAAGAGCGCATTAGAGAAGGTGAGACTCGAAATGACTGACTCAAAAGAGGTAAGTAACCTGGTTGATTTTATCGAAGGATCTGAAAGAGGTGTCTGTAGATAATGGAAAAGATCGGTTTGATTGCAGGCAATGGTCAGCTTCCAATCCTGTTTGCCAATGCTTTAAAGGAAAGAGATATAAGCATAATAGCAGTAGGATTCAAAGGAGAGACCCTATTCAGCTTGAAAGAACATGTAGAAAAGATGGCCTGGATAAATATTGGACAGCTTCAGTTGTTAATCGAGACCTTTAAAAATGAGGGCATTGCCAATGTAGTCATGGTTGGAGGTATAACCAAAGCATTGCTGTTCTCAGATGAAAAACCGGATTACAGGGGAGCATCTTTTCTTTCAAGCCTGAAGAATAAAAAGGATGATATATTCTTGCGTTCTTTTGCAGAGGAATTAGAGAATGATGGAATCAATATTGAAAGCGCGACAAAATATATTCCATCAATCCTGGCCCAAAAAGGATGTTTGACCAAAAGGTTGCCTACAGAGGATGAATACAGGGACATTAGATTCGGATGGGATATTGCAAAGGATATTGGAAAGCTGGATATCGGTCAGACCGTTATCGTAAAAGATCAAGCCGTATTGGCAGTTGAAGCGATTGAAGGCACTGATGAGGCGATTAAGCGCGCAGGAAAATATGGAAATGGGCAGATTATAGTAGTAAAGGTCAGCAAACCATTTCAGGACATGCGTTTTGATATTCCGGTCGTTGGAATGGGAACAGTCCGATCTCTAAAAGAGTCGAGGGCTTCTGCCTTGGCTATTGAAGCTGGAAGAACGATCATTCTGGATAAAGATGAAATGATAAAATATGCAGACAAAGCAGGTATCTCAATTGTAGCAATCTAGAGTATTCTTTAGTTAATAACTTTGCGTTTTGATATTTTAACCCGTGCAAAACTTGTATCTAAATGGGCATAGACAAAGAACAGTTGCCCGCCGTTGATTATTAGCGGATACGCTTTGGAGCGATTAACATAAATAGCGACGAAGCTGCTTTCCTGTTCTTTCTTAATGCACAGAAAAGATATCCAAAAGGAATTGCACGGGTTAAAATTTGCTTGCAGTTGAAGCAACTAGAATTTTAAAAAGCCAAACTGTTACAGATGAAGTCAAGCTTCTTCCTTTACCAAGAGTACCTTGTGGAGTCTGACTCAAAAAGTATTGGAACAAGAAATGGAAAAGAGAAAGGTCGGTGTAGTAGGGGTTGGACATTTGGGGCAATACCATGCTGAAAAATATTCAAAATTACCCAATGTTGAACTTGTCGGAGTAGTTGATATCAATCGTGAAAGGGCATTTGAGATTGCAAACCGTTTTGGCACAAGGCCTTTTTTCGATTACTTGGATCTTTTAGGCAATGTAGATGCAGCGAGTATTGCTGTCCCAACCCAGTCACATTATAAGATTGCGAGGGATTTTCTAAAAAACGGGACAGATGTTTTACTTGAGAAACCTATTGCGACAACTGTTGAAGAGGCCGATACTCTGATTGAGATCGCTGAGAAGAAGAACCTTATATTACAAGTCGGTCATATAGAAAGATACAACCCTGCAATTGTTGCTGTAGAAGACATCTTAAGTAATCCATTGTTTGTTGAATCCCATCGATTGAGCTTTTTTACACAACGCTCTACAGATGTCGATGTGGTTTTAGATCTCATGATCCATGATATCGATATCATATTAAACCTCGTTAACTCAGAGATAGAAAGGATTGATGCTGTAGGCATCCCTGTACTATCCAAGAATGTGGATATTGCCAATACGAGAATGACCTTTGCAAACGGTTGTACAGCCAATATTACTGCCAGTCGGATTTCAGAAAAAAACATGAGAAAGATCCGTATATTTCAACCGGATGCGTATATATCGATCGATTTTGCCTCAAAGAAAGTCGGGATCTACAATAAGGTTGAAAACAGTGAAAAAGACAAGAGTATTCCTGAGATCGTATTTAGAAACGTGGAGATCAATGAAAGGGATTCTTTAGAAGAGGAGGTCAAGTCTTTTATCGATTGCGTGATCACAAGGAAACCTCCCCAAGTATCAGGTAATGATGGGAAGAGAGCCCTTTCAGTAGCTTTAAAGGTTGTCAAACAAATCACAGAGATAGAAAGAGATATACGAAAAAACTTATTCTGATTAAATATCAGAAATCAAGGTTGCAAAAAACTTTACAAAGAATCTCTAAGACACAGAGGAGAGATTCTTGAATCAGACAGTATAAAGTGGTTTCACAGGACCCCATTGGTGACGTTGTGGACAATCCTTCAAAGAGAATTCTCATAGTTGCAGGAGAAGCATCAGCAGACCTACATGGTTCTAATTTGATTCATTCCATAAAGGAGATAAATCCCAATGTAGAGTTCTATGGTATTGGTGGAGAAAAGATACGGGCAATGGGTGTTGATATACTCTACGACGCTTCTTCCATGGCAGTAGTAGGGATTACAGAGGTATTTTCAAAGTTAAAGACTATAATGAAGGCACTTCGAGATCTAAAGAAATCGCTCGATTCTTATTGTCCAGATCTGGTAATCTTGATTGACTATCCTGATTTTAATCTTCACCTTGCAAAGTTTGCTAGAAAGAAGGGTATCCCTGTGCTGTACTATATTAGCCCACAAATATGGGCATGGAGGGGTGGTAGAATAAAAAAGATCGCTCGATTAGTCGATAAGATGCTGCTTATTCTTCCTTTTGAGCGTAGCTTCTATGAAAAAGAGAAGATAGATGTCGAATTTGTCGGACACCCTCTGGTTGATATTGTAAATCCGAAATTTTCAAAAGATGAAGCACTTAAGAGGTTTAACCTTGAAAAAGACAGGTTAACCATTGGTTTGCTTCCGGGAAGCAGAAAAAGCGAGGTGAAACGCTTATTACCAATAATGTTAAACGCCATGAAATTACTGAATCAGAGACTGAAGACTCCACAGTTAGTATTACCCGTTGCATCGACTATGAGTGAAACCGAAATAAGAAAAATAATAGATAAAACATATAAGGACGCAAACGTCAATATTATTGAGGGTCATACGTATGACTTGATAAATATATCCAATGTAGTAATAGTAGCATCAGGGACAGCCACTTTAGAGGCAGCTATAATGAACTCTCCCATGGTTATTCTCTATAAGGTCTCTTCTCTAACATACTTTATAGGGAAGTTCTTGGTTAAAGTAAAGGATATTGGGCTTGTAAACCTGGTAGCAGGCAGGAGGATCGTCTCTGAACTCATTCAGAATGATGTTACTCCAGAGAGGATTGCCAATGAAGTTATGAGTATCCTTGAAAATGAAGAGGTGTATTATAAGATGAAAAATGAGTTGTCATGGGTAAAAAGAGAGTTGGGAACTCCTGGTGCATCTTTTAGAGTTGCTAAGATAGCTACAGATATGTTGTCATCATAATCTTCAAAAACCTAATCTCATGCAAACAGTTGAACTCTGTTATGAAAAAAACGGTCAATGTTTATATATTTAAAGAGATATTAGGGCCTTTTTTTATTGGGCTTTTGATATTTACCTTTATTTTTTTGACAAACAGTATCTTAAGATTAACCGAATTGGTGGTTAATAAAGGCGTAAGGCCTACCGATATCTTGAAACTCATTCTTTTTGTAATGCCATCTTTTCTTGTGTTTTCTATTCCGATGGCATTATTAATGGCTGCATTAACTGCCTTTGGAAGACTCTCTTCAGATAACGAGATTACAGCAATGAAGGCATCAGGGATAAGTCTTTATGAATTGGTCACTCCGGCAATGATTCTCTCGATTATATGTTATTTACTTACCTCTATTATGACAATTTATGCAGAGCCCTACGGAAACCATTCATACAAAAAATCAACCTATAATATTGCCAAGACCAAGGCAAACATTGGGATAAAAGAGAGAATATTCAATAACGATTTTGAAGGATTGGTGTTATATGTTAATGAAATAGCTGTAAAAGGTAAGAAGCTGAACGGTGTTTTAGTCTCTGAGAGCAGAAAAACAGAAGAAATTCAGACTATCGTTGCCAAAGAGGGGTATATTATCTCTGATCCTGAGTCTCTCAATATTACCCTGAGGTTGATAGATGGGAGTATTCATAGAGTGGGTAAAGATTTAAACACCTATCAGAGGATTGCTTTTACCAGTTACGATATAAACTTGGGTTTAGGGACAATCATCAAGGAGAAAGGCGGATTCACCAAGAGATACAAGGAGATGTCAATTGATGAACTGCAAAGAAAGATTGAAAATTTAAAAGAAGAAAAGAAGAAATACTTCCATCCTCTTCGAATTTTATATGAAAAGTTTTCTTTTCCTTTTGCTTGTTTGGTATTTGGACTTCTGTCGGTTCCTTTGGGGGTACAATCAAAACCATCAGGAAAATTTTTGGGTTTTATCGTGAGTTTGGGAGTAATCTTGGTATATTATGTATTACTCACAGGAGGAGAGCTTCTAGCGAAGAACGGAAAAATATCCCTCTTTATTGCTGTATGGGCCCCAAACTTTTTATTTGGTATGCTGGGAGTATACATGCTATTCAAGACAGCAAATGAACTTCCTGTCAAGTCTCTCTTATGGATAAAAGGTTTACGATTTCGAGGTAGAGTAAAAAATGGAGACATATAGGCGGTTACTCCAATTCGTAAAGCCTTACTGGTTTCGGCTTTTTGCCGCCATGATATGCATGGTATTCGTTTCAATACTGACGAGTGCAGTTCCTTTTATAGTGAAGCCAGCATTGGATGAGCTCTTCTTTAAGAAAGATGTAATTCCTCCTGTTTTGTTCCCATTAAGCATCGATGAGGTATCAATGCTCCACTTAATTCCTTTAGCCGTTATTTTGATTTTTTTATGTAGAGGTGGATTCGACTATGGACAATACTATTTGATGGGGTATGTAGGTCAGAAGGTTGTTACGGATATCAGGAACAAACTCTATCGTCACATACAATCCTTTTCCCTTTCTTACCTGACGAAGACATCCACAGGGGTACTTACGTCAAGGATCACGAATGACGTTAACCTGATGCAAGGCGCTGTATCGAACGCTGTTACTAGTGTCCTAAGGGATTCCTTTACGCTTATTGGTTTGATTGGTGTGTGCTTCTATAGGGATTGGAAACTGGCATGCTTTGCTTTTGTGGTATTCCCTTTTGCGGTTATCCCTATTGTAAAATTTGGCAGAAGACTTCGAAAAGTAAGTACTCAAAAGCAAAACATTATGGGAGGCCTGACAGCACTTTTACATGAAACCATATCCGGAAGCAGAATCGTTAAGGCCTTTGGTATGGAAGAGTATGAGAACAAAAGGTTTTACAATGAAAATGAACGGCTTTTTCGCTCGATCATGAAGAGTTATCAGATCCGTGCGATGTCATCTCCGGTGATGGAATTTATAGGAGGGTTGGGATCTGCTCTGGTTATTTTTTACGGTGGATACTCTGTTATGAAAGGGTACTCAACCCCGGGCAACTTTTTTTCCTTCTTAACCGCTATTATTATGTTATATGAGCCGGTGAAGAGGCTGAGCAGGATAAACAATATTGTCCAAGAAGGAATGGCTGCTGCCATTAGAACTTTTGATGTCCTTGATACTGAGCCCGAGATTCAAAATAAAAAAGATGCAAAACCCCTTTCTCCAATTTCAAAATGTATAGAATTTAATAATGTTTTCTTTAAGTATGATGATGAATTTGTATTAAAAGATATAAACCTCAAGGTAAATACCAGTCAGGCCATTGCCCTTGTGGGTATGAGTGGTGCGGGAAAGACGACAATAGTGAATCTCATCCCTCGTTTCTACGATATTTCAGGTGGGGCGATATTAATAGACGGTACAGATATCAGAGATGTTACTATTGAGTCTCTCCGTTCACAAATTGCTATTGTATCTCAGCAAACGATTCTATTCAATGATACAATAAGAAACAATATTGCCTATGGAGATATAGACAGATCCGAGGAAGAGCTTGTCGCGGCTTCTAAGGCTGCCAATGCATACAGCTTTATTATGGCAATGCCTCAGGGATTTGATACTGTAATTGGAGAACAGGGAGTGAAGATCTCCGGCGGACAGAGACAGAGGGTATCCATAGCGAGAGCGATATTGAAAAATGCGCCTATCTTGATACTGGATGAGGCAACCTCTTCGATCGATACGGAATCAGAGATTGAAGTCCAAAATGCATTGGAAAATCTCATGAAGGATCGAACCACCTTCATTATAGCCCATAGGCTTTCTACAGTTCGAAATGCAGACAGGATAGTCGTTATCGAAGATGGAGAAATCGTTGAACAGGGAAACCATGAAGAGCTTTTGAAAAAGAATGGAGAGTATGCGAGAATCTGTGAATTGCAGTTTGGAGACACTGAAGCAGTTATACAAAACAACATCTCCGAATCCGTTAATATGAGAAATACTATTTCCTAGGGCTATAATGCTTTTCCCCTGTTTTTCTTAACGCACTTTTGTATTTAAAATGTTTCATACATTGAAACTTGACTGTCGTTAAAGCGATTCTTTTTTTTAATCTAAACTATAATGAAAAATCCAGAATTGTTACTATGAAAGTAAAAAAGATTAAAAAGAAGATCGGAAAGAGTATTAAACTTACGTTTGCACCTTTACTAATAAGTTTAATCATCCGATTCATATTCTTGACCTTGAGAATAACGGAACATAACCCGGAAAATGTCAGACAGCTCTGGGAAAAAGACAAGAGCGTAATCGTCGTTTTTTGGCATGGAAGGTTGCTTATGGTTCCAATGTTGTTCAAACGCTACAAGGAGAGGAAGGCCTATGGGCTTACAAGCCACCACAATGATGGAGAGATTATTGCCAGGTCCACTCGACTTTTGGGGTATGAGACGATTCGGGGATCAACCGGAAAAGGTGGATTTTCTGCCTTACGAAAGATGATTCGGATATTAAGGAGCGGCTCTGATTTGACTTTTGCTCCAGATGGACCCAAGGGCCCCAGATATAAAGTTCAAAGAGGGGTGATTGAGCTAGCAAGGTTGAGCGGCGCTCCCATAATTCCGATGGCCTTTAGTTCCTCTAAAAAGAAGATATTGAATACCTGGGATGCCTTCTTATTCCCTTTTCCTTTTTCAAGGGGGGTATTTGTCTGGGGAGATCCAATCTCTATTGAAAATACTAATGACGAAGAATACCTGAAAGATAAAAGAAGGCTCGTAGAAGAGAGACTGATTTCTATTACCAATATGGCCGACAGTTATTTTAAAAAGGAGAGAGATGTATCTGCTCTATAATATGGTATTGATATTAGTCTCTATACTTGCCTTCCCGTATTATTTTATAAAAATGTTAAAAACAGGTAAGTATCGCAAGAGCTTTATCCAAAAGATCGGTTTTCTATCTGAAGAATCCATATCCAAAAATAGCCTTGCTGGAGAAAATCCCATATGGATTCATGCAGTTTCTGTAGGGGAAGTGCTCTCATCCGTATCGATAATCAAGATGATAAAAAAGCGATACCCCGGTAAAAGAATAATTCTTTCTACTATAACAGAGACAGGGAATTACACTGCAAAATCCAAGTTGAAAGGTATAGATGGAATCATCTATTTCCCTTTAGACTATATCTGTGTTGTCAAAAGAGTTATAGATGCTGTTCGTCCTCAGTTATTTATAATCGTTGAGACCGATATCTGGCCCAATTTCTTAAGATACCTAAAGAGAAGAAAGGTCCCCTCTATTCTTATAAATGGCCGGGTTTCCCCCAGATCATATCGAAGGTATAGATGGTTTAGGTTTTTTTTTCATAAAGTATTCTGTTATATCTCTGCCTTTTCAATGCAGTCGAGTATAGATTCTAACAGGATAATAGAAATTGGAGCAGATCATAAAAAGGTAAAGACAACAGGAAATCTCAAATTCGAACAAGAAATCCATCATCTCAGCTCCTTAGAGAAAGAAGATATATTTCGCTCCTTGGGATTACAACCAGATCAGAAGGTTCTTATAGCGGGTAGCACTCACAAAGGAGAAGAGGAGTTGATACTCGATGTATTCGAAGTGATCAAAAGAGACTTTCCTGACCTGATCTTGGTTCTGGCACCTCGAAACCCCGAGAGGTTTGCAGAGGTTGAAAATATAGTATCCAAACGGAACCTCAATTGGGTAAAAAGGACGAAGCTCGACGCGGATCTTAATCAAACCTCCCCTGATTTGGTTATACTGGATACAATAGGAGAACTGTCGAGGATATACAGCATTGGACTTCTGGTCTTTGTTGGAGGGAGCCTTGTAAAGATTGGAGGGCATAACCTATTAGAGCCGGCAGTATATAAGAAACCTATCCTATTTGGGCCATATATGCATAACTTTTTAGAGATATCCCGTGTATTGATAGACAGTGGAGCAGGGATTCAGGTGAAAGACAAAGAGGAGTTTATCTCTCAGCTCAGAATGTTGTTAGGTGATCCATCCCTTTTACAGAAATTAGGAGAAGCAGCTTATAGTGTCATTGAGAAGAATCAAGGGGCAACCATGAAAAATATGGAGATAATAGATGTTTTCATGGGACATAAAAATACTGAGGCCGCAGGATTATAAAAGATGAGCCTAAGGACTTTTTCTGAAAGAATTATTTATGGGAGATACGAAAAAAAATATATAGAGATATTGCTTATTCCATTATTATTGATTTCTTTACTTTACAAGTGTGGTGTTCAGCTAAGATACTGGCTATACAAAAGGGGTATCTTCCGGTCTAAAGAGCTTCCCTGTGAGGTTATAAGCATTGGGAATATCTCCCTGGGTGGGTCAGGCAAGACCCCAACAACCTACTATATTGCAAACCTATTAAAAGAGAATCAGATTCGGGTTGCAGTACTGAGCAGGGGTTATAAGAGCAAAGCAAATAACAGGATAAATCTTGTATCCGATGGCAATCGGGTTTTATTGAGTCCAATGCAAGCCGGTGATGAGCCTTATATGTTGGCAAAAAGACTCAATGGTGTTCCAGTATTGACTTCGAAGGATCGGTACCATATGGGTAAATATGCAATTAAACATTTTAAGAGCAGTGCATTGATCCTGGATGATGGTTTTCAGCACATAGGGCTAAAAAGGGACATGGATATTCTTCTGATAGACCCAAATACATTAAATGGGCAGAACTATCTTTTTCCAAGAGGGATACTGAGAGAACCAATCAAAAGTATAAAACGAGCGGATCTCTATCTCATTACAAAGGTTAAAGATGAAAATGAGTATGAGAAACTGAGTCGAAAAATAAGAGACATAAAAGAAGACGCAAAGACCTTTTACGTTTATTTTAAGGCCGAAGATTTAATAGACTCCAATGGAGAAAACAAGGGCTTAGACTACTTAAAAGACAAAAGGGTATTGGCCTTTTCCGGGATTGCGAATCCGCAACACTTCATCGCTTTATTAAAAGAGCAAGGGGCAATTGTAGTTGAGGAACTGATATTCCCAGACCATCACTGGTATTCATCAGATGATTATAAAAAAATAGAGCGAATCTCTAAACAACTGGACTTTAGTGTAACAACTGAGAAGGATATTATGAAGATGGGCAGCTCGTTTTTTCATAAGGTTAAGGCTTTTGCACTCACTATTGGGTTATGTATAGACAGAGAGGAAGATTTTAAGGCCTCTTTATTGAGTAAAGTACTCAACCCATAACAAATTCCTACTATTTTAATCTTATGATAAAAGTTTAAATTTCTGAAAAGAGTTGCTAATACGGCAATCAAAATTTCAAAAAGTGAAACTGTTACAGAAATTCAATATGAAAGTAAAGAATAAAAAAGAGATAGACTTTAGTAAAATTGAAAAGATACTGATTCGGTCGACGAATTGGATCGGTGATGCTGTCCTAACTCTACCGGCAATCGCCAGTATAAAAAAAAACTTTCCCCACTCCTATATTTCCATATTGTGTAAGTCTTGGGTCTCTCCATTGCTCGAGTGTAACACAAACATAAATGAGGTTATTCTCTACGACCAGGACGGGATACACAGTGGAATAAAGGGAAGGCTAAAATTGGCCCGGGAATTGAGGAGAAATGAATTTGATTTAGCGATTCTTTTACAGAACGCTTTTGATGCTGCGCTTATAACTTTTTTGGCAGGGATTCCTCTAAGAGCAGGGTATAATACCGATCTTAGAGGATTTCTATTGACAAACAAGGTAATATTGGACAGAGCAACCTTGAAGAAACATCAGGTCTTTTATTATTTGGATCTCTTAAAAACCTTGGGAATGGATATAATTGAGGCGAATCCCAGTGTTGAAATCTCTAAAGAAGTTGCCGACAGGGCAATAGAGATATTGGATTCTTTTAATATAGAAGATGGTGAACTGTTGATAGGTATTAATCCTGGGGCTTATTTCGGATCTGCAAAGAGGTGGCTCCCTGAAAGATTTGCTCAATTATCAGATATGATCTGTGAAGGTTTTCATGCCAGAATTTTACTTTTTGGTAGTGAAGGAGATAGAGACTCGTTCAATATAATATTTCAAAATGATGGGTCAAAGATTATAAATCTTATTGGGAAGACATCGCTTTTAGATGCCATGACCCTGATAAAGAAGTGCAGTCTTTTTATTACAAATGACTCAGGGTTGATGCATCTGGCTGCCTCTATGAGTATCCCTCTCATTGCCATCTTTGGGTCAACCGATCCTGCTGCTACCTCTCCACTGGGTAATAACAGTGTCATCCTTAGAAAGGAAGTGGATTGCAGCCCCTGTTTGGAAAAGGTGTGTCCAACAGATCATCGATGTATGAAGTTGATTGGTGTTGATGAGGTGTATCGGCATGTAAGTCGAATCCTGAAAAAGGGAACCCTATATCATGTACAATAAATCTCAGGGAAATATCGCTGTTTTTATGGATAGAGATGGAACGATAATCGATGAATTAGGCTACTTAAAAGATCCAAATGATTTGAATATAATACCAGGAGCTGTTGATGCAATCCGTTTGATCAATAGGGCCCAGATGAAAGCAGTTATCGTCACGAATCAGTCAGGAGTGGCCAGGGGATATCTCTCTGAAGAAATACTCGGAAATATCCACCAGAGATTACTAGAGAGATTAATGAAAAAAGATGCTTACATAGATGCAATATACTATTGCCCCCACCATCCAAACGAGGGTGATCTGAGATATCGAAAGACCTGTAACTGTCGCAAGCCGTACCCAGGAATGCTCGATATGGCTGCTAAAGACTTAAAGGTGGATTTGGAGCGTTCTTATGTTATAGGGGATAAGATAATCGACATGAGACTTGCCCATCGCGTGGGTGCCAAAGGGGTGCTTGTCTTAACAGGATACGGAAAAAATGAGGTGAAATTGATAGATGATGCACTAAAAAGTAGACCTCATTGTATTGCAGAGGATATACTCAAAGCAGTAGACTGGATTCTATCCGATCTGGGCAAAAGAGAGTAATGGAGATATTGATTGTAAAATTGAGTGCGATCGGCGATGTGGTTCATACCCTTCCATGTCTCGAATCTCTGCGGGCAGCTTATCCTGAAAGTCGGATTACATGGTTGATAGAAGAGGATGCCTATGAGATAATAAAAGGGCATCCTTGTCTGGATCATGTATTGGTTTCAAGGAGAAAAACCTGGATAAAAAATATCTTTAAGCCGTCTAGATCGATTCAGACGATCCATGAGATCGGTTCATTCATTAGAGAGTTGAAGAGAACAGAATACGATATTGTTGTCGATTTTCAGGGACTTTTTAAGAGCGGTATACTCGCACGTATAAGTGGTTCCAAAAGAAGAGTGGGGTATGATAAGACTCGAGAATTGAGCTATCTTTTTTTAAATGAGAGGATCTTTCCGTATAATCCGGATTCACATGCAGTACAAAGATATATTCACCTTGCGAGATATGCAGGGGGCGAGGCAATTGAGCCCAGATTTTTTATTCCAATACAAGAGAATAATATAGAATGCGTTAAAGGGTTTTTAAAGGAAAACAACATAAAAGAAGGAGACAAAATCATCGCTATAAATCCATGTTCAGGATGGGACACAAAACTATGGGAGTGGGAGAGATTCAGTATCTTGTCCGATAGGATAACCGATATCCTTGACGCTAAGATTGTTTTAACTGGAAGTGAAGATGACCGTGCACTAATCGATGCGATCTCTAATAAGATGCAGAACCCAGTATGTAATACTGCAGGAAGGATGAGTTTGAAAGACTTGGCTTATCTTTTAAGCCTGGTGGATATCATGGTTACAACGGACACAGGACCAATGCATATTGCATCAGCAGTGGAAACCCCGACAATAGCCCTTTTTGGGCCGACAGCGCCTTGCAGGACAGGGCCTTATGGTAATAATCACACAATTATTAAGAGCGACATTGAGTGCAGTCCGTGCTTTAAGAAGAGATGCAATACAAAAAAATGTATGAAGGAGATCACTGTTGACAGAGTACTGTCTGCAGTATCAGAAAAATTAAACCCAAGCGAGAAGCGGGCGGTCAAATCTTTATCCGTTTAAAACTCGCATCCAAGTGAGTGTAAAGAAAGAACAGTATAACACTATTCAATTCAGTAGCTCCATTATTAACTATTTCAGATATCAAATATAGGGTTATCCCCTGTTCTTTTTAACGCTCGCTAATATGCTCAAACAACTACACACATTAGGATTTGACCCCCCGTTTCTTGCAAAGCTTTTCAAAAACTAACCTGTTGAAATTTGTAAAAGCTTTTTGGTTCTGGATTGTTCGTGAAGGGAATGTATTCATAAATTCAAAAGGAGGAATAATGAGTATTAGCAAAGAACTATTGGACATATTGGCATGCCCAAAATGTAAAGGTGATATATATCTAAATCAGGAGGAAGACGGTCTGATCTGTGATGCGTGCCAGTTGAAGTATGAAATTAAGGACGATATCCCGGTTATGCTTATTGATGAGGCAAAGCCAATATCGTAGTAAAATGAATATGTCCCGCTGTGGATATGAGGTATGCCTTTTAGAATATTAATAATAAAGATGAGATATATTGGGGATACTGTACTTATTTCCCCTTTGCTGAAAGCATTGAAGGACGGAATGCCTGATGCATTAATAGATGTTTTGGTCAATAAAGATACACATCAAGTACTGGTAGATAACCCGTATTTAAATAATACATGGGTATTCGATTACAACACCTCAAAAAATAAGCTCGGTTATAATCTGAAGATCTTATCTCATATAAGAAGGCAAAGATACGATACTGTGATTGATTTAACCAACAATGATCGTTCTTCACTGATTACTTTTTTATCAGGGGCATCTTTACGGATAGGATATCAGAAGAAGCATCTCATTCAGCAAAGATTGTTTTACAATAAGATAATAAATAAGACAGAAAGTCACATGCATGTCGTTGACTATCATTTGAAGGCAGTTGAAGAGCTGGGTTTATCAGCTTTGGACCGTAACCCCTTTATTATGGTCTTGCCTGAAAAGATCAAGGATATCGAACAGAAGCTTTATGATTATATCGGATTAAAAGCAGAAGAACCCTTTGTCATTATTCACCCAGGGGCAAGACGTTGGTATAAGAGTTGGCCTATTGAGAAATTTGCAATACTTGCTGATTATATCAGGGAAGAATACGATATTCATGTAGTACTAGCTGGGGATCAAAATGACGAAGCAGTTGCTTTAAAGATAAGATCAAATATGAAAAGAGAGGCTATAGACATGGTGGGTAAAATCTCCCTGTCAGAGCTTCCCGCATTTGTGAAAAAGGCAGTCTGTTTGATCGGGAATGATTCAGCGGCCATCCACATCGCCACATCAGTAGGAACTCCTGCAATAGCCCTTTTTGGACCAACGGATTGGAGAAACTGGTACCCTCGGAGAAATCATGATCGTGTCTTTGCTGTGGAATTTCCGTGTAGACCATGCGGTCATACTCGCCCTGATTGCCCTTTTGGAGACCATTACTGTATGAGCGAAATAGACTTTGAACAAATTTGGCATGCAGTCAAGGATACGATTTATACAAGAATGAGAAGAGAAAGATAAGGCTCATAAGGGGTGGATGGGAGTACAAATAATCTTAATGGGTAAAAAAGTAAAGTTGGCATTTTTCCTTTTTAAGTATTTTCCTTTTGGTGGTTTACAAAGAGACTTTATGCAAATCGCAAAAGTTTGCCTGGCGCGTGGTCATCAAGTAGATGTATATAGTAGTTCTTGGGAGGGAAAAATACCTGATGGTCTACAGGTTTCAATAATCTCGGCTTCGGGTTTTACAAACCACCGGCGTTGTGAATCTTTTATAAAAAGGGTGAATGAGTCACTATCTATAAGCAATTATGATGTTGTTGTTGGGTTTAATAAGATGCCTGGTCTCGATATATATTTTGCAGCGGATACTTGTTTTGCTGCTAAGGCACTTACGCGAGGCTTTTTGTATCGTTTGACTCCACGCTATCGGAGTTATCTAGATTTAGAAAGAGCGGTTTTTAATAGAGACTCAAAGACAGAGGTACTGTTGATCTCAGAAAATGACAAAGAACTCTTTATTCAACACTATGGAACGGATGAAGACCGTTTCCACATATTGCCTCCAGGGGTAGAAGAGAATCGTTTTGTGCTCTACGACAAAAATGATGTCTTTAATGAGCTACTCAGCGAATTCTCTGTTGGGTTGAATCAGAAGATCGTTTTAATGATCGGTTCTAGCTTTAAGACTAAGGGGGTTGACCGGGCAATCAGAGCGATATCTGCATTACCCTTAAATATTCGTAAAGAAACGATTTTAATGATCGTTGGTGAAGGGAAAACAAGGCCCTTTAACAGAATGGCCAGCCGTTTGGGAGTTTTAGACCAGGTGTACTTTGCAGGGGGGAGAGAAGATATACCAAAGTTTTTACAGGCAGCCGACCTTTTATTACACACAGCATATCAAGAAACAGCAGGGATCGTTTTAATTGAAGCTATGGCTGCAGGATTACCGATTCTGGTAACCGATACGTGTGGATACTCGAGTCATGTCGAACGAGCGGGTGCCGGAGAGATTATCTCTTCACCCTTCAAGCAGGACACACTCAATGAAATGTTGGCCTTCATGTTGACTTCTAAAAGAAGAAACGAGTGGGGGAAAAATGGCAGAGATTATATCAACAAGATAGGTGTCTTCAATCGATGGGAAAAGGCTGCGGATATTATTGAAGAGGTTGCAATGTGATTGTATTGCCAAAGAGTTGGATTGAGCGCTTCGAAGGCGAGGATATCTTCAAGCAGCTATTCAGTTTGCAAGGGACTCTCTATCGTGAAAAAGAGGGGCGCAAGACGCTACGTTTTTCTTTTTATGGTAAGTACTATTTTGCAAAAATCCATCGTGGGGTCGGATGGAAAGAGATAATAAAGAATCTGTCACAATTGCGCATGCCGGTCTTCAGCGCCCAGAATGAATGGAACGGAATAAAGCGCCTTGACCAATTCAGTATCAAGACCATGCGTTTGGTTGGATACGGCAAAAGAGGCTGGAATCCTGCACGGTTACAATCCTTTGTGATCATGGAGGAACTGGAAAACACCATAAGCCTTGAAGAGTTATGTAAAAGCTGGGCCTTGTCTAAACCGAGTTATGCCCTGAAAAGGGCGTTGATAATTGAAGTAGCAAAGATTGCAAGAACACTCCATGAAAACGGAATGAACCATCGGGACTTTTACATCTGCCATTTTTTGCTCGATGTATCAAACGGGAAAGACTCTCTCAACACTGAATCTTTGCAAGTCTATCTGATCGATCTTCATCGTATGAAGATAATGCGTAAAGCATCATGGCGCAATCGAGCGAAAGATATTGCCGCCTTGTACTTTTCCAGTATGGACATCGGTTTAACAAAGCAGGATGTGTTGCGTTTTATCAGGATATATCAAAGAAAGCCATTGCGAGAGACCCTGTATAAAGAGAGGTTCTTTTGGTGGTACGTTAAAAGACGTGCAATTTCACTTTATCGAAAGGAGTTCCATAGAGAACCCACGGTTATTTTATGAGTTTTTTAATAAACTGTCTTCATAAAAAACGACAGCGATAGTAATCACATTATTACCCGTGCAAAACTCATTAACTGTTCAGAATCGGCATGCGTTATAAATTTGCCCCCTGCTTTTATGGTAATTCAATAAACATTTTTTGTAACAGTTTATCTTTATAGAATAATAATATCATCAGGAAAGAGGCAACGGTCAGATTTTAACCCGTGTAAAACTCGCATCCAAAGGAGCATAAACAAAGGAAGTCTATCACTATTCAATTCAATAGCTCGATTATTAACTATTTCAGATATAAAATGTCCGGTTATCCCCTTTTGTTTCTTAACGCTTACTGATATGCTCAGACAGTACATGTATTAAAATTTGATCACCGCTTCTTGCACTCTTTTAAAAAAGCTAAACTATTACATTTTTCTAATATATTAAGAAACTTTAAAAAGGTGAATACACTTATACACATAGGTTATCATAAAACAGGAACGACTTTCTTTCAAGACATTGTCTTTAAAAAACATCCCAATGTACGACTTATAGACCGAAGCGAGGTACAGAGGGTTTTCCTGAAAGTCGGTTCTTTCTCTTTCAACCCTGATGCCGCAATAAGATGGTTTTCTGGCCAAAAAAATAATGTTTATTCAGAAAAAGACTGGCTTGTCATCTCTGATGAGGAGTTGTCAGGGAATATTCATACAGGAGGAAATGGTGGATATCTTGCAAAAGAGATGGCAGGACGTCTCTTTTCGGTACTTCCCGATGCACAGATTTCCATTCATATACGAAATCAGTATGAGATGATAGAGTCCGTTTATAGACAGTATATAAAAAAGGGTGGAACTTTCAATATAAAGAAGTATCTTTTTGATAACGATGGTTTCAATCATCGATTTCCTCAGTTCTCATTTGAACATTTTGAATACGAGAAATTAATAAAGTACTATATATCTCTCTTTGGAAAAGATAATATCCATATCTTTATATATGAGGAAATGCGAAAGAACATCGACACTTTCTTGGAGAAGTATTATCTTGAACTTCAGATGCCTGTGGTCAAGGATATCATACAGATAGACAAAAAGAGAGTTAATGAGAGGTTATCCTTAGTAAGTATATTCTTTGCCAGATTTACAAACAGGTTTTATGGTAAGGATCCCATCAACAGACGCGTAATTTTTCATATACCACTTTTTAATAAATTGTGCAGATCGGTTTATAAGGGGATAGACAGGATGCCCCTCATTAAGCATCTAGATCGAAAAGGGTCGTTACTCAATGGAGAAATTAGAGAGTATATTAAAGAACATTATGCGAAAAGCAACGAAGATCTAAGTGATATTTTAGGCATAGATCTGAGATGTTATGGGTATCCTATGGGAGATGAGATATAAGAGAGTATAGGACTAAAAAGGATTTTATACATTTTAGGTTTCGCGGTTTTCATCTTAAGATATTGAAAGGATATCTTGATGAAAAGTTTCTCAAGATGTGTTGCACCGTATCTTCTTGTGAAGTGTCAGGATTCAAACGCGTTACGAGTTCTCAATATGCTAAGGTATATTGTTTTGAATATGAAGGGCAGCAGTTCTTTTATAAATCGTTTTTAAATCGAAACAGGCTCGATCCAATAAAGGGAATGTTACGTGAAAGCCGTGCAGAGCGTGCTTTAAGTGGGCATCTGCTGCTTCAGGAAAATGGCTTTTTTACCCCCTTAGTAGTCGTTGTAGGAAAGAAAGGGCCTCACAATTTTATGGTTTCGAAATCTATAAATAATGGACTGGGGCTTCGCCAGTACTTTAAAGAGGAGTTCGTACCACCTTTGGCAAAAGAAAAGATACACGAAAAAAGGAAGATAATCTTTGAACTCGGATATACAATAGGACGAATGCACAGATTGGGGATTTATCATGGTGATCTGGGCTTGGGCAATGTTATTTGTGCCCTTTCCAATCCATTTGGTTCTCGTTATGCATTTATCGATAATGAACGAACAGTTTACTACAAGAGGTTACCGCATCGTAAGATAGTAAAAAACCTCTCCCAACTCAATATGATATTCGATTCAGCGATAACAAATACGGATCGATTACGTTTTTTCCATGCTTATTTGAGCAAGAACCCAACATTGGCCTTGCAAAAAAATGTTTTCATCAAGCGAGTATTGAAAAAAACCGGAAAACGAATTGCAAGAAAGATAAAAAAAAATCCCAAATGGGGGGGTGTTCCTCTTTAGTTTTTGGCCAATATATACATAAATGACCTGTCTTCATACTATGAAAAGATTGCATATCGTTGGATCTCCAAGAAGCGGCACTACATTGATGATGGAGTTGTTTGTTACGTGCTTTCAGAGTAATGGTTTCTGTGAACACGAAATGAGCATCTTTGACGAGCCAGAACTCAAAGCCGGGCTGTTTTTTAGCAAACAACCAACGGATGTTAAATATATAGAAAGGGTATTTAAATCAGATCCGAATCTTTTTGTTGTCTATATTCTTCGGGATCCAAGGTCTGTGATTAGCAGTATCCACGCATCAAAGCCTCATGAGTATTTTTGTAATTATAGAATCTGGAAAGAATGTAATGATGCAGCGCAAAGAATTATGGATTGTCCCCGTTTTTTGAGTGTTCGCTATGAGGACCTTGTGCAAATCCCAAATAAAGTTCAACGACAAATAGTGGAAAGATTTTCATTTTTAAAGAAGAAATGTAATTTCTCAGGATTTGAAAAGCTTTCGAATCCTTCCAAACAATCATTAAATGCATTAAGCGGACTGCGACCTATCTGTGCAGACAGAGTCAATGCGTGGCAAAAACACCTGCCTCGCATTAAGTCAGAATTGGACAAAAATCCTCATTTACTAAAGGATTTGACAGAAAACGGCTATGAAAAAGACAATTCTTGGGCAATTGTATTAGAAGGTATAGAACCAACCAGGTATAATTGTCGCTATCCGGATTCAAGACCTATCCTTAAAACAATTGAAACCAGATTCAGAAAATGGATGAAATCAAGACAGTATATTGCTAGCCGAAATTTAAGATAGCAGCAATAGTTAGCAATATTTATTCCTTTTGGACCCAACGGACAGTGAGAAAAGAGTATTGGAAAGTATTCCTAGAATCTAATGATGTTGTTCGTTATAAATCATTTGTCTCTTTTATGCTTTGTAATAGGGCATATTATTTATTAGGCATTACGAACTTTCTTAAAAATCCAGATGCCATCTTCGATTCTGAAAATAATTATTTGCTCAAAAGGGGATCCAAATCTACTGTTGCTAAAATAAAAATCGGTGATAAAAACCTGGTCGTTAAAAGAGATAATATCAAAGGTCTTTGGCACAGCCTTCGTCGATTCTTTATGACTTCACGCTCTGCCCATTCCTGGCGAAATGCACACCGATTATTAACACTTGGAATTGAAACACCAAGACCTGTTGCATTATTTGAGAAACGTTTTGGTCCTTTCAGGAGGACTGCCTATTATATATGTGAATATGCCGAGGGCCCCAATATGATAGATTTTTTTAAGGATTTTCATATGAGTCAGAATTTGGAAGTTGTGGATAGAATCGCCGAAGTCTTCAAAAAGATGGAATCGTCAAGAATCAGTCATGGTGATATGAAGGCCAGCAACATTATTATTGCTAATAAAATGCCTATGTTGATCGATTTGGACTCTATGCGTATGCATACCTGTAAAATGCGTTTCCTCCATTTTCAGCGTAAGGATAAAGAACGTTTTCTTAAGAATCTTTCATCCATTCCTGAGGTCGATAAAGTGTTTAGGAAATTAATAAATATATAGATTTCTATTATTTTAGCAAGAAATGAGGAATTTATGCGGATAAAAACCCTAATAGGAATATTAGTAAGTCTTATTTTCTTGTTTCTCGCATTTCGCAATGTAAGCTTTAAGGAACTTTTCGATTCATTGCAAAAAGCGAATTATATCTATTTAATTCCAGCAATAGCCTTAGTCTATCTTTCGATGTGGCTTCGGGCGATAAGGTGGAAATACCTGTTCGAACCGATAAAAGAGGTCAGGATGTCTTCGTTGTTTTCCTCATTAATGATCGGATTTATGGCAAACAATATATTGCCAGCAAGGATAGGAGAATTTGTAAGGGCCTATTCGATTGGTAAAAAAGAGAACTTAAGCAAGAGTCTATCCCTCGCAACGATAGTAGTAGAAAGAATACTGGATGGTTTTGTACTTTTGGTATTCTTATTTATCAGTTTGATATTTTTTCATTTTCCGAATTGGGTAAAGAAGACAGGAATTTCTCTGTTGATTTTCCAAATACTGATTCTACTTCTCTTCTTTTTTTTAAAGAGATATAAAGAAAATGTATCACACCTCTTCAATCTTCTCTTTTCACCTATTTCTATACATCTCCCCCAGAAGGCCAATGAAATTCTTTTCTCCTTCATCGTAGGTTTTGATGTTTTAAAAGGGAAGAAACAGATTAAATTCGTATTTCTTTTTTCATTTCTCATGTGGATTGTTATTGCAGTCCTCACTTCTTTGGTTTTTTTATCTTTTCGCTTTGAACTTCCACTTTATGGATCTTTCCTTTTTATTGTTATTGTCAATTTCGGTATAATAATGATCCCTTTATCACCGGGCTTTATCGGAACATATCAGTTCTTCTGTATCACTGCACTTGCATTTTGGGGCATAAATGAGAGTGAGGCCTTGGGATTCTCTATCGTATACCATGCGACCCAATACTTCCCTGTAACTCTTTTAGGACTTTTTTACCTTTGGAAGGAGAGCATTTCTTTTAAAGAGATCAAGAGACAATGATCTTATTTCTTAACAGTTTAGCTTTATACGATAAAAAGATATCAACACGCCAGAAGTAGTGATAAAATTATAATGCGGCTATTGACTGACTGAATTAGTGAGCGTTAAGAAAAACAGGGGATATCTTAGATTTAATATCTGAAATAGTCATTATAAAGAATAACCATCTATTGTAAAAGAGAGGAAATATGAGAACATTAATTACTGGGGGAGCGGGTTTTCTCGGTTCTCACATGTGTGATCGGCTTATTGCAGAAGACCATTTTGTAATCTGTATGGACAATCTCATTACAGGCAACCTCGATAATATTGCCCATCTCTTTGGTAATGAAAACTTTTTATTTATTAAACATGATGTAACAGAATATATCTATGTCGAAGGGAGCCTTGATTATATCTTACACTTTGCATCTCCTGCCAGTCCCATAGATTACCTGAAATTACCAATCCAAACCCTGAAAGTCGGATCACTCGGTACTCATAAGGCCTTAGGATTGGCTAAGGCAAAAAACGCGGGTTTTCTATTAGCTTCCACATCCGAGTGCTACGGGGATCCTCTGGTTCATCCACAACCTGAGGATTATTGGGGAAATGTTAACCCTATCGGCTTTCGTGGGGTATACGATGAGGCAAAGAGATTTGCCGAAGCCATGACCATGGCATACAATAGATACCATGGGATTGATACGAAAATAGTCAGAATCTTTAATACCTATGGCCCCAGAATGAGGTTGGATGATGGTAGGGCATTACCCACATTTATGTGCCAGGCTCTCAGGGGTGAGGGACTCACCGTATTTGGCGATGGTTCGCAAACCCGAAGCTTCTGTTATGTTTCAGATCTGATTGAGGGAATATACAGACTTCTTTTGTCAGATGAATCATTGCCGGTCAACCTGGGCAATCCAGATGAATTGACCATCTTGGATTTTGCAAAGAAGGTAATTGAGATAACAGATACCAAGAAAAAGATTGCTTTTAAAGCATTACCACAGGACGATCCGAAAGTACGACAACCCGACATAAGGAAAGCAAAGCGAATACTTCAATGGGAGCCTAATATATCTCTCGATGAGGGGCTAAGATTGACATTGAAATACTTTAAAGATAAGGTCTGAAAACCGGGGACTAATTTCGATTAATGTTTGATAATACAATAGATATCAGTCAGGGGTTTTACCCGTATGGTCTCCCACCTCTTATGGGCCTTATAACAACACTGGGATTGGCATTACTGGCGTTTATAAAGGGGAAGGGGAAAAAGAGCAATATGCTCTTCGCATCTCTTTGCACAATTGGCTTTTTCCTCAATCTCGATACATTCTTACTGACTATAATAAAGGATGGGGAAACAGCCTTAAAAATAAGCAGATATGATCACATCTTACTTGTCTATAATATCCCGATATACCTCCACTTCGTATATTCTTTTCTTTCTATTAAAAAGAGGGAATTCTTAATCCCTTTAGCATACACATTCAGCTTTGCCTTTATGTTTTTCACCCAATCGGATTTATATCTCAATGGAATTTATAAGTACAACTTCGGTTTTTTTGCAAAAGGGGGCCCCATCTTTTTTCTGTTTATTTTGATAAATTCTCTCACCGTGATCTATTGCTTATATCTGTTCTACAGGGGTCTAAAAGAAGATCCTTACCCTATCAAGCGAAACAAGATTAAGTATATCTTTCTAGGACTTGGACTCTATGCGATTCTAGCCTTGTTCAATTTTTTTCCTATGATAGGAATAGGGATTTACCCCATTGGCAATTTTGGTTTTGTGCCTATGATTATCTTGGCATTCGCTGTATTAAAGCACAACCTATTGGATATTGAGTTACTCATAAGAAGGGGCATAGTTTATTCTGTGCTCACAACTATACTTACTGTCTTATATGCATGTGCAATCGTAGTCTTTGATATTGTATTTAAGAAGATCGAATTTTCAGAATCCCTTCTATTCCCTGTTTTTTTCTTCTTGGCTATTGTATTTTTTTTTACACCTTTAAAAGAAAGAGTCCAGAAAACAATAGACAAACTCTTCTTTAAGGGAAAATACGATTATCAAAAGACATTAAGGGATATCAGCCAAGCCATGACATCTATTCTTGATATGGATGAGATCATCCAACGGATTATAGATGCAATTGTATATTCAATGAAGGTAAAGGCGGTCTCTATCTTTTTATGGGATCCGAAAGAAGAGGTATTTACAATTCATGGGATGAAGGGAGAATTTCAGGAAGATATGAAAACATTGAAATTAGATCAGGAAACTCCCTTAATTGCCCTGTTGCTCGATAAGAAAAAAGAGATATCCAGGCATGATATAGAGGACTCCAATATCCCCCAAAGCAGTAAAAAAGAGAGTCTTCAACAGTTGGATTGTCTCAGTGCGAGCTTGATAATACCCATGGTTTTTAGAGACTCTATTAAAGGATTTATCAACCTAGGCCACAAAAAATCCTATGAAGTATTCACCTCCGAGGACATGGAATTACTCCAGACATTGGCAAGTCAAAGCAGTATCTCTTTAGAAAATGCGAAATCCTACAAGATAATAGAAGACCTCAACAAAAACTTAGAGAAGAAGATACAATACAGAACGGTTGAGCTGGAAAACGCTTTGTTAGAGAAAGAAAGAACTCAGGAACAACTCATCCGATCAGAGAGTCTTGCAGCTATTGGGCAGTTGGTTGCCGGTGTCGCCCATGAACTCAATAATCCTTTATCGAGTGTATCGAGTCTTATCCAGAGTACTTTGGAAACTTTAGAAGAGAAAGATTGCATAAGCAATGAGGAGAGTGAAATAATAGACGACCTCCAATTTACTTTAAAGGATTTAAAACGTGCGAAAGAGATTGTAGCGAGTCTTTTGGATATATCAAGACAGACTCAGGATTATGAGGAAGAGGTGAATATCAATACAGTCGTTAAAGAGGCGTTGACTATACTTTTTAATCAGTATAAGAAATATGACTTGAAGATTATAGAAGACTTGGAAAAGACTATTCCAAAGATAAAGGGGAACTTTGCTCATCTTGGACAGGTATGCCTCAATATATTAAAGAACGCAATCCACGGAGTAAAAGAGAATCAAGGAAAAATAACACTCAGGACAAGTTACGATTCGGATACAGATAAAGTGATCTTTGAATGTATTGATACTGGCGTTGGAATTAAGCCATCCATAAGTAAGGATATATTTAAACCTTTTTTTACTACGAAAGAAGTAGGTAAAGGTACAGGACTCGGTCTTTATATCTCTCACGAGATTATTAAGAGACATTATGGTAAAATAACAGCTTTCAGTACGCCGAACCTAGAGACAACTTTTCGGGTTGAACTGCCCGTAAGAAAACCTATCTAAAGAGTGTCCATCGAGAAATGGTCCTTTCGCGCAATCCCTGTTTCAAGCTCATATAGAGGGGTAGATCGTATTGTGCTTTTCTATAAAAATATATTGTTTCGATTAAAGTATTCACCTTCCTTGATCCTGACGAGGTTGTTCACTTATAGATGGACACTAAATAACTTATAAAAGGACAGTACAATGCATGGATTATTGATTGTAGATGACGAAGAGGGTATTCGAAGGGCCCTTAAAAAGGCACTCCAACGTGAAGGCTATTCTAT
Organism: Thermodesulfobacteriota bacterium; assembly: GCA_034189035.1. Lineage (GTDB taxonomy): Bacteria > Desulfobacterota > UBA8473 > UBA8473 > UBA8473 > JAUXFK01. The sequence goes on from JAXHVA010000040.1 coordinate 38,472, forward strand.
TTTCCTTGCACAGGACGGAAATGAGTCAATAGAGACAGTGAAAAAGAATCCTGACCAGATTTCTATTGTCATATCGGACTTGAAGATGCCCGGCATAGATGGCATCACAACATTATCGGCTATTGGCAGTATTAATCCTGAAATAACAAGAATTATCCTAACAGGATACGGTAGCATGGAGAGCGCAATCCAGGCCACAAATGAAGGTATAGATGGATTTTTAACCAAGCCCTTTGATAATGTTGAGATAAGAGCAAAGATAAGAGAGTATTTCTTAAAGAAGCACCTGAAACAGTTCGTTTCCTGTCAGATATTGGACGAATTGCAAAATGATCCTAGACTGGTTAGGCCTAGAAAACAAAAAATAACCGTAATGTTTACTGATATACGAGGCTTTTCATCAATCTCAGAAAGAACGGATCCTCATGAACTGGCTTCATTCTTAAACAGTTATTATTTCACCCCCTTGAGCGATATTATCTTCCAGTATAACGGAACACTTGATAAACATATCGGCGATAGTATAATGGTAATATATGGAGCACCTATTTCCTATAATGATGATTCCCTTCGTGCAGTTCTGACTGCTATAGAGATACAAAAGCGGATGGCACAAACAAGTGTAAAAATAGGTTCAAATCATTTCTCATCAATCCCTACTGGTATTGGCATCGGTACAGGTGAAGTCGTGGTAGGCATATTTGGTTCCACCAGAAAAAAGGAATATACTGTTTTAGGCTCAGCAGTAAACATTGCATCCAGGTTGGAAAAGCTAGCACAAGCGGGTCAGATATTAATTACAGAGGCAACTTTTTATGAAGTTAAAAACGTAATAGAAGCAGAGAAATTGGATATTGTAAAAGTAAAAGGGATTAAGGAAGAGGTAGGGATATATAATGTCTTAGGGGTAAGACCCTAATCGGAAATCTTATAAAAGGAGCGATCTGATGAAGAACTATGATAATTATACAGATACAGGTGGAACATTACTTGCCGATGGAAAGAAACTGAGCAAGGATGATAACTTAGTTGAAGCCATTGGAACTATGGACGAGGTCAACTCTTTTTTGGGTGTTATATATGCTCAACTTACAGGTGATGATCTGAAATTCATGATCGATCAAATTCAGCGTAATATATGCCAGATCAATGCAGTTTTAGGAAACGCGAGGGCAGAATTTGAAAAATCGAAGGTTTTAGCACTGGAGCAAATGATTCAAAAACTGGAAGCCGGGCTTCCTCCTTTGAATCATTTCCTTTTATCTGGGTCTGGCTTCATTTCTGCTCATATTCAGTTTGCCAGGGCCCTAGTGCGAAGAGCCGAACGCCGTATTGGAGCATTGAGAGTCGAAGATCAAAACATACTACCCTTTTTAAACCGTCTTTCAGACATGTTTTTTTTAATGGCTCGCACTACTGACAAGCGCGAAAAACGATCTGAACGGCAGTGGAATGAGGGATAAAGGAATACGATGCTGCTCAAAGTTTGAGCCTTCATGTAGAAGGTTTGACAGATATGACAAAGCTAGAAAAAACATTAATAAAATTATATAAGAAATGGATATAAAAGAAATATATGACATTACAATTGCTTTTATTCGTTGCCATACAATTATAGTTATTTGCTTAGGTGCTGCTTTAAGTATCTTTATTTATTATAAACCAAAAGCAATGTCTAAGATAATGATGCTTGCTGTAGGCATCGGAATCATATTCTATATTATCTCTTTAATAGGAGAATCAATATTTGAAGGAGTGCAAAAAAAAGAAGAAATGGGTTATAAGACGAAAAGATTGATTGACTAGCCAGGAAAACATTTTCATCATTACCCTGACAAGGGGAATATAGGATGCCCCCTATTATGCCCTAGAGGAGGTTGCCGCTACCACTTGATTGTGAGGTTATCAATTAATAACCATGGTGTCGTATTGACTAGGTGTTATTCCACCTATGTATGCATTTAGCCAAACCGATTTTATATGACATTTCTGCCTCAATAGGTTCGCGTTTTTCAGGGTGATGATTTACAAAAATAAATTCTTTTCCTAATACTTTGTGTGTGTTGGTTTCAATTGGTGCTATTAACTTACCATTTCTTACGTATGAGGTGATCAAGTCCGAACTTAGGTAGATCGTTTAGTTGAGTGACTTCACTGAAGTCAAATAGCCGGGTAGTATAATCAAGCCCTTCAATTGGAGCTGGAGTGTTTTGTAATTCCTCAATTAGTTTAATATCTTCGTCGGTACATACTGAAATAAAGATACCAACGATAGAGTAAAGTGTAAATTAGTTAATCATAAAAAACTGTGTATAAGTACACCACATATTGCCGTTTCGGATATTCTCTAATAATAATCTTCACAAAGGAATTCAAAGAAGATGCCATCAAATTGGTTCTGGAGAATGGATACAGCAGTTCAGAGGCTGAGAGGTGTCTTGGCATCCACCCATCTGACATCTCCCGCTGGATCAGGAAATTTCGCACAGAGCAAGAGGACATTGCTGAAGGCGGTGTCAAAAGACGAGAACTGGAAGATGAGGTTCGGCGTGCAAGGAAAATAAACGTTTGAAGATGGAGCGTGAAATCTTAAAAAAAGCCGCGGCCTTCTTTGCCAAAGAGTAGAGTTGAGATACGACTTCATCCGGCAGCAAATGAAGGCTTACCCAATC
>JAXHVA010000041.1:0-40076 GCA_034189035.1 Thermodesulfobacteriota bacterium
ACAAGACCGTCATCTGACCCCTCTATCCCTGTCATACCAGCCTACAGGAACCCTCACGCCCACATCAAAGCCAAGAAAGTTGTTCACATAATTAATTACAGGTTTGTCAAACTGTACCCTTTCAACCCCATCCACACTGAACTCTGCACAGTAGGTATACGCGGATGTTGGGGGCAGTATGGCAGGCATGGACTCAGGGGTTGTAAACTCAGTGGCCCGGGTGGTTATTGTGGGAAGGGCCTGGATGATGTTGCCATCTGCATCGACCTCGTATGCTGCATTATCACCAGTAAAGACTATGGTGCAGGAACGGCTGCCGAATTCGTCGGTCACTTCTGTACTTTCGTGTGTAACCACAGTATTGGGATCGCCGTCAAAGGTAAATGTGGTAGATGCCGGATCCTCCGCGATCATTACTATGGTTTTGGCAACAGCTATGTCGTTCCAGGGTACAAAGACCTTCCGGTGCGAAGTGATCAGGTCATCTTTTTTATAGACTACTGTTATATTCCCTCCACCTTCCACAGGTATGGAGAACCGGCCGGTGGCATCGGTTAAGACAGTGCCGTATTCCTGATGACCATGGATGGTGACAGAGACATCCTGGATTGGAGAATCTCCCAGGTCTTTCACCAGTCCGGTGATTACTGAAAACCTTTTGGGATCGTATGATCCTATTGTTGAACTGGGGGGGATCAAATCCTTATACTGTTCGCCGAAAGAACCCTCTGGCTGCCCGGAAGAAGACCCACAGGGTTCATCGGACCCGTCACAGTCCTGATCGATTCCATCATCACATATCTCTGAAGCACCAGGATAGGCTGCAGGGTCATTGTCGTCACAGTCGTTTGCCAGGAGGTATCCATCACTGTCCAGGTCATCATCGAGTGTAGCGGGGTTGCAGTCATCGTCTTTTGTATTGTAGGGGATCTCTGTTATACCCGGAGAAATTGAGGGGTCTGTATCATCGCAATCCCCCTGGTTCTCTGTATACCCATCCCCGTCATCGTCTATATCCTCTGGGAGCAATGTGGTAAAGGTCGATGAAGCGGATGATGTGTTGCCTGCTTTATCAGAGACTTCCACTGTAAGTGTATGAGATCCACCTGCAAGAGGGGATGGCGGTGCATATGTAAAACCACCGGATGTAATCGCGGCATCTGCGGTTACTTCGTTTCCATCGAGTATTATATGGACACTCGAGGTGTCTATACCGGAGATGCTGTCAGTATAACTCGGCAGTCATTGTGGGCTGAAGATCCGGTAATGTAACCCCATTCGCAGGGGTTATGCTGTTGATAACAGGGAGGGAGTCATCGACTCCAACAACAAGTACTGTTATGACTCCACCGGGTTTGCCCCTGAGTTCTACATTGATCTCATTTTCAGATTGGATGGTAACCGGTTCTTCCAAGGATTGAACGTTCTGATTAAAGTTGCTGGGGCCTACAATCAGCGCTCCGTTTACTCTGATTTCAGAACTGCTGACATACTCCCCTATTGACGTATCATCTTCAAGCCCTCCATTGTAAACCTTGAGGGTAAATTGGGTATTGGGATTGGATACGGAAAAATTATCGGTAACAACTCCTGGCCCGCCTGTTTCCCTGACGTAATTCTGAGGGCCAAATACGGTGAATTCGTTTGCTTGGGATATGTTGATTAAACCCGAGCATAAAAGAAGGATAGAACAAAATAATGTGATAATTACAGTTTTGTTAAAATGATACCTCATAGCATGCCTCCTCAATGGTTTTCATCCACAAATGGGTCTTTTCCCCCTGAAATGGGTTTTCCCAGATAATAAATCCCTCATCTGTGAATCGGAAGTTCCCCTGTGCCATTTCCTTTTAATGCCTTATTTCATGAAGGCTCGTTTACATAAAAAAAGCCGGATTGCACAATTGTCAACCCGGCTATCTCAAAAAAGACCTTTATATTTGAAATATATCTGTTAGATCAATATCAGAAAGAACGGGAATCGAGCTTTACGCCTTTACTATTAATGTATCAAAGATGAGTATATGGCAACTTTTATAAGTAAATAAAATGAAACTTAAAAAAATAAGAATAGATTCATTGTTAAATCCCTTTATCTAAATATTTTTCCGGATTTAAATTTTCCTATGGTATTTGTATACATTTTTTATTCGACTCTTTAGGGTTCGATGCTATTGGTTCGCTTTTTTTCATTCTTCTGACTTCTAAATAGTGATTCCCTTCTTGCTTCAGTCTTGATTAATAAGAGCTTTATTGTCTTTATGATTGAATGTCAAGACAAAAATGAATAGAGTTATTAAAAAAGTTCATAATTATCATTTTAATTCTTGTTTTCTAAGAATTACATCATATTTTACAAGGCAGTTGCGAGTTGAGATAAAAAGGGGAATTGTCTTTTTTTTGTAAGACAATAGAACGTCCTTGTACTCTCATCAATTAGTTTGCATCGAGAAATGAGCGATTTTGTTCACGATGCTTATTTCCGGCTGGATTCTAATTCGCATTGAGTGTATCGGAATACATTGGCATTTCCAATAACTGCAAAGTAATATTATAGAAATAATCTATTTGAAATATAGAAATACTTTTGCTATAGAGTCGGATCAAGTTTTCTTAATAATGGAAACGTGTATTGAGTTTCCTCATTAAAAAAATCGCTCACAGCAAAGGCGATCACATTATACCCAGTGCAAAACTCGCTACACCGCACAGATAAGTTGCATGCGTTATAAATGTGACTGCCTTTGCTGAGTTAATTCAATAGTCATTTATAATGAATAGGAGTTGTATTGAAATATCAGTTTTTGTATTTCTGTTGAAAAAGCTGAATACCTGTGTTGATGCTGTATTAAAGTACAAAGCGAAATTTATAAGGATAGAGAATGAATAGGATGATTTGTAAAACAGCTGTCTTTTTAATGGTAGGATGCATCTCGAACCTTGCCTTTCTTGATATCTGCTATGGCGGTGCTTGGGTTGCGAAACGAGGTGAAATATACAACAAATTTGGTGTGAGCTATTTTTCTGCAAACGAAGGATTCGATGAACAAGGAAGAAAGGATGACTTTGAATACAGCGGTGAGTATGAGGATATCAACCTCAACTACTATGCTGAATACGGTTTTACAGGGAAATGCACCTTAATAACGAGCCTCTATTATAAATACCTCAAATACGAGGATGACAACCTTGAGGCGGAGACCTATGGCATTGGTGACATTGATTTGGGGATTAAGATGAATCTTTTTGAAGGGAATGAGGGGGTCGTATCCATTCAGGGCCTTATTAAGGTGCCGGAGGCTTATGATGAAGATCACACGGTTGCATTGGGAAACGGCCAGTATGATGGAGAATTGAGACTTCTTTACGGTCGATCTTTGCGGCCCGCTATGCCCGGGTATTGTAACTTTGAGATCGGCTACAGGATAAGAGATGAAGAACCTGCTGACGAGTTGAGGTATTTGATCGAGTTTGGCGTGGATTTTCCAAGAGACCTCTATGGAAGAATCAAGTTGGATGGGATTATGGGGATGGATAATGAAAGTAAAAAGGAGGCCGGTACTGGTAACCCTTCTGCAACAAAGAGCTATGATCTGGGGAAACTGGATATGACTCTGGGCTATAAGATCAATTCAAACTGGTTTGTGGAGATTGGATACACGCCTCTACTATACGGAGAGAATACCGCTTTTGGGGCAACCTATTCCTTTGCTTTCATATTTATGAACTAATGTCGATCCATAAACCTGGATGAATCCTCAGCAGACACACTTGGCTGATGCGTCAATGATACCCTTTTTGATCATTGCTCAAAAGAGGTATGTAATCTTTTTCGGGGATATTACATGTACTGCGAAAAGAGAATCGCTTTGTTGATACCAGCGAGAAACGAGGTCATGGCCTTGCCGGGGTTTTTTAAAGACGTGCCCTGGGATGTGGATCGCATCTTGGTGCTCGATAACGGCTCTAAAGACAGTACCGCTGATGTAGCAAGAAAATATGGTGCAGAGGTGGTTTCAGAACCAATAGCAGGATACGGCCGGGCATGTCTTGCAGGATTGGCTGCGTTAGAGGCTGATCCGCCTGATATCGTAGCCTTTGCAGATGCTGACGGCAGCGATGACATCTCCTTTTTACCCGTTTTCTTTGACTTCCTCGTTACTCAAAGGGCCCATATGGTTTTGGCGAAGCGGGTTCCTGTAGAGCGCAATGCATTGAATCGGCTCCAACGGTTCGGTAACTGGCTTGCTACAAGACTGATTCGTGTTTTGTGGCAGCATAATTACAGAGATTTGGGACCGATGCGAGCCATAACTTGGGAAGCACTGAAGGCCCTACAGATGATTGATAAGGACTATGGCTGGACTGTAGAGATGCAGATAAGGGCACTCAAGGTGGGGCTTCGAGTCATAGAGTATGAAACACCCTATCGTCAAAGAACAGCAGGAGAATCTAAGATCAGCCGGAGTATTACAGGCGGCATTAAGGCAGGTCTAAAGATACTATGGGTAATTATGCGTGAGGCGCTATGGAATTCGAAGCCCGTATCAGCGAAGAGATGATCTCATTTTTTTCACCTTTGAAGTCTTCTTATAACAGCATGAAGAAGAAGGGCGGTTACCGGAGCAGACCATATCATAAAAGCTGTGGCACCATTATCGACCCATTGATGAAGCAGGGTATAGGGGATCAACACACGATAACCGAGGAAGACGGACCAGGAAAGGAGAAGACCCGCAGATCCTGTAGTAAAAGGCAAAAGTGAAACAAGACAGAGCGCATACCAGGGGTAAAGCGTCGGCGTAATCAGGAGATAGAGAATACTGATCTTGTAAAAGGTGGTTATAACCGAAAGGAAGGTTTCTTTAGTGCAAAGAGAAAAGGGGTGTATTGCATAATCGGCAGCAGCCGAATTATTTTTATAAAGATTCCAGTAAAGAAAGACTATGGCAAAGAAAAACCCGAAGCCAAGAAGGAATCTTGTAAGGAGTGTTGAACCTGTTAGTCGTTTTAAGGCATGGTAAGAAAAACCTGCGAACTCCCAATTGCAAAGATAGATTGTGAGTGTATGGAGTTGTTGCTGTATGTCGGGCAGAAAGGGTATGGTGAGCAGAATAGATCCGGTTGTGGTTCCAATGATAAATACTGCCCTACTCGGGCCGCGAAGCAACGCTATAAACCCGGGCAGAAAAACAATGGGAAAGAGTTTAACCAGGCAGGAAAAGGCAAAGGCGAAACCTGCGAAGAAGGATAGAATGACCCCTCTTGAGAGAGGCATTTGGATGTGCTGGAAGCGATTTTTGAGTGTAGACCCAAAATCATGGGAAGAAGTTTTCATAATCAAGAGAAAGAGGGTAACAAAAAGAAAGAGGATACCTGCCCCATCAATATGACCTGAGGCTGAGATTTCGATAATCGGCAGGGGATGCCAAGCGTATAACACCCCCCTGCAAAGCGGCAGTTCGAGTGCGGCGAGCAGGCGTAAGAGCATGGCACACGTGGCGAGATCCACGGCTGTTAAAAGGATCTTCACTCCAAAGACTCCGCCGTTCAGGAGCGCTCCCAGGATGAATACGAGTTGAGCAGCCGGGGGATAGATTGTTACCATGTTCGGATGGTTCACCTTGGTTATCAAGATGGCTATCTCCTCGTTTTGGGGCATGATTTCCGTTGGCGCCAATGCATACGGGTTGGACCCAAGCAATGACTGAAGCCCATCTAGGAGATAACGATATATATCGTCAGACAGTTCGGGCTGCCGAAAGAGAAAGAGTAGACGCAGGATTGCAGCCACGACCATGATTGTACTGACAGACCATCCAATTCTTCCCTTTTCACAGACAAAGAGGGTCAAAGAGAGCAGGACGACCACAAGGGCAGAAATCCCGATAAGGCTATGAACGGAAAGCCGCATATCCTGCTGAAGTGTCAAAAGAGAATATGATGTGATTATGATGAAGGGCATACAAAAAGAGACTATTCGTGGTAGAGATCCTGCCTGGTCTTGTTTTTTATTCGTCTGTTTGGTTTTTATCATTTTATCTGTATTCATTAAGGAGGCCCTGGCTTATGACCTTGCTCTTATCGAACCACAGGTCTTAAACCATGCCCTTTCGAAATGGGTGATACTCGATGCCCGTCCAAAACCATTGTGGCAAGCCGGCCACCTGCCGAAAGCCCACTCTTTTTGTTGGGAGGAGTATAGCAGAGAAAATGAAAAAAGGATACCTTACAGAATATGGCCCCCAGAAAGACTCGCCTTTGCACTTGGGAAGATGGGAATTGATGAGAATACCCCAGTTGTGGTTTATGGGGATGCAGACAAGAGTTGGGGGGGGGTGAGGGTTGGACATGCTGGACACTCATATGGCTTGGGCATCAGGGGCCGATACGTTTACTGAAAGGCGGTATATCTCTATGGAAAGACTTGAATTTTCCTTTAGTAAAAAGCGATAATACAAGAAGTGTGCGTCCTGTCTCGTATGAGTTTCAAATCAGATCTGAGGTAAAGATAGGCACAGAGGATATCAAGCGTGAAGAGCAGAGGCTGGTTTTGATTGATACCCGTTCACATCTTGAATGGTTTGGTGGACACCTGCCGGATGCGACCCATATTAAGTGGACACGTTTTTTCTCGGGAAAACACCGCATTCCGATCGACTCAGGTCAAATGAGGAAACTGCTCAAGGAAAACGACATCGACATCAGCAGACCGGTTGTCTACTACTGTGAAGGGGGTTATCAGGTCTGCATATGCATGGATCGTTCATCAGCTTTCCGGTTTGCCTGTTGCACGCAATTATGAAGGCGGGATGGTATCATGGAAAGCAGTCTCTCTCAGTAGATTCTCTGTGATATTCTTTACATAGTGTCCATCCATAAACGGCCCTTTTGCCCAATCCCTGCATCAGTCTCAGATGTTAGGGCACAGCGCTGTGCCCCTATATGTCGATATATTCCTGCGGTTAAAATATTCGCCTTTTTAGATTCTAATATTGAAGAGTCTCTCATTGATAATGAAGGAGGTTTGTAATGGAGAAAAAGGAGCTCTGGTTTCTTTTTATTATATTGATGTTTTTTTTCTTTTCAATTGTTAACGGGTGTGGAGAATCTATTGATACGAAGGTGAATAGATATCCAAACAAGAGCCTGCTTTTTTCCGCAGATTCCGTGGAGGCAAGCATCGGCGATACAGATACAGTAATAATCGATGCCCGTTCATCTGGTTATTCAAGCTCACATATACCCGGAGCGATCAGCATGCTCTGGAGCGATTACACAGATACAGATTTCAATTTAAAGTCAGTATCTGATTTGGAGATTCAGTTAAGTGAAGCCGGGATAAGGAGAAATATGAGGTTTATTATATACGACGACACAACCGAATCATGGGGCGCAGCAGGTCGTATTTTCTGGATGCTCGAATATCTGGGTTGTACGGATGTTCACCTTCTCAATGGAGGCTGGGATAGATGGATTGCAGATGGAAGACTTACCGAAACCGGAACGAATACGCTTCCAATAGATATATTCAAAGCTCAACTCAAAGAGGATGTCCTCGCAGATAAAGCGCATATTCTTGACAGACGTGCAGATGAAGACTTCGTGATTATCGATCCTCGAGAGGATGAGGAATACAACGGCTGGATCCTTTATGGTGAAATGCGAGGTGGTCATATACAGGGTGCATTGAGTATGAACTATACCCTGTTTTTCAATTCCGACAAGACGGTTTTGGGTTATGAGGACCTCAAGGATCTGCTCGAATCGAGGGGGATAACAAGGGACAAGGAGGTGTCTTCATATTGCACGGCAGGCATTCGCAGCGGATTCGTGTACTTTGTATTACGGCTTATGGGATATGGGCAATGCTCGAACTATGATGGTTCGATATATGAATGGAGCGCTGATCCCGCCTGCCCCATGGACATGCTGCCAAACTATCAGAAGCTTGTTTATCCGGGTTGGGTTGAAGAACTCATAACCGGTAGCAATCCAGGGACTGAAGGGTCTCCGGCTACTTATCCTGGAAAAGGCTATACAATTATAGAAGTCAGCGAAACCAGTGAAAACTACGATACCGGTCACATCCCTGGTGCAATAAACGCATATTTCGCAATCTTTAACGGAGATAATAAAAGTTTATTACCGGATATTGAGCTTCAAGGAGCAATTGAGAACCTCGGTATAACGTATGACTCAACAGTAATCCTGTACGGGAGATCTGCACCGGCTGTTGGGCGATTTGCATGGACCTTAATGTATGCAGGGGTAGAAGATGTCCGAATCCTAAATGGTGGTTACAATGCGTGGATAAAAAACAACGGTGCTAAGGAGACCACAGAGAATGCCTCTGTGTCTGTTCCTTTCAAAAGAGATGTGCCGGGTCATCCTGAATATCTGGCAACAATGTCTGATGTTCAAAAAGCCTTACAAAGTGGAGATATAATGCTTTTTGATATACGTACATTCCAGGAGTATACAGATGGCCATATCCCAGGAGGAATACTGATGGACTGGAATGACTGGCTTGATACGGACGGAACCTTCCGGAGTTATATTGAGGTTGAGCAGATGTGGAGTGATTTTGGTATTCATAGGGATGATAAGATAATCTTCTACTGAGCAATTGGAATCCGGTCCAGTTTTGGACTGTTTTGGGCTCATCTATTGGGATTTTCAGATATCAGTAACTATGACGGATCCATTTCAGAATGGATTGCGAATCCCGCTAATCCTGTTTTGAGTGTGGAATAGTCTCAAAATATTTAGCCAAAAAGTTGCAAAAGAACGGTGTTTATAGAAATCCGGGTTGCCTCTAGCTCTTTAATATGTTAAAATTCAAACTCTTTTGAAATGGGTTAGATATCAATGCTACTATCACTATTAAAGGTCTTGACAGTGATTCACTTCTTGGCACTGGGCGGGCTCATGCTTTACGGTTTCCATAGGCTTTGGCTTTTGATCCGTTGGTATTTCGTACAGCGTAGGACTCTGGTTATGCCTTTATCTATACCTTTTGAGGAAGATATCCCATACGTGACCATTCAGCTGCCCATATACAATGAACGCTTTGTTGCAGCCCGGCTTATTGATGCGGCTGCTACACTTCATTGGCCACGAGACCGTATCGAGGTCCAGATATTGGACGACTCTGTGGACGATACGCAATGGATTGTCGATAATAGAGCGGCTTACTGGAATGAGAATGGGATATCCATAAAGATACTCAGACGTGGGAATCGAGATGGTTTTAAGGCTGGAGCATTGGCACATGGAGTCAGTTTGGCATTTGGTGAGTTCATTGCAGTATTTGATGCGGATTTTATTCCTCCTCCAGATTTTTTACTTCGCACTGTGCCGTATTTTTCTGATCCGGATGTGGGTTTGATCCAAGCGCGTTGGGGGTTTCTCAATGTGGATAACTCTTGGCTGACTCGCATTCAATCTCTGCTACTCGGCTCTCATTTTGCTATTGAACACCTGGTTCGATTCCGAAGGGGACTTTTTTTTAACTTCAATGGTACAGCGGGTATCTGGCGTCGTAAGGCGATTGAGTCTGCAGGAAGCTGGCACTCAGACACGGTTACAGAGGATTTGGATCTGAGCTATCGTGCTCAACTTGCCGGATGGCGCTTTGTATATTTGGATGACCTCATTGTACCGTCTGAGCTTCCTACGACTTTATCTGCATTTCGACAGCAACAACAGCGTTGGGCAAAAGGTTCCATACAGACAGCGAAGAAGATACTCCCCTGCCTTTTTAGATCGTCACTGCCCTTTTCTATGAAGATAGAGGCAACTGCCCATCTATTGGGCAATCTCGGCTGGTTTTTAGGTGCTGTCGCAACTCTTACCCTTTATCCTACAGTCTTATACAGAGTGAAAATCGGTCCATATCAGTGGTTCCAAATTGACCTTCCTCTCTTTCTTGGAGGATGTGGAGCGATATTGCTCTATTTGTTTTTTTATACAAGGATGCAAAGACCTCGTTTACCCTTGCATTGGGTTTTGGCGGTTCCTCTATTGACCATTGGTTTAGCACCGAGTATTGCCTTTTTTGTTATCCAGGGGATGCTTAAAAGGGGTGGGGTCTTTCATAGAACACCAAAATTCGGGGTTAAAGGTAAAGACAGTTTGCCGAGTCTGGCTTTTTTGTATTGCGATGGAGAATTTTTAATTTATATGAGTGTAAGCATCCTTCTTTTTATTTACAGCCTTCTTCCTATTTTTCTTGCATGGCAAAGGAATACTTGGATAGCAATGCCATTTCTTATGCTTTTTCCTTTAAGCTTCTCGTTTGTTTTTTTGAAGGAATTAGAGGGGCAGAAATACCTCAGAACACAGGAGGAACCCTAATGGTTTCTCAATTGAAATATACAAAGCCGGGGATGGGTGAGTATTTTCAACTTCAGATCGTGGAAAATATAACATCAATCGTGTGAGCTCATATACACCGCTTTTCTTATGACAGACCCTAAGGGGCGTTTAAAATAGATAGCGCGAGGAAAGAGCCAAGAGTTGGCATGGAATTTTCAATTATCATCCCTGTGCTGAATGAATCGGATAGGATAAACCTCCTCATCGAACACCTTTGTTCTCAGGCATATCAGACAGATTGTGAGATTATCGTTGTTGATGGAGGCCCCGAAGGAGAGACAATAAAAACCATCGGCAATAAAGATGTGATTTCCTTGCTTTCACCTCCAGGCCGTGCAAGGCAGATGAACTGTGGTTCAGCTTTTGCCAAAGGGGATATCCTTATCTTTCTCCATGCTGACACAAGGCTTCCATGTAAAGCATTCAATCAGATTCGCCTCGCTTTAAACCATGGAAAATGCCATTGTGGAGCTTTTGACCTTTGTATAAGGTCTGATAGGCTGATCTTTAAGATAATAGGCTTTATGGCTTCGATGCGTTCGCGGTTGACTCGTCTGCCTTATGGCGATCAATCTTTTTTTGTAAAGAAAGACTATTTTTATGAAATTGGAGGGTACAAAGACATCCCTTTGATGGAAGACATCGAGATTATGCAGCGTATAAAGAGGCGGGGAGACAGGATTTGTATACTTTCCGATCGTGTGAGTACATCACCAAGAAGATGGAACAAAGAAGGAATTGTCTATTGTACACTGAGAAACTGGATAATCCTCGTACTCTATCTTGCCGGTGTTTCTCCGAAGAGGTTAACAGGGTATTACATGAACGGATAATCCTTTGATCACCGTTGAAGCTTGGCGAGTCCTTTCTTTTTCATAGAGGTGAAATAATACCATACAAGGAGACAGAGAAAGATGAGCTTTAGTTTTAAAGAAAAAATCAGACAAATAAATCCCGGATTTCTCGACTTTGACAAGTTGGAGATATTACAGGTAAATCTGGGGGATATGTGTAATCAGCGTTGTCTTCACTGTCATGTTGATGCAGGCCCAAATGGAACTCATATCATGCATAGGGAGGTTATGGAGGAGATTATCAGTTTTTTAAGAGATCACAAAGGGTATACACTCGACATAACCGGAGGATGTCCGGAACTCCATCCTGATTTTAGCTTTTTTATCAATGAGGTCTATCAGCTGACTCCCCGAACCCTAGTAAGGACAAACCTGACGGTCCTCACAGAAAAAGAGATGGATTGGGTTTCTCAGTGTTACAGGGATCTCAGTATTGTTCTAATGGCTTCCCTGCCTTGTTATACAAAAGAGAGTGTAGATCAACAGAGGGGGGATGGGGTCTTTGAAAAGTGCGTAGATGCGCTCAAGAGATTGAACGAATTGGGATATGGAGATTCTCATGAACTCAACCTTATATATAATCCGGGTGGTGATTTCTTACCTCCTCCTCAAAGAGTACTCGAAGCTGAATACAAAAAGGTATTGTTTCAGAATTATAGGGTTAAATTCAACAACCTATTGACGATTACAAATGCCCCTCTGGGTCGATTTAAAAACTACCTCAAGAAGAATGAAAAGCTTGAAAAGTATACGGATCTTTTAGTGGAGAGTTTCAACCCTGAAGCTGCGGCTCATATTATGTGTAGGTCGCTTGTCAGTGTGAACTGGCAGGGCATTTTGTATAATTGTGATTTCAATCAGGCGGCAGGATTGCCAATCAGAGATAAGGCAGGCAAGATTATGAAATCGAAGGAGATAGAAGAGACCATTGAGGGCAGGTTAGAGATTGAAATGGGGGAACACTGTTACTGCTGTACTGCCGGGGCAGGGTCTAGCTGTACAGGGGTTTTGGTATAGATTGTTACAAGAGTATAACTTAAAAAAAATCACCTTGGGGATCATATAGATGTCGAGTATTAAAGAGGCAAATACCCTCGGTAATCTGCTTATTGTCTTTACACGTTATCCTGAACCAGGGAAGACAAAAACCCGTCTTATCCCTGTGCTTGGGCCAGAAGGCGCTTGTGAATTGCATCGCTGTATGGCGGAGGATACCATGAAATGGGCGCTTCAACTAAAAAGGGGTCATATGGCAAACCTTGAAGTGCGTTATAACAGAGGAACCGATCTTCTTATGAAAGAGTGGCTTGGAGAAGATGTATGGTATCGTAATCAAGGTGACGGGGATCTTGGAAAGCGGATGTCTCGCGCTTTTAAGGAGGCATTTCAGTCCAAAATGGAGTCTGTGATTATCGTGGGTACAGACTGCCTGGACCTGGGGGTTGATATCGTTAACAGTGCCTTTACGATGCTAACCAAAATAGATGCTGTAATTGGACCGGCGAAAGACGGGGGCTACTATCTGATCGGATTCAGGGCCGATACCTTTTTGCCGGAAACGTTTGAAGGGATCCATTGGGGTGCAAAGACAGTGCTTCAAGAGACTATAAAGATCCTAAAATTTACGGGTTGTACTGTTCACCTTTTAAAGGAAAGAGGAGATGTAGATAGGTTCTTTGATCTAAAAGAGTTATTCCACAGAGGTTGTGATACGCGCTTTTCGGCCTTGAAAACGATTTCTTTCTTACGAAAACATGAGAGGATCTTTAGATAACCAGTCTTTTTAAGGGCAGGGGTTTGTCCCTTTTCTTGCCCCCTATTCTTCTTGTGAGAAGGAGGCCATACGATAACGTGCACTGCGATTTTTGACTAGTTCAAGCTTCTGCTCTAACTGGTCATATACTCCGGCATCATTATCTTCATCCAGTCTTTCAAGTCTTTGCTCATAGAGTTGTGTGAGAGCTTTCGCAACAGGGGCATCAAAGGGAAGATAATGAATCCATTTCTCCCAGATCGTTTCGAGATCTTCTCTGCTTTCACCAAACTCGGTCTTTTTGACGAGTATGCGATTTGCTATAGCCATTTCCGGTACTCCATACTCGTCTAAGTCAAATCCTCTTTTCGAATCCATAAAGAAGCTGTCTTCCCTTGGTGACCATTTATCCTTTTCTTTGTGATTTAGACCGTCCGGTCCAAAATCGCATATTCATGTTTTCCTGTTCACAATCTTCACAAGATCCCGAATCGCACCTTGGTCTTTCCCCATCTTGAGATGAGCAAGCGCTGTATAAAGGGGGTTTTTGGCATTTTCTGCCCTATGGAGTCGATCGAGTCCATGCTCAAACCTTCCCATTGCTATGTCGATCATTCCCATGTTCACTAAGATCTCTTCACTCACTTGTCCTTCTTCATCGATCCTCTCAGTGAGTTTCTTTACCATGTCAAAGCGTCCCTGGGCCGTCAAATAGAGAATACTATACTTCAAGGCCCAGTCTGGCTGAGCCCAGCGTTCATTATGATACTGGCCTGCATCGTGTATACCTTCGTCAAAATCATCCCAAAAATAGGCCTGTATGGAATCGACAATGCGTTGTGTATTGTATCTTTGTTCAAGAGTCTTTCTTACTCCTGGGAAGTCGTCGTAGAGGATAGTGATTGGAAAGAAGAATTCACCTGTATCGCCAGCCGCTCTCATAAGATGAGGCATAGAAAGAGAATCAGTTGGTGCATCAAGGTAATGAAGCTGAAAATGGAGGTAGTCGTCACTCAAGCGTATCAAACGTTTATGAATATCTCTGGGAATGGACGGTTCCTTTTCTGGAGGATATGCCAGGGCAAGGGTGGCCGCCTGCTTCTTCCACGCCTTAATGAAATCCTTTTGTAAATATTCTACCCAGACGTCATGAGTGGCCACGTCGTATGTGACAAAAGTCTCTAGCGCTTCATCATACCCTACAATAGCAAACACATGCGAGGGCACGTAGACGAGGACAGGGAAACCTCCGTCAATACAGCTCTTTATATCATTGAGACTTGCCATTGGCAGAAAGTCATGGCGGAAGTCTTCTCGCTCGGCAAACCATCGCTGATTAACAACGAATGTGCCGCTACCCAATCCGGTAATCTCCCGTCCAATAGCCCTGCTGGTGATTTCCGATCCCCAATAGCGCATTACTAAAGCCAAGGAATTAGGTACGCAGTATCCCCCTTTATAGCTGGTGCCGGTTTGAGCATTGGCAAGAACAACCCGTTTTTTCGTTGCCGACCGGTTCAGATTTTCAAGAAACCTAGAGGATTTTTTAATCAGATCTTTATTAAAGGTATACTTGGTGATGACCCTCTTCAGCCCTTGCTTTGCTTCATGGATATTTCCTAATCTATAGTGTAACAAGGCAGTGTGGTATTGAAGATACGAGGCTATCCCTTCTTCAGGCATTTTTTTCAGTCCTTGTTCGTAGCACCATAGAGCTTTTCCCATACTTGCCTCACGTTCGAAATGCCTACCCAATGCAAGAAAAGCATCAGCAGGGTATCCAAAACTTATACACAAAGTGATTCCTGCTGCCAGGTTTATTCCGGCGACTTGTAGAGCCCTTCCGAGCTTTCCTAATTTACTTGGTACAGAGACGATAAAAAAGAAAAGCAAAACAGACCACCAAAATCCTATAAAGAATTCAAAGAGGGTAAAGGGAATAAGAATTGCCCACCACCCCTTTGAAGTAGCTGCCCCTGCCTGAAATCCTGGGATAGCGATGGCCACTTCTAATGCTAACAACCAGGTATGGTGTGCCCAGACGAGTATCAGCCCATAGAGGATCAGTTGGGATGAACTAATGGATGGTTTATGACTTCCTATAATCCCACCCGCAATTGCGCCTGCCAAGGTAAAGATCAAACCACCTACAATGACCCTTGTCACAGCGAAAACGTCAACAAAATCGATTGGCATAAACATAGAAAAAAGCCGATCAGCGAAAAGAATGTACAGTACTGTGCTGACAGTGCCAATGAGGCTCCCTGTGAATGCACCTCCTACCATCCCTCCAATAATCTCATGGTGTGTTGTTCGTGATTTAGGGGGCAAAGGATTTATTTTTATGAATCTACGATGGGGGGCTTTTAAAAGCAAAAACAGAATGCTTCCAGTTGAGAGATGAATACCAGTGAGGCTAAAAGCTGCCCAATACCATTCCACGTCCCAAAGGAATGCAAACAGCAGGATGGAAAGTCCACATAGACCCAGTAAAGACCCTAGTATACATCCCAGTTTTCTGTAACCATAGCGAAAAAACATCATGCCGGACATAGGGCCGGAAACTGCCAATCCAGCAACCATTGTGAATAGAATCAACCAGCTTGGATGTAAAGGATAGACTTTCGGGTTCTTACAAGTGGACCTTTTTGGTTCATATTCGTCTCCATTCTCTACAATCGTACTTTTGCTTTCTTCCATCGGCGTATCTTCTCTTTCATATTTATTTCAAGATGCCTCTTGACTTAACACAGCAAAAAATCGGTCATAGCAAAGGCAATCACATTATAACCCGTGCAAAACTAGCTATGTTGCTTTAACAGTTGCACGTGTTATAATGTGACCGCCTTTGCTGAGTAAACTCAATAGCCATTTATTTCAATTACCCTTATATGTTATAAGCGCATTTGTCCTTGACCTAAAGCGGATCTGTTGGACCTTTTTCATTATGGACTCTCCTCCGTCGATTCTGACGGCCCACTCAAGGGCTTTCTTCCCTTCATTATCTTGGCCTAGCTTCAAAAGTAACGAGCCGTATCTTAGATGATATTCCGGTTTATAAGGACGCATATTTACCGCCTTCTTATAACTAGTCAATGCTTTTTTAAAGCGGCCTTCCGATTCCTCAATAGCCGCAAGACAGAAGAAATAATCAGGATGACTCTTGGCAGCACTTCCGTAGGTTTCCTTCAATATGGATTTTGCTTCAGCATAGCGTTCCAATAAAACATAGCCATATGCTAACCGGAGCTTTCCTTTCCAATTCATTGGTTGTGCGGAAATAAGTCCGCACAAGGCACTGACCATTCCATGTGTATCTTCAGTCCATTCGTATGTTTTGGCAAGAGATTCCCAGTAATCAGGACGAGACGGATCCAAAGAGAGTTGTTCTTCCATTTCTTTTATGAACACATTTGCGTCTTTCACATCACTAATGTCCAACATTGAGATAAACTCTTGGAGAACAAACCAGGGAAGTATCTTCTCGTTCAGGTCTGTTTCAAAGCTCATACGTGCCCTTTCGAGAAATACCTTGTTCTTCGCCTTATTAAAAAAATCGAAAATCTGGGCTAGCGCATAGAATTGATTCTGTAAGGGAATCATACTCTGCACTTTCCTGTATCGCGATTCCCATAACACCTTTGCTAGATGAGAAATATACAAGGGCATACTATTAGCAATCTTATCCGCCCCTATTTTCCCCCACTCAATTGCACTGGTTGGGTCGGCAAGATTGAGATATGAAAGACCAATAAGAGTGGCCAGGTATCCCTTGGTCTCTTTTTTTATAGCCTCAAGAGGCATATTTAAGACCTTCGCAATCGTATTGGCCTTTTCCGGTGGGAATACAATCGCAATAAGTGGACCCGCATACTTCAATGCAGGACTTTTCCAATGATCGAATGAGTATTCAAAATAGGCTTCATTGGCTGTACGAATTAAACGTCCAATGGTTTTTCCATGGCCTTCTTCCGTAATTGACAGTATCTCGTTTGCTTCTTTCGGTTTCATTCTTCTGAGCCTTTTTGAAAGTTGCTCGAATGAATAGGCATGAACGAGCGAACGATTTTCATCGAATCCAAAGATGACATTAAATGAGCTATAGTGTTGGTGAATAATCGGGATACCTGCTGAAATAAGCGACTTAGCCTGATTTAATTCAGCAGGGAGTAGGTACACTTCATAGCCAAGATTCTTGGCTGCATCATCCAACTCAGCGAAAGTGGTGAGTGGATTCAAATCGATTTTGTCATTGTCCCGTGAAAGAGTATTCAACTCAATTGTTGTATGAGACTCAGGCACTTGTGGACCTTGCCAGTATCGAATTACAGACAAGAGAGCCATCCAGTTGTGGGTAAGGTATTCTTCATAACTCACCATGGGAACAGTCAGCTTATGTCCTGAAAACGGTTTCCCATAATCAGGATCATTGAGTGCAGCACGAGCACGCCCAATGTACCAATACCATTGATTTGATTCCTCATACCTTCTATTAATACTTTCATAAATGGCCTTGGATTCCTTATATTCGCCTTGAGTATACTTATATCGTGCCACCTTTTCTGCTATCCTAGGCCAATGCAGATGGTTAGGATATCGCGATAGCATGATTTCAGCCCACATGTGGGCCTTGGCCTGTTGTGAAGAGTCAGGAGAGAACATCTCATAAACGATTTGGTCCTGAATCCCACTCCAGAAAGCATTTTGAGAAAAAATAATGGGGAAAGAACAGAAGAAGGCTAATGGGATCAGGAGAGTTCGCTTGATAAAATCACGAAACCGATAGACCGCTCCGAAGAGTAATGAAACAATAAGAGGCAGAGAAACATCAAACGTTTGAATTTGAGATACGTACATACGAAATCCGTCCACCCAGGGTGGAATCAGAGACCATTCAGATGAAAAATCAATCCATGAATATGGCAGAGAGCCTTTATGGATTAAGAACAAAGAAATCAAGATAAAGAGAGTATAAATGATAAATGTAAGGGGTAGGGCACAGAGAAATGTGAACACATGAGCTACTGTGAACCGCTGACGCTCTCCTGCCCACCAGAGGCCTACAAAGAGGCCGGCAAAGAGCCCGAAATAAGAATAGTCAAAGAAATTCCATAACACACTTTGACGATCAAGGGTGTCTCCTATCTCACGGAGTTGAATTCTCTCTTGAAGTGCAGGTAATATAGAAAGAATTGTTGCTACACAAACCCCTAGAGTCATTCCGGTCAATAAAGGAGGGATCCATGATTTCCATTCGCGCAGTACATATCGTACAGTAGAGGGGCCTAAAAGTCTTCTTTGGAGCAGCCAGGCAGTGGAGGCCCAAACTATATTGAAGGCATAGATGAAGAGTATCAAGGACCACCAATCCATCCTGCTCTTTAGGGAGAATAAGGTAAGAAAGACAAACACAAGAAGGCATATAATAAAGGAGATAATTGCCGTGCGTTTTCTCCCTCGCTTGTAAAGCGCCCAAATCATTATTAACCAAGGGAAAAAACCAGTAAGTACAAAGCCTGTTAAAATAAGGCTATACCATGGCCAAGGACCGGGACTTTTTTGGTTGTGTTCTTGTATCATGAAAGCTCTCATAAGTTTTTAAACACGTATTATCTAGATTCAATATTCCATACATATCGTTCTATCGGTTTTTTAAGCAAAAGCTTTAGCCTTATGAGACATAAAAGCACTGGCCACGCTTCAAGGCGATCGTATTTTAACCTAAGCACAACTCGCATCTAATACCCTCTTCTGCTCTTTCTTTATGCAATTCTACCCTTGATTTTCAGAGGTTTTGAAGTATCTATGGCAAGACTGTTATTACTCTACTACCGTACCGGTCTTGTAAACGGCATAGCAAGTAATTGGTGAAAATTGAGTTTGTTTGGCTTAGGATACGCACCCATGCCGATACGAATCCTGTCTTGGTCTACATTGCTTAGAAAGGTGCCAAAAGAACGATCCCATAGAGAGAAGATGGTCCCATAATTGGTATCACGTTCTTTTATGACAACGGAATGGTGGATACGATGCATGGACGGAGGGACAAAGAGGATCCAAAAAAATTTTTCAAACCACCCTGGGACTTTAAGACTGCTGTGATGAAATTGTGCACAAAGGACCAGAAGGCTTTCAAATATAAATACCCCGAAAGTGCTGGCCCCAAGGAAAAAGATGAGGGAAATCCTTATCACTGCGGAGATGGCCAGTTCCCCAATATGGAAACGTGTGGCTGTTGAGACATCCATATTCAAATCACTATGGTGAACTCTGTGAAAACGCCAAAAAAGGGGCATTTCATGGTTCAAAAGATGCCAAACATAGAGCATTAAGTCCATAAAAACCACTGTTATGCATATTTTGGGCCATCGGGGCAGATCGATAAGGTTGAGTATTCCAAGTTGGTGAGTGTTTACATAGATGGCCGTTTTCACAATAAGAGCAGAGAAGAGCAGGTTGATGATGACACTATTGAATAGAGTGATAAGCATGTTATTTGCCCATCGCTTTGTCTTGGAAACTGAGTTTGGTCTGTATGGGATGGTGATCTCCAAGATTAGAAAGAAGAGGAGGCATCCTAAAAACATCGATAATCTGATTAAAGATTCTGCACTACCAAGCATTTTTTCTCCTAAAAGATAATGCCTTTTAATGGTTGAGACTTTTTTAACTTGATGAAAATTCGATACGTATTGATGTATATAGAGAAGATAAGGAATTGGTCGTTAAGGCTCAATTTGACCGGCTTGATCTTCGATTTTATGCATCTTTGTATTGCTCAAAAGACAATGTTCCATCAGGGTCAAGTAATATTCAAGGATACCCTCAACAATACAATAGCAGACATATGGCCCATCGATTTCTCCTTTTATCCATCCTGTTTCTCTAAGGACCTTCAAGTGCTGTGAGACAGTCGACTGGGCGAGGGGAAGAGCATCAACGATATCGCCACAGACACATCTCGAATCAGCGGGTTTGTCTGCAAGTAGGCGAATGATCTTTACACGTATGGGATGGGCAAGTCCCTTAGAAAGTTTGGCTAATCTCTTTCCACATCTTTCCGCCGGTATTTTGTCAAGCATCGGGTTCTCCATTGTATGCTCCTATGAATCAGTCTCAGCATTACACTTTGGGCTTATTGGCTCTTATGTAGGCTGAAAATGTGAGCCCTTCTATCCCCTTTCTTATATTCCAGCTCTTTATGATCTGGTCACTGTTTTCCTTTTTTGTAATGGTAATTTCTTCAAAACCCACTTCATCAAGAATATATCTCACCTCATCAGGTGTGATGGCCCCTGCAATTCAGCCGGTGTAAGCCGAGGGGTCTTCTTTCACTTCCCTCGGGATCTCTCCTGATGTGAGAACATCGGATATGCTTATTCGCCCTCCAGGTTTTAAAACCCTGAATATATCTCTGTACACAGCCTTCTTGTCAACAGAGAGGTTTATCACACAGTTGGACAGCAACACATCAACTGAATTATCAGATACAGGAAGCTTCTCAATCTCTCCTAACCTGAATTCGACATTTGCAATATTAAGCTTTTTTATATTTTCCATTGCTTTGTGTATCATCTCTGGTGTCATATCAACGCCGATGACCTTTCCTGTTGGGCCGATGCTCTTCGCTGTAAGAAAAGCATCATATCCTGCGCCACTGCCCAGGTCAAGAACGGTTTCTCCATTTTTCAAGTCTGCCATAGCCAGGGGATTTCCACATCCGAGGCCGAGGTTCGCTTCACCTAAACCTATAGCAAGCTGTTCGTCAGTATAGTCAAGTGTTTTACCAAGCTCAAAAATGTCTGAAGGGATTGAAACCCCACCGCAGCACCCCCCTGAACAATCACATTGTGATGATTCAGCAGCCTTAGCGTAGCTTTCCCTAACGAGGCGTTTGATCTCCTCTTTTGTTGGTTCCATACTGGTTACTCCTCCTTTGATCTAATATCGTCAATATACGATTATAGCTTGAGCAGATTTCTTTGTCAATCAGTTTTGTTTCATTTTAGCGTCATATAAATAGAAAGTATCATCAGGTTTCGAAGACAGTCAAGTTTCAATCCGTGGAAAACTCTCATTCGGTTGAGTGTAAAAAAAGAAGAGTATATGACCATTCGATTTAGTAACTCTATTGTGATTTGTTATAATGGAACATTTTTACTGATTTCATTGAGTGTTCTTTTATAAGAATCTGACTGAAATTCCTAGTTAAGCCAGTTGAATATAGAAAATCTTTACCTTCTTTGACCTCGAACAAAATTGCTCATTTCTGAATAGACACTGAAGATCTATTATGCCTTTTAGTTTTAGATCATGGAGTGTACTATAAAAAAAGGGGACTTGCTAGGTATAAGAAAGGTAGTGGATGGTCCTCTTTACATCGTTTGTATTAAAGACTACAGCATGAAGTTTCCCTGCTTCTTGTCCAGGATTAATTGCTATGGTTTTCCCTATCTTTTCCATGAAACTCCCTGAAACCTGGGGTGATTCATGGATATGACCGTGTAAGCTAAGAGGAGGCTGGTGCTTTTCGATAAATCTCCTGATTGATTTACTTCCACAAGGAGACCCGTCAATTATTCTATCTAATACGGTATCATACGGAGGGGAGTGAATGACGTATATTGTTTTTCTGGGATCACTCATTCGAAGGAAGCATTCCATATCCTCCTGTATGGTTTTTTCTTTTTCCAATATCTCCTTTAAGTCTATCTCTTGCATACCCTTTTTTATGCTGATAAATGACTTGCGAGACTGAGTCATAAATATCTTTTCATCTGTGTCACACCTTTCCCAATCCTTCAGTGAAAAAGGTGTAATAGGGACATATCCATACCCCACAAGGTGAAGCTCTGGCTCGAGTGTATAATGTCTTTTATGAAGAAGATGGATTATCCCTTCTCTTTCTAGACCTTCAAGGAGATCCATATTGATGGCCTTATCATAGTTTCCCATCATCAGGTACAGATCAAGATTTGGTTTTGAATCCTTTAATTTTGAGGTCCAGGGGATAATAGAACCTTTTATAAATTCTCTTTGATGATCAATAGACTCATTTGCAAAAGGGCTGATAGGGATTAAGTCTCCACCGATGATAAGGCAATCCGGCTTTTGATCTTCCTCAAGTTTAAGAAGCCTTTGATAATGATCTTCATCTACATGTAGATCAGAAGTGTAAATAATTTTCATAAAGCCTCCAGAATAAAGTTAATTGTACCATTTTAGTTTTAGAAGGTGTGCAAGAAGCAGCAATCAAATCATAAAACATTTTTAGCTTCTTAAAGGAGCTAAGCAATTACTAGTTTAGTATACGATCAAATTTATTTTATAACAACAGTTATCTTCGAGAAAACATCTGAAAATATTTATAGGTAAGATAACGCTTCATATTTGACTTTACCTTAATTTTTAAGTTAGAATAGTATACTATGAAGAAAAAAGATTACTATAATGTTTTAGGGGTAAATGAAGAGGCCTCTTCAGAAGAGATTAAGAAAGCCTACAGGACCCTTGCCCTTAAACACCATCCGGACAGAAATCCAGGGGATAAAACTGCTGAAGAGAGGTTTAAAGAGATAAGTGAGGCATATGGCGTATTGATAGATACACGGAAAAGAAGACACTATGACCAAATGCGCCACACAGCCTTTAAGGACAGATTTTCACAGAGAGACTTTAGATACAACAGAGAGGAAATCCTTAAAGATATATTCACAAACCCCAATGCCAACGATGTTTTTATGAATTTGGGAAAGGAGTTCGAAAGATACGGGTTTAGATTTGGTGAGAGTTTTTTTAATGAGATATTCTTTGGAAAAACCGGTATCTTCTTCGGGGGCGTATTATTCGGGAATTCTATGAAGAAGACCAGAACCTCAAACCCTTTTGGGTCGTTTTCTGACATATTCGAAGATAGAGTAAGTGGGAGATTTAATGAAAGTGGAATTGATAGCACAAAGATAAAAGATGCAGATAGTGGGAGAATATTAAAAAAGGCAGGCCGAAAAGTCGGCAATTATCTTTTGCAAAAAATACTGGGAAACAAAGATAAAAGTAAGATATCGAGAACGCACCGAAGAGATACCGATATTTTCCATAGCCTATCGATCACGTCAGAAGAAGCTGCCTCAGGGACGGAGGTTAAGGTTCTATATAACAGAGGAAATGGAAACAAGAAACTTGTTGTAAAGGTTCCTGCTGGGACGAAACCGGAGACCTTGCTCAGGGTAAAAGGGAAAGGGCTAAAGGGTAAAAATGGCGGAGGATCGGGAGATCTGTTTCTTCGCATTAAGGTCAATAACGAGAAATAGAGTTTGTCTGTAAATGTTTATTTTGTTCAATTTCTGTATCAGGCTCAGATGTAAAGGCACAGGCACTGTGCCTCTACATGTCAAATTGATCATTTCCAGATGAAAGTTAAAGAATCAACAGATTTGGATTGGATACATTGCTTGAAAAGTTATTCATAAAACAATTGGAAGTAGGGAGATTAGGGGTCTATTGTTATATCATAGGTGATGCAGAAAGAAAAGAAGGGCTAATAATTGATCCAGGTGGGAATCCCACAAGGATTGTTCGAACTGCACAAGATGAGGGGATTCAGATAAGACTTTTGGTGAATACACATTCACATATGGATCATATACTGGGGAATGCAAAAGTCATAGAAAAGACAGGAGCGAAGCTTATTATTCATGAGTCGGAAAAAAAATCCTTAACCCGTTTCTACAAAAGATTTTTCAATCTCTTTTTGGGAGGGAGTTCCTCTCCACAAGCAGATATACTCGTTAAGGACGGGGATACTATAGAGATAGGGAGCTTGACATTTGATATCATTCATACTCCCGGACATTCAAAAGGGGGGATTTGCATTTATGGGTATGACAATCTGTTTACAGGGGATACTCTATTTGTCGGGAGTATAGGAAGGGTTGACTTGCCAGGTGGATCAAAAAATGTATTATTACATTCTATAAAGAACAGGTTGCTAGTATTGCCTGATGAAACAAGAATATGGCCTGGGCACAACTATGGTCCTTCTGCTTCATCGACGGTCTTACAAGAAAGGCTTTACAATCCTTTTTTATTCAAAATAAGTGTGCCCTAAATCTGCGTAGTACTACTGTCTTTATACACCTCTTTTTCATCGAATATCTTTTCACCACAGATTATAAGATGATCACCGTCTCTTTTTTTATAAAAACAACTCCTGTATCCGGAGTGACATGCAGCCACTTCTTGTTCCACTTTTATCAGTATTGTATCCATATCACAGTCAAAGAATATATCAATGACCTTTTGGGTATGACCCGAGGTTTCTCCCTTTACCCATATTTTTCCCCGAGAACGACTCCAGAAGTGAACCTTTCCAGATTCTAAGGTCATTTGAATGGTTTCTTTATTCATATACCCCAGCATGAGCACCTCATTGTTCTTTGCATCCTGAATAATAACCGGTATAAGGCCATCATGATTAAATTTTATATCATCTATAAGTTTCATTTTTTCCTCTATCTTAATCTCATCATCAACCTTTATTTCGCCGCCATTGAGTACCCTTGCAAAGATCCCCTCTTTTGGCATTATACAGTCACCGGCTTGGTAAAAGATGGCGCATCTCGTATGGCAGGTCTTGCCAATTTGGGTTACTTCCAGTAACGCATCCTTCCCAATGGAAAACCTTGTTCCAATGGGCAAATTCAGTAAGTCAATCCCATGTGTTGTAATATTTTCAGCAAAATCTCCAGGGCTGACATCCAATCCCTTATCTCTCATCTTTTGGATACTCTCATGAGCGAGTAAACTGACCTGTCTATGCCAATCACCTCCATGGGCATCACCCTCCAAACCAAAACCTTCTATAAGGTTACCCCTGGTTATGTTCTTCTTCTTAACGCCTTTATCTTTACTCATACACACAGAGATAATCTTCTTTTCCGTTGAATTTTTCATTATTTACCTAAATCCTTTAAGATATTGGAAGGGATGTCTTGGTTGCATTTCTGAATGAACACGGGATAGAGGATAATGTACTTTTTGATTGGATAAAAAAATATTCAGTCAAGATGAGGTGTTTTTGTCTTTCAACGCTTGGATTTTTGATCTGATAGCTTCTTTGCTTTTGTAGCTAAAACAGGAGAGATATTCTTGCTTTTTCCCAAGAGTCGTAGGTCCCTGTCTCTTAAGGAACTGACGAGCTTCATTGATATATCCAATGGGGTTTTTGCGTTGTTAACAAGTTTTAACTTTATCTTGTATTTTCCCATCCATTCATTGCTCTTAGATATGATACGAAGGATATCTTCATCAACAGATGTTGATTGTGCGACCTGTAAGACCTCGCTTTCTGATATCTTGGGGCTTTTTATTACAGCGGTTGATACCATCTTATTTGAATCCCGAATTAAAAGGTCCCGTGCTTCTTTGTCTCCTTTTAGAGCTAGTTGGATCTTTTCTGGGACGGTCATTGCCTGAACTTTTTGATACAAGCTCAGAACTTTCTTCTCTTTTCCTTCATCCTCTTCTATTCCCTCTATTTCTTTTGCTTGTTTTTGATTATCCTTATTGATATTTTCTCGTGTTTGATCTGTGTATGAAAGGATCGCAGAATCTTGAGTTTTATTTTCTTTGTCTTTTGACTCTTCGTTCATTTTTCAATCCTTTTTTTATTATTGAAAGAACACTGGGAAAAAGACCTTGAAAATCTATATCGTTATCGAGCCATTAAAAAAGTAGTTCATCATTTTAATCTTTCTTTGCAGCAGCAACGATCTCTTCACTGATATGAGCTGGGACTTCATCATAATGAGAGAACTCTACTGAAAAAAATCCTCTATCACCTGTCATTGAACTTAGATCAGGGGCATACTTCAGTGTCTCGGCCATTGGAATTTGAGCTTTTATTATCTGATTGTTTCCCTTTCCTTCAACACCCAAGACTTTGCCTCTGCGGCTATTCAAATCCCCAATAACATCGCCCATATTTTCATCAGGAACAGTAACTTCCATATTCATAACAGGTTCAATTAAGATCAGGCCAGCCTCGGTTGATCCTTTTTTTAAGGCCATAGACCCAGCTATCTTAAAGGCCATCTCTGATGAGTCTACAGAATGGAAAGACCCGAAGACCAGAGAAACCTTAAGGTCTACTAAAGGGTATCCCGCAAGTACACCTTCACTCATGGCTTCAACAATCCCTTTCTCCACTGCTGGGATATACTGCTTAGGGATCACACCTCCGACTATTTTATTGACAAATTCGAAACCCTCTCCTCTGGGAAGAGGCTCTATTTCTATCCATGCATCGCCGTATTGTCCCCTGCCCCCTGATTGTTTCTTGTATTTTCCTTGAACCTTGGACTTTCCTGTTATTGTCTCTTTATAAGGGACTTTAGGGCGTTTTAGGTCAACCTCTACTCCGAATTTTCTCTTTAATTTTTCTAAAGTGACTTCCAGATGAACCTGCCCCATTCCAGATAGTATGATCTCTTTGGTCTGTTCCTCTCGATGGATCCTAAGGGTGGAATCCTCTTCTACGAGTTTATTTAAAGAAATCGTAGCCTTCTCTTCATCCCCTTTTGATTTGGGTTGAATTGCAAACGAGATTATTGGTGATGGAGAAATTGCGCCTTCGAACAATATAGGGGAATTTTCATCGCAGAGGCTGTCTCCTGTGGTAGTCTCCTTGAGTTTTGCTACAGCTACTATCTCGCCAACCCCACAAGAGGTTATCGGTTTTTGATTTTTTCCTTCTATTTGAAATACTTGCCCGACCCTTTCTCTTGTCTCTCTCGTTGCGTTGTATATCGTCGAATCAGAGTTCAATATGCCTGAATATATTCTGAAAAGTGTTAATTTCCCAGTATATGGATCAGCTATTGTTTTAAATACAAATGCAGAAAAAGGCTCACTATCCTCTGGTTTGCGAACCTCTTCTGTGTTTTTCACTGGATTTATCCCTGTATGTTCACCTCTTTCTACTGGAGAGGGTAGACAGTGAACAATTCTATCCATAAGAGGTTGCATCCCAATATTTTGCAGTGCTGAGCCACATAAAACAGGAACAAATTTCATTTGTAATGTCCCTTCTCTTAGCCCCGCAAGGAGATCGTCATTGGTAAGTTCTTCCCCTTCGAGGTATTTTTCCAATAGATCATCAGAGGCCTCAGCAATATCTTCTACTATCTTCCCTCGTAATTTAGTCGCCTCATCGAAAAGTTCCTGGGGGATTTCCTCTTCAGAATAGTCTCCACTGAGGTCCTTTTTATAGATCAGGGCCTTCATCTTTATTAGATCCACTACCCCTTTAAATGATTCTTCCGTGCCTATTGGGAGATAGATGGGTACTGTTTTTATCTCGAAGATTCTTGCTATCTCATCTATGAGATTAAAGAAGGCTGCCCTTTCCCTGTCCATCTTATTGAGAAAAACAAGCTTGGGAATCCCCAAATCATTACAGTATTGCCAAAGTCTTTCTGTTTGGACCTTTATCCCTGAAGTTGCATCAATAACAACAACTGCACCATCAGAAACAAAGAGGGCATTTCTTGAATCATTAGTAAAGTTTGAATCTCCAGGGGTATCGATAATATTGACTGTATGCTTTTGCCAATCGAAATGATGTAAGGAAGAGCTGATTGTAATATTCCTCTTGATCTCTTCAGGCTCATAATCCATTATTGAGGTTCCATTATCGACCCTTCCTAAACGATCAGTCATCTTTGTAGTAAATAAGATTGCCTCTGCTAAAGAGGTTTTTCCTGCGCCGCCATGAGCGATGATACTGACATTTCTGAGTTTCTGCGCGTCGAGTTTTTTCATAGAGTATCCGTCTCCTTTTTAAACACAAAAAAATTAGGCTGTAAAAATTAACATATACTAGTCTATTTTGTTCAAGAAAGTCAAGCTAAAATGGAGGCTCCCTTGCTGGAAATGAGTTCTTGAAAGAGGGAAGGGGATGGCAATTTTCCTACTGGATAAACCCATATATTTTTATTTTAAGTGACGGTTTATCAGGATAGTTGGTTTTGAGTTGTAAAACACCTCGGTACGCCCCTCTTTTTTTCCATTTATTACGGAAAGTAATACGATAAATTTTGCCCTTTTCGATAGCTTTAATATCATAAGATGTCTTATCTGAAAGAGAAAATTCCACAGGTGTGATCTCAAGTGGAATAATCTCATGTGCAGTTAAGGTGATTTGTTTAATGATTAAGTCATCTTTTTTTCCCCTTAGAGAAACGGCACGTGGATGAACAGAAATAATGGCTTTTACTACAGCCTTGATAGAAACTACGTGACTTGAGTTTTGGCGGTCATTCATAATGATGATCGCTTTTTTATGTAGGTTTTTATGCAATCCTGTTGTATCTATCTTTAAATCAACCTTTCCCTTGCCGCCGGCAGGGATTGTCCGGTCAAACCGAACGAGTGTGCAGCCTCAGTCTGTCTTTACTCTCTTTATTTCAACTGGAGCATTGCCTTTATTTAAAACTGTAAAGCTGTGTTCTAAAAGTGTGCCTTCTCGCACCTCTTTAAAGTCAAATTCACTCTCTGGTATGATAAGAAGTGGGGTATTTATGATCTCATTGGCCTCGATTACGTTAGTTGTCAAAATTGTAAACAATAGTATTGAAGTACTTATGATGTGTGTTGATTTGTTTATACTCTTCATTGAATGTAAATCCTCGCTAAAATTTTATCCTGGGAGCTTCGCTTGCCTCTTGGGGGGCCTCGAAAAAATCTGCCTCTTTAAATCCGAACATATTTGCAAGGATATTGTCTGGAAATGACCGTATCCTTATATTATACATCTTGACTGCATCATTATACCTCATTCGTTCCACAGCTATCCTGTTTTCAGTCCCTGCGAGTTCGTCTTGAAGACGGATGAAGTTTTGATTCGCTTTTAAATCAGGATATCTTTCAATAACGACTAAAAGCCTGCTTAAGGATGAGCTTAATTGGTTATTGGCTTCGATCTTTTCTGAAACGCTCTTC
This sequence comes from Thermodesulfobacteriota bacterium, assembly GCA_034189035.1. GTDB lineage: Bacteria > Desulfobacterota > UBA8473 > UBA8473 > UBA8473 > JAUXFK01. The sequence goes on from JAXHVA010000041.1 coordinate 28,987, forward strand.
GCTCCTCCAACCCTGGATCTGGCCTCTGTTACCTTGGTTAATACTTCTTTTTCATGCTCTGCGTAGCCTTTTACAGTTTCAACATAATTGGGGATCAGATCATAGCGCCTCTTCAGTTGATTTTCTACTTGTGCCCATGCCCCTTTTACACCTTCATCAAGGTTAACAAATCTGTTATAGGTTCCCTTGAAAAAGGAATACATGGCTATAACTAAAATGATAATGACTGTAACGATAATGATACCGATCTTAGCAGCTTTACCCATCTGTTTTTCCTCCTTGTAGCCTTATATGGTTCTTGTCTTTTATAAAAGCTGTTTCCCGAATCTCAATTCGTTTGCAGGAGCCCTAATAAAGTCTATTTTCATGATGAGTTGGTTATATCCATTGTGTCAACAATCGATGATATACGTTTTATTTCACTGATATATTCGTGTATTAAAGAATCCATCTTATTCCTGGAGGGTTTCCTTTCTTTTTTCTTTATATTCAGCAAAGTTGAAAATATTTCATAATTTAGGTTAAACTTTTCACACATTAGGGCAAGGGTCTGATCTTTATGAGCAGGAATCTTTATGTCTTTTAAATACAGAATAGCCTTAAATATAGCGATAAACGTTGTGATCGAACTGGCAATGAGCAGTTGCATATGTCCCGTTTTGTGAGAAGTCTGTAAGTACCCTTGTCTCAATTGAAGAAGTTTTGCCTTCAATTCCCTTTCACACTCGATTCTCATATGTTCTCTTTCGAAAGTGAGATCAGAAAGCACATCTTCCCCATAGACCAAGACATAATTCATCTTCATGTTAAAGAACTCAACCGGAAATGTATCAATAGAAGAGAGTATATAATCCTTCGTCAAAAAAAGAGGAGTATTGACACTCCTCTTTCTCCATTTTGTAATGATCTTAAAGGACCTTTCAAGGATCTCAATACCCTTTTCGGACAAAACAATGAGAAAGTTTATGTCTGATTTTTTAGGGATATAATCTCCGCTTGCACCACTACCATGGAGTATTATTGATATAAGATCACTGCCGAAGGCATTTTTGTAATCTTTTGTGAAATCTTGAAATATCTCCTTTGGGTCTTTTGGTATCTTAACCATTGTGCGCATCTCCTTTTAAAAACTTCGACCTGCTCCACCTCCGCCGCTCATGCCGCCTCCAAAGCCTCCAAAACCTCCGCCGAACCCCCCTCCAAAACCTCCGCCTCTTCCCATCATCATCAAAAGCAAAAGGGGTAAAAACCCTGTCCTTGAACGCCCCAACACAAATAAAAAGATAATGAAAATAAGAATGGGAAGAAAACCAAGTGCTGGATTTCTTCTCGTTTGCTGAGTTCTTTTAACCATAGGCTGCCCAGTCAGTTTAACTCCGGCATCTTTAGCGATTATGGATGCAATGACAATCACACCGTTTAATATCCCTTTTTCAAACTGATCGTTCTTCAGATATGGTATCATATAATCATCCATTATCTGACCAACTCGTCCGTCCGGGAGTATCCCTTCGACACCATAGCCAGTCTCTATTCTGAGCTTTCTTTCTTTGAATGTCAGGAAGATCAGGACACCTTTGTCTTCCCCCTTTTTTCCTATACTCCAGTCCTGATAGAGCTCATTGGCGTATGTAGAGTAGTCCAGATCACCAACCGTGTCGACTGTTGCGACAACTATGGCTGTACCGGTCTTTTGGAAAACTTCACGGGCAAGAGATTCGATTCGTCTTTCATAATCCAAGGAGATGATATCCATAAAATCGTTTACAGCACCTTTGGGCTTTGGGTATTTTACTTGCCCATTGGTATTATCTATACTCAATAAGAGTATAAAAACAGTTGCGAGAGATACGAGGCATAACCAACCCCTGACCTTTAATAACGGGCTTTTCTCCATTTTCGCTTTTCCTGATTCTTTTTTTTTACTATGTTTATTAATATATATCATATTGAAAGTCAACAGTACTTTTTATACGGAACTTTATGTTTTCTCCATTCTTTTTTGTTGGACACTCTCTTCCTCTTGTTCTCTTTGGAGTGCTTATGGGGGTGTAATCTCGTGGCGAATAGGATATGTTCCAAGACCTCTGGCTCTGTCTCTTTTTTCTTCTTCACCTCTTTTTTCTTGCTTCTTTTAGGAAGGGGAGGGACGTTTATATATGCAACAGGTAGTGCTTCAACTAGATAGATCAGTTCGTTCGCTCTAAAAAAGACGATACCTTCCTCATTTGCCCTTTTGGAATTTATGGTCAAGAGGATGGGCTCCGTAGTCCGTCGATGCCCGATACGAAGGGCTAATTCTTGTAAAGTCGTGAGGTGTACATACTGTCGTCCCATAGGCCTTAAACCGTTTTGCAGGATGCTGGGATACGTCTTTAATCTGGTTCCATGGTAAAGTATCTTTGGGGGCACACAAGGTTCATATTTTATATTCATAGGAAAAGAGTGGCCATAAGCGGCCCTTATCCGTTTTCCGTTGATTTGAAACCTCTCTTTGTCACTAGTATGGACAACATGGAGGATATCACCAGCACGTACATATGACCATCCTTCTTCTTCGATGATGGCTCTATGTAGCTCTTTTATAGATATAAATCCCTCTTCATCCAGAACGAGTCCAAATTCATCTGGCCGATGTCTCAGTATATACGACATCAGTTTTCTCAGGTTCTTGGTTCTGTGATCCTGTCCCATAGATTCTATATGTTTTCTTTTATGAATTCCTCGTATTCACTGGCACTGAGTAGCGTTTTTAGCTCAGAGATATCAAGAGGCATAATCCGTACGATCCACCCTTCACCATAAGGGTCATCATTCACCATTTGTGGAGTCTCATCTAATGTAGAATTAATCTGAATGATATTACCACTTATTGGGCTGTACAGGTCAGAGACAGCCTTTACGGACTCTATTACACCAAAGGGTTTATCCTTTTCTACCTTTTCTCCCTTGGCTGAAAGCTCAACATATACAACGTCTCCGAGTTCGCTCTGAGCAAAATCGGTGATTCCAACAACAACCTCTTTGTCTTCAAGCCTAGCCCACTCGTGTTCTTTCGTATATTTTAGGTCTTTTGGTAAATTCATGTCTGTACTCCTTTCACTCTTCCTCATTCAAGCGCAATTATTACTCAGTAGATGGATATTACCGACTCTGACATTCTTTAAACCTTCCATTTCAGCCAGTTCTTTACATCTTAGCGCATGTTTTCTCGATGTTTTTGGAAGATCGACCATATAAAAATGGGGATAGAATCCCAAAAGGCTATACGGGATTTCCGGATTCAAAGAGGCGATAAACCGTGCTATCTGGGATACCTCCTGTTCATCGATATATCCAGGGACCAAGAGTGTACTGGCAATCAAAGGTGGTGGATGGGGCCTTTTTTTTGTCATAAAGGCTATCCTCTTAAAGTTTTCAAAGGTCCTTTTATTACTCACACCAGTGAGGGCTTGATGAAGAGACTCATTCCATGCCTTCAAATCGATTTTTATACATCCTCCTGATTTCAAAGACAGTTCTGCTGCCTCATCGAGTAACAGTGGATTCATCGTACCGTTCGTCTCCCAACAGATACGCAGAATTCTGTCTTTGTTCTTTTCTAATGCGATTCGCGAGGCAAGGATAGCATGGGGGAGTTGAACAGAAGGATCTCCGCCGAAAAAACATATACACGAGGTCTTGGAATCGACACAACCCGCCAGGTTATCAGGGGAGGTTATCGGCTCTTGAAATACCCTTTTCCGGTATTGCCAGTTCTGGCAGTACATGCAATTAAATGAACAGGCTTGATAGAATACAGCTAGGTTCTTGTATCCATATTCGGCTTTTGGTGAATACGCAAAATCAGGGTATCCTTCTCCTGTTCCTCCTGGACAAACCCAGTCAGCCACACAGTTTGTCGGAAGGGGATCATAATAAAAAGATAAATTTCCTTTCTTTGGCCCTGCCCCTGTTAATTTTCCGTTCTGATTTTGGCGAAGCCCGCAAAAACCTCTCTTCCCATCTGGGATCATGCACTCGCTTGCACAAATAGTACACTTTACTCCATCTGTTTTTCTTGGGGCTTTAGAAGGAATGAGGAATGCTTCCCGTGAACGGGAGTGGGCCTCTTCTATGCGAGGTCTCACTTTTTCAAATTCTTCTCTGATACACGCGACACACGTCATAAATGACCTGGTGATTAATCTGGATTCCTTACCACAATTTAAGCACCTTTCCATGCTTTTGCCTGTATTTTTAAATGATTACTTCCGATCTATCCTTGATTCTTCTCCATTTATAAGATTTTTGATATTATCCTGGTGTTTCAATATTACAAACCCAGCAACGATTATGCTAAAGAAAAGATAGCCCCCTGAATATTGCAGCAGAAAAATCCAAAGTGGTAGGCTTCCTGTAGCTATCATAGAACTCAGGGAAACATATCGCCATTTATAAAGTGTTCCAGCAAATACTAGGAAAGAAATTAAAACGGCCCATGGAATAATGATAACGAATACTCCTAATGCAGTGGCTACACCTTTGCCCCCCTTGAATTTTAGAAAGACTGGATAAATATGTCCCAAAAAAGCAGAAAGCAAAGTCAAACCAATCCATATCTCTGATTTTAAAAGCCAGATAGCAATAGCCACTGGGATCAGTCCCTTTAATACATCTCCTAAAAGGGTGATTGCGCCCAGACTCTTTCCAAGGGTCCTATAGACATTTGTTGCTCCAATATTCCCGCTTCCTTCTTTTCTGATATCTATCTTTCCCAGATAACTCGACAGGATAAGCCCTGTAGGCATAGAACCTAAAAAGTAGGCTATGAAGATAAGGACAAGGCCATGAATGTTCATATCAACCTCTTATATCATTTGTCAGGTTTGTTCAAATCCTTAACCACCGGCTATCATCAAAAGGGTGTTGATCTCATCCCCGTTGCTTACCTCCTTTTCTCCCCATTTTTCTTTTCTAATCATTTTGCCGTTAAGGGAGATGATCATAAAAGGATGATATGATTTAGCCCTCTTTATCGCCGTAACAATCGCTTCCCCTCGAATCCAATCGAGTTCTTTTCCATCCACAATTATCATTCTCACTCCTGAATTTAAGTACATAGTATTCTTCAATAAATGGCACTTTTGTTCATTGCTGGACCAACACTACATAGTGTATTGGTCTTTTTTAAAAGTTCAACAACATCTGGAAAATCGATTCCTAACTCTCTTACTTTCTTGAGACTTGGTACGCCCTCCTTTGTCCATCCTCTTCTCTTATAGACTGCGTCTTTGAGTGTTTCGTATCTCTGTTCACGGTACATTCGTAGGGTTTTCAGCCTCTGGGTTATAGACATGCCGGAAGGATCGACATCAATGAGCTCCTTAAGCTGATTATCGTATCTCTCCTGCCTTGAAAGGTATTCTTCCTCAGTGACGGGGCCCATCGCTCTAAATGGAATATGATCATCTGCCTTCGTTCCAAAACCCATCTTCAGCCCGAATATCCTCTGAAAGTTGTATACAACTTCACTCATTTTGATCATTCCATCGGGGTCTATTGGCCTTCCAGTAGTTGCAGCAAAGTATTGAGAATACCATTTAACGTGTTTCATTACTTTGGCTGGCTCGGGTGTATTCCTATTGTCTGTGGGCTGTACATCGTTCCATGGGAGTTTGCAAAGGCCGCAAAGACTAAACCATGTCCTGAACATAGGGAACCAATGGAGTGCTTCGGCCTTTTCTTCAAAATCCGGCATGTAATTCTGAACCATGTCTAAAAATATCAGCCATGCCTCATCGTGTTGCGGGCCTTTGAGGGCAAGGCCGTATCCACCCTGTTGTGCCAGTGACTCCTTGGAGATATACTGAGAGAACTCAAGTCCCTTTGCCTCCATTCCAATGTCATTTATATATTCTTGATCAGCACCGTATTCTTTATGGAATATCTCCTTCATCCTTCTCACACCTTTTCCCACAATAATTCCGAATCCTTTTCCCTGGGCCATCTGATGGATCAGCTCTAAAAAAGCATCCTTGTTCCCGAAGTTCAGTTCAAGCCCTTGTGTGTGTTCTTTGGTGATAAGCCCCTTTTCATAACATTCCATAGCAAAAGCAATAGAAGTACCTACTGAAATGGTGTCTAGACCGTATGTGTCACACCAGTAGTTTGCCTCTATAACGTGGTCAGCATCGAATATGCCGCAATTGGAACCGCAACTTGATATTGTCTCATATTCAGGCCCGTCTACTAGGACCTTTTCTCCTTTTTTGGGTCCTGTCATTAAGGTAAAATCTTTTACACAGTGGGCACACGCGAGTGCACAGCCCATCCAACATCCATCGAATCCTCGATGAAATCGTTTCCTGTATTCCTCACTTCCCATCTTACACGAATCCCTGTGGCTTCCGAATTTAAAGTTATTGATGGGAAGAAGGTCGTAGTCATCCATAATCGTAACAAGGTGCGTTGTTCCAATCGTTGACATCTCATTTTGGAGAGGATCGACTTCTCGTATTTCAGTGGAATGAGCCCTCCCGATTCTCAAAAGATCTTCACTGTCTGCAGGATCATTGAGTCCTATTGAGACCTTTGGACTCTTGACTACAATAGCCTTTATCTTCTTATCAGAGAATACAGTGCCGATACCTCCTCTGCCGGCCTGTTTTACACGTACACTCCTTCGTGCTGTATCGTACCATGAAAAGTTGAGACAACCGAAGGATGTATGTTTAGCTGCTGTTCCTGAACAGACAACAGATACATCCCGCTGGTTCTCTTTGCCTAATTGATGATGGTAGTATGTAGTGATCTCATATGCCTCGTCCGAGAGACCTTGAGGAGGGTATTCCATTGTCAGAGAGCCCATTACACCGTCTATGATTATTACAATTTCCTTGTCAGTTTTTTCCTGTATCTCTAATGCATCGAATCCAGCAAACTTCAGATAAGGACCAAAATATCCCCCTACATTACTGTCTATGACATTTCCGGTTAAAGGAGAGATCGTAGTGACGATTGATTTTCCAGAGCCAGGGTATATAGGTGTTCCACCAAGTGGCCCTGCAGCAATGCATATCTCATTTTCCGGACTATCCCATTTTGTATCGCTGTTTACTGCATGCCATAGAAGATAGAGGTCGAATCCTTTGCCTCCTATGAACTTTTCCTTCATAATATCAGTGACCGGCTTTATTTCAAAGGTTTTTCTTTTAAGGTCAACCTTGAGTGTTCTATTGGTATATCCGTGATGTATTCTGTTTAATTCATAACTCTGAAAAGCGATTTTCGGATTTCGTAAACCATGGGGCATAAAAATTCACTCCTTTGAATTGAGCTAAGATTGAACTCATAACCATTCTGAAGTGGCCCTTTTGTCCAATATCAGTGACAGGTTAAGAGTGTAAAATGCGGTTTCTCGCCAAAATTTTTATATGGGAAACTACCATTTTACATAAACTTGTAATATAATTGAATCTAATTTTGATGTCAAGTTAAGAATATATACGAATAGGAGGTTATTTATTCTTGGGGATGGAGACTTTTTATGAAAGGAAAATTTACAATAGATACTTTGAATATGTGGGAAATATGCATATACATTCTACGTATTCTGACGGGACAAAAAGCATCGAAGATATAGCTCGAATAGCACAAAAATCCGGATTGGATTTTATCTGTTTTAATGATCATAATACCCTTGAGGGCCTCCATGATAGGAAGGAAGACTGGTATGAAGAAGTACTGGTATTGATCGGTACAGAGGTTAATAAGAGGTATAACCATTATTTGGCTTACGATGTATACGAAGTTATACCAGAAAGTGACATAAATCCTCAACAGGTTATCGATGAAGTAAATAGACAAGGAGGCTTTGGGTTTATAGCACATCCTTTTGAGAAGGGATCTCCTTTAATAGATGGGGGTCATGGCTTTACCTGGAATGATTGGACAGTCGATGGATATGTTGGTATGTCGATATGGGATTATTCTTCTGACTGGAAAGGTAAGGCACAGAGTATTTTAAGTGCTTTATATTACTACTATAATCCTGGAGATGCAATACGGTATCCGAACCACAGGACATTAGAAAAGTGGGATGAAGAATCTATGAAGAGAAAGATTGTGGCAATCGGAGACTCAGATGCTCATGACTATACTTTTAAAAGGGGGCCTTTCTCCTGGATAATTTTCCCGTATCGCTTCCTTTTCAAAGCGATTAATACCCATATATTGCTTACAAGTCCATTGACAGGGAACTTCAAGGATGATAAGTTATTAGTCTACTCTGCACTGAAAAGGGGAAACTGCTTTGTGTCCAATGACAGATTAGGAGATTCCCGTGGATTTCGTTTCTTTACAAGAAGGAGAGAAAAAGAGGCAATTATGGGAGAAGAGGTTGAGTTGAGAAGAGGAATGGTTCTCAATATTGAGTCTCCAAAGAAGGCCATTATAAGACTTATGAGAAATGGGAAGAGAGTCAAAAGCAAAGTGGATAGGGTGCTTCGATACGAAGTAAGTGATAAAGGGGTCTATCGAGTGGAACTTTTACGTCCAGGATTCTTTAAGAAAGAGGCTGCTTGGGTATTCTCAAACCCCATATATGTGAGGTAATCGATGGCAAAGAGTGATTATATTGTAATTTTCGTAACTTCAGATTCTTACGAGGAGGCTTTAAAGATCGGAAAGACCCTTGTAGAAGATGAATTGGTAGCATGTGCAAATATTATTCCCCAGATCAGATCGATATTCCACTGGAAGGGTGAGGTTTGCGATGAAAGCGAAATCCTCTTAATCATGAAAAGCAGAGCCGTATTATTTGAAAAAATAGTAGATAGGGTGATTACGCTTCACAGTTATGACGTTCCAGAGATCATCTCCTTGTCTATTCTTTCTGGGTCAAAGGATTATCTAAACTGGATTGCTGAAGTCACAAAAAGTGAATTCTAATTCTTTATCATATTTGGGATGTATAATTATTTAATGGCTATTGCCTTTGCTGTGACCGATTTTTGCTGAATGAAGTCAATAACTAGTTAATTTTTTTGATTAAATTGTATTTTCCTTGCGATTTGAGTCGATTTTGAAGGTTCACAATTTACTATAGATAAATCGATCTATATATTTTTGTTGACTTTTTATGGGAGTTGTGTTTAATTATTTGGCCATAAAAGAGTGAATCTTTCATAAACAAAATAATTAAAAAAATCTATGGGAGATCGTCCAGCGGCAGGACTACGGACTCTGACTCCGTCAACCCAGGTTCGAATCCTGGTCTCCCAGCCATAAAAGAAGGTTTAGAAGTAATTCTAAGCCTTTTTTTATTTATTGTTCAATTCATATCGGCAAATGAGCCTGCGGATAATTAACCGTGAAAATTCTGTTACAAAATAAAGAGATTTTATGGGATTCGATTTGGCACATCTCAGGATTGTCTATCCTGGGGATGAAACATACCCCATGGATCAAAAAAATCACAGCAGTCGGCTTGAGCCGCATAAAGGATAAACTTGGGTTTTCACTGAAAGCGGGGCGATATTTAAGGGTATGTTTAGATTATACTCTTGAAAATTTACTGGTTCGGGTATGTATTCATAACATGAAGTTCGTAAAAAGACACCTGCCCATATGGAGCCCTGGAAAAGAAGGCACTGGCTCTAAAGATGATATTTATAGAAAGGCCTCGCCAGTCCAGCAAGGCCTCCCTTCTCAAAATTTATTTGGATAAGAAGGGCCGCCCCTCCCTCTTTTATAACTGGGATGCCCCTAAGGTCAAGGTAGCGTATCGGGAAGATCCTATATTCTTTGAATCGGATGCAAGGCTATTACTGAATGGGAATACAGAGGTATGGATAGCGTGGATGAGATCCATAATCGCACCAAGTGGAAAGATACTCTTAAGGAGCACTATGATCAGTTTCATGAGACATTTCGTTTTGTAGTTTCCAGGAGCGTCAGGCTTGATCTTTTCAGACAAAACGGTGATGCACTCATAGCAAGATACTTCCTCTTTCATCTCTTCCCTTTTTCCCTTTCCGAGATGCGCGCGAAGAGGTTTGATGAATTGAGGGCATGGCATGAGATACTTTTGAAAGAAAAATGGCTGGATTTCTTTTTCAGCATAGCGGATGGGAGGCCCCTTCCCTATGACTTATGTGAGCAAGCCTATGAATTCGGCCCATTTCCCGAGCTTTTTATTGAAGGGAGATACGGCCTTTTCAAACATGTGGCACCAGGATTACCTCACTTTATACCTCAGGGAAGAGATCAGAGACCTCACAAGGATTTCAGATATCGATGGGGTTGAGACTCTTGTCTCCCTACTCCCAAAATGTATGGGAAGCATATTGTCCATCAACAATCTCAAGGAAAACTTGCAGGTATCCCATGGCACTGTAAGCGCATGGCTCGATTCATTGACCAAACTCTACCTTATCTGTTTCTTTACAGCCATGGCAGAGAAAGATTCATAAAACCATAAAAAAGGAGAAGAAGTATTATTTTTGTGACTGGTCGTATGTCTCAGAACAAGGCCCCCATTTCGAAAATATAGTGGCAACGGGGCTAAACCGCTTATGCAATCAGTTCAAAGAGAACGGTCTTGGCCCCTAAGAACTTTTTTTTATAAGAGATCTCTCCAAACGGGAGGTTGACTTTCTCATAAACAAAAGGGAAGAGCCCCGTATTGCTCATAGAAGCCAAGATGAGTGAACTTAAGGTTCCCAGGTTTGCAGTAAACCTTGCAAAAAAATTCATAAGGGAGTTCGTTTCTATGGTAACCTATTATTAATCCACAGAGCTTCTCTTTGTGCATATAAAAACCTGATACCGTTTGTCCAATCTTCAACCTTATATATGATTTGAATTTGTAGACCATTTAACAGGCTCTTCAGCGGGCGCGGATTTTTAGCTCTCCACTGGAAGAGCAATGATACTATTTAAGGTCTCCTCCTAAGCTATGGTATTATGAGTTTCAACACCGAACCACAAACCAATAAAAAAGGAGGAGATCAGATGAGGTTTTATACTAAACAACACAAATATTATTGCAGAATCGATCTTCACGCAAGAAAAATGTATCTTTGCATCCTCGATGAAACAGGGGAGAT